>NZ_JBSFUK010000053.1:0-15833 GCF_053591755.1 Streptomyces sp. NPDC002926
AGTCGGGGGTGTCCGTCGTCCCGGCCTTCTCGTGTGCCAGCAGCGCCTCGTTGACGCCCGGCGGCAACTGCGCGCGCAGAACGGCGAGTTCCTCGTCCCGTTCGCCCTTTTCAGGGTGGCGGTGTCCTTGTCGTTGTTCCACACGTACCACCCACGCCCCTGGTAGCGGTTGCCCGCAGTATTGGTGCCCTTCCCGGTGCGCACCGTCACCGTCTTGCCCTTCCCGAGGGTGTACGTGCCGAAGGTGTACTTGTGGTTGGACGCATCGACCAGGACCCAGCCCTTCAGGCTGACCGCCGCGCCGGTCGTGTTGCGGATCTGCACGAACTCCGCGTTCAGGCTCGAGTTGGCGCCACGGTCCGAGCCGGGGCTGTCGTAGTAGATCTTGTACAGGTGGACCGAGCCGGCCGCCTGCGCAGGCGAAGGCAGGGCTATGAGGCCGGCGAAGGCCGCGACGGTTGAGACAGCGGCTATGGAACGGGTACGGAGCATGAACATCCCTCGGGGTCAGGCCGGGCACCCCCCAAAAACGGGCCCGGCAAGACGCCAAGAATAGGGACTATCCGGCCCGATACGTCAGGAGTTCGAAAAACCGGGATACGTCGGCCTGTTGTCCGGCTGGTCGCAGACACACGTCGCCGCACACTCCGCCCGGCGTCGGACCGGAGAGTCAGCGTCGGTGGACCACGTCGGCTCGTTCCGCCGCAGCCTGGAGTGAGCGCAGCGCGAGCAGCAGAAACCCGATGTCGTCGAGGAGCACCGGGTCGGGCAGCAGATCGACCGGACACACCAGATAGATCAAGGCACCCCAGAAGACCGCCTTGTTCTCCACCGGAATTCCGGCATCCCTCAGCTGCCGCCGTGCCCTCACAAGTCTGACCATGAGTACGCCGGCCAGCACGACGGTGGTCACGATCAGGACCGCGGCGACCGCCGCCACCGCCACCCACATTTCGGTATGCACGGCCTCTCCCATCTCCGTCCTCCCCTCAGAACAGGTACCCCGATTGGGCGGAGGCTCTCCCTGCGTACCGTCGGACGGGTGTCGCTCATGCGTTCACGGCCACCACCTCCGCCGCAGAGAGGCCGTCGCTCTGCGGCTGGGGGTAGTCGCGGAACAGCTGCACGGCCTGGGGGCGGAGGCGACGCGGGCGGCGCTGCGGTTCCAGGCGGAAGGCACCTGCGACTACGCGGAAGGACGGCTGCACGGCAGCGTCCTGGGCGCCACCTGATTGCGCGCTTCCGGTCCGGTACGGGAGTACCGCGGGTCCGGTACGGGCTCACACCCCGTACCCGACCGTGGAGCGTGGCTCCGCCTCATGCTCGGCGGCGCGACCGGGCGGGGAGTGCGGCAGCGCTCCTTCACACCGTGATGACGACCTTGCCGCGTGCGTGGCCGGCCCTCAAGTACTCAATGGCCTTGGGGACCTCACTCAGCGAGTACGTCCTGTCGACGACCGGAGTGAGTTTTCCGGCCTCGATCAGTTTGCCCAACAACTGGAGGTCCCCCTCATTCTCCGTGGACACCAGCATCCTCAGTTTCTGGCTCACGAACGGTGACAGCAACGCCGCCCGGAGCGCGCGGTCCACGCCCTGGGCCCACCGTCCTCCCTCTTCCGATCCGACGACGACGAGAGTTCCCCGAGGACCGAGAGCACGCCGGAGGTGCGACAACGAACGACCACCCGCGGCGTCGAGTATCAGGTCGTAGCGGCTCGGTCCGTCCGCGAAATCCTCGCGTGTGTAGTCGATGACCTCGTCGGCGCCGATCGAGCGGACCAGGTCCGTCTTCTTCGTGCTGCACACACCGGTGACGTGCGCGCCGAATTCCTTGGCCAGCTGCACCGCGAACGTCCCGACGCCTCCACCCGCACCGATGACCAGCACCTTCTGCCCCGCCTGGACCTGTGCACTACGGCGAAGACCCTGGAGGGCGGCGAAAGCGGAGCTGGGGACTGCCGCCGCCTGCGCGAAGGTGACGTTCGCCGGCTTGGGCGCGAACTTGTCCTGGCGTGCGCAGGCGTACTCGGCGTAGGAGCCCGAACAGGTGCCGAACACCTCGTCACCGGGCTGGAACCGGATCACGTTCCGGCCGACTGCCTCGACTCTCCCCGCAACGTCCAGACCCGGGACACGGTTTTTGGGTCTGCGCAGCCCGAAACCCATGCCGCGAAGGAGGTACGGCAGGCCCGTGACGAGGTGCCAGACGCCCTGGTCGACGCCTGCGGCGTGAACGCGTACGAGAACGTCGTCATCGCCGACAACCGGCTTGTCGATCTCTTTGAGTTCCAGGCCATCGGGTGACCGGTACGTTTCCCGGACTACTGCCTTCATGGTGTCTTTCCTTCGCTGTCCGGGTACTGGAACACAGTGTCGAGCGGGACGCTGAACACCCTGGCGATCTGAAATGCCATTTCGAGTGAAGGCGAATACCTGCCTTGTTCGATGGCAATGACGGTCTGGCGTGACACACCGATGCGTTCTGCCAGTTCCGCTTGTGTCATCTCTCCGTGGGTGAACCGGAGGCCCCGGATCGCATTCGTGACCCTGGTCGGCTTCACCATGGCTGAAAGCCTCGGCGATAGGCGACGATCTTGGCCGTGGAACCGAGGACCGCCGACAGCACGAACGCCAGATAGACAGCGTTGGCGATCCAGAAGTAGTCCGTCTCGGCCATCGCCATGACGAGCGCCGCTACTCCCCCGATGACGACGAATGACTGGCCGATGTGTTCGCCGAACCGATTGATCTCCCTGTCGCGCTGATCCTTCTTGCGGGCGTCCTTCGGACCGAACATCCCGATGACCATATGGATCACGATCGACGCTGCGATCGAAATACCCAGGGCCCACAGCAGCGCCGCCTTGTAGGACACCTCGGCGAGGGGGGCGTCTCCCGCCCGCCCAAGAATGACGACGAGGTAGCCCGTGTACGTACCGACCGCGAGCACCCCCATGACCCATGCGCTCTTCTCTTCGAATGGCATACCGTGAATGTAAAGCAACACAGACACCATGTCAAAGTTTCTTAACATCGCCGGACGCGATCGTCCCCTGGCCCGCCTGCGGGGAGCGCGCCCGTGGCCGAGGAACCGGTCCCGGCTGATCACGTGCGGCTCCGAGTCCCGGGCGGGACAGAGCAGTTCGGGATCAAGGGTCGGCTCGCGAGGCCGGTTCGGGATCAACGGCCGGCGCGAGGCCAGTTCCGGGATCGGCGGTCGGCGGTCGGCGGTCGGCGCGAGGCCAGTTCCGGGATCGGCGGTCGGCGGTCGGTGGTCGGCGCGAGGCGGACCAGCGCGTGAGCCAGACCAGCGCGTGCCTGCGCGGCCCGCCACATTCGGCACCGGGGCACGACGCGACGGCGCCCCCGGGGGGCGTACACGAGTGGGCAAGGTCGTACACAAAACACCGAGGGTCGACAACGCCTGTGCCGAGAAGGCGAGTTGGGGAGACCCCGAGGATTGCTGCGCTGGAACTGACCGCCCTGGCGTGTCTCTCGCCGCAGTTGAGGCCGCGTCAATGTCTTCCGGGCACTCCCACGCGACGGACGGCACTCTCAACCCGGAGGGCGCCCTGCCCTCTCATCGCACTCTGACGCCCTTGTCGCTGCCGCCCTCTTCCTCCTCGTCGGAGCCTGGCACGTAGACGTCAAGCACATTTATGTTGATCTCGACGACTTCCAGACCGGTCATCGTCTCCACGGCGTCCGTCACATTGCTGCGGATGTTCTTGGCGGTCTCCATGATCGGAATGCCGTATTCGACGACGATGCCGACATCGATGGCCGTCTGCTTCTCCCCGACCTCAACTCTGACACCGCGACCGAGGTCGGAAGACCGAGCCACCTTGTCCCGGACCGCGCCCATCGCTCTGGAGGCCCCGCCGCCTACGGAATGCACGCCGTACGTGTCCCTCACCGCGATTCCGGCGATAGTGGACACCACGGAATCGGCGATCGTAGTCCTGCCGCGCACGCTGTCCCCGGCGGAGCTCTCCTCCACAGTGGTAGCGCCCGGGCGGTCGATACTGGCCATCGGAGATCCTCCGCACACAGTCGGTTCCTCGATCGGCGGAGTGGACCCTGACAAAGGTCCCCCACCGCCCTGGCCCCCATTCCACTGTGCTCCCGGCCTTTGGCATCCGCCATTCGGCGGAACGGAGAACCGGGTCGAGGGAGCGCGCATCCGTGGTTGCGGCGAAAGCAGCCACGGCCGGCTGCCGGTGACTCATCCACCCCGGCCCGGAATACTGTTCCGTCCTGGATCGACTCGCTGACCACGAGGGGCGGATGCATGGTGGACGACGCTCGGCCGAGGGGTAGTTGACGGCGGAGCGCGGGCGGGCACCACGCTGTTGTCATCGGGGGCAGCCTCGCGGGAATGCTGATGGCACACGTACTCGCCGGGCACGCCGACAAGGTGACGGTCATCGAGCGCGACCGCTTCCCCGAAGGCCCGGAGCCGCGTCCCGACGTACCCCAGGGCCGGCACGTCCATGTACTGCTCGAGGGCGGCAGGCTCGCGCTGGACGCTCTACTGCCGGGCTTCGTGGCCGAGTTGAAGGCCTCGGGCGCGCCACGGCTCGGCATGCCGTCGGACATGGTGCGGTGGCAGAGCGGCCGTTGGTTCCTGCGCACGGCGGCGACTTCGTACATCTGCACCGGCTCCCGAGGACAGGTCGGGCATCGCCCCGAGACGCCCGCCGAACCCCCCATGACGCGGGGGTCCGCCGACGGCTGACTGCCCGCTCTCGGCCCCGTTGTTGCCGCACTTCCGATGCTTGCCCACGGCCATGCGGCAACAGCGACGGCCCTCAGCGGGCGAGTGCGTCGCGGGCGGCTTCGCACGCCGCTCGGCGGTCGTGCGGGACGAGGCCGATACGGGTGCGCCGGTCGAGAATGTCGGACTCGTCGAGGGCTCCCTCGTGGCGGACCGCCCACAGCAGTTCGGCTCCGGTGACCGGGTGCCCGGGAACCACGGGCAGGGCCAGGGACGGGTCGGCGAGGCCAAGGGCGTGGACGGCCGGGGCTTCGGATCCGTAGCGGCGGACCAGGCGTCGGGGCGCGGCAAGCGTGGCGAGCGTGCCGGGCCGGGCGGCGCCGACAAGGGGGATCGAGGTGGTGCGGCACCGTTCGGCGGCCAGACCACTCCCGGTGACGGCGGCATCGACGGCGTCCTGGGCCATCCGCCGGTAGGTGGTGAGCTTGCCGCCGACGACCGTGACCACACCGTCGGCCGACGTCACAACGGCGTGCCTGCGGGAGATGTCGGCGGTGCGGCCGGTGTCCGACGTCGTGGTGTCCAGGAGCGGACGCAGCCCGGCGAATGCGCCCACCACCGAATCGCGGCCGACGGATACGTCGAGTGCCGAGCCCAGGACGTCGAGCAGGAAGCCGATGTCCGTCTCGGGCACCTCAGGTACATCGGGGATGGTGCCGTCGATCGGCTCGTCGGTCAGCCCCACGTACACCCGGCCGTCGCCCTGCGGCAGGACGAGCACGAACCGGTTGGATTCCCCCGGGATGGGGATGTGCATACCGGCGGTGAGGCTGCCGATCTCCTCGGAGCGCAGGACCACATGCGTGCCTCGAGAGGGACGCAGCCGTACGTCATCGACGAGGCTGCCCGCCCACACTCCCGTGGCGTTGATGACCGTGCGGGCACGGATCCGGAGTTCTTCCCCGGTGAGTTCGTCGCGGGCCCTTGCGCCGGAGCCGGTCAGCGAGAGCGCGCGGGTGCGGGTCAGGATGCGGGCGCCGTGCGCGGCCGCTGTGCGGGCTATCGCGGTCACCAGGCGCGCGTCGTCGGTGAGCTGGCCGTCCCAGGACAGCAGGCCACCGCGCAGACCGGTCGGCCGCAGCGCCGGGATCATGTGCCGCGTCTCCACCGTGGAGAGGGTTCGAGGAGCGGGCAGGGTCGTACGTGAGGTATGGGCGGAGGCACGCAGCAGGTCGCCGGCCTTGAACCCGGCCCAGGCAAGCGCGCCCTGGCGGCGGGAGACCAGCGGGGTGAGCGGCAGGACGAACGGCTGCGCCCGGACCAGGTGGGGGGCGGTGCGTTCCATGAGGACGCCGCGCTCGACGGCGCTTTCGTGGGCGACGTCCAGCTGGCCTGTGGCGAGGTAGCGCAGTCCGCCGTGGATGAGCTTCGAGCTCCACCGCGAGGTCCCGAAGGCGAGGTCATGGGCGTCGATGGCGGCGACGGTCAGTCCGCGTGAGGCGGCGTCGAGTGCGGCTCCGGCGCCTGTCGCGCCGAGGCCGATGACCAGAACGTCGACCTGGCGGCCGTCGGCCAGTTCGGCCAGCTCGCGGCGTCGGCGTGCCGCGCTGAGCGAGGAGGGGGCGGGAGCGCGGCCACGTGAGCTGCTCATGGCGTGAGGGTCCTCTCCAGAAGGGTCCGCAGCTCTTCGAGGAAGGCCGCTTCGGTGAGTTCGGGGTCGGTTTCGTCGGTCATCGTGCGCAGCGAGAGCGTGAAGGACTGTGCGGTGAGCAGCAGCGAGCGGGCCTGAAGATCTGTGTTCATCCGGCGGACGGAACCGTCGTCGTGGCCCTCCCGCAGGGCACCGGTGATGAGCCCCAGCAGCGCGTCCTGGCTGGTGCCCCGGTGGTCGAGCACGTAGGGCAGAAGTAGCTCGGGGTCCACGTCGATGATCTTGCGGAAGAGCGGATGGGCGCGAAAGGCGGTGACTCCGGCGACCATTCCGTCGATGAGCCGGGTCCGGGTGGGGACGCCGGGCTCCGGGCCGGGCATCGTGCCGACGGCGAGTGCGATCCACTCCCGGGTCATCACGTCGCCGACCAGGGTCCGCACGTCCGGCCAGCGGCGATAGAGCGTCATACGGGACACTCCGGCGCGCCGGGCCACGTCGGTGAGGGTGGTGCGGCGTACGCCGACAGCCAGGACACAGTCGCGTGCCGCGTCGAGAACGGCATCTCCGTCCGAACGGTTGTGACGAATGGGCGTCATCTGTCACAGTGTAATACCAGTGCAGGCCGTGCGGCACTACGACCGGCAGAACCGAGGGTGAGGATCCAAGTGGACATGTTGTGGAGCGGCTGGGGCGACCCGGCCAAGGCGGCCCCGCTGCCCGACACGGTGGTGGGTCTGCTGCGCGACCTGCTCGGCGTGACACCCAGCGAGAGCGGACCCGCGCACATCGAAGGCATCGCCGCTCCTGAGTCCCCCCTCACGGACGAGACCCGTAAGGCGCTCATCGATTGCCTGGGCGACGCCGCGCATCTGCGTACCGATGCGGAGGCACGCATCCGGCACACCCGGGGCAAGTCCACCCCCGACCTGCTGCGCATCAGGGCCGGCGAGGTCGACGACATCCCGGCAGCCGTCGCACTGCCCGGCAGCCACGACGAGGTACTCGCCGTGCTGCGCGTCTGCGCCGAACACGGAGTGTCCGCAGTACCGTTCGGAGGCGGAACCTCCGTCGTCGGCGGACTGGCCCCGGAGCCGCAGCGCTGCTTCATCGCGCTGGACCTGCGCCGACTGGACAAGCTGCTCGCCCTCGACGAGGTCTCCCGCACCGCCGTTCTGCAGCCGGGGCTGCGCGCACCCGAGTGCGAGGCGCTCCTCAATGCACGGGGCTTCACCCTCGGCCACTTCCCGCAGTCGTACGAGTGGGCCTCGATCGGCGGGTTCGCCGCGGCACGTTCCAGCGGCCAGGCCTCGGCCGGTTACGGCCGATTCGACGAAATGGTGCTGGGCCTCACCGTGGCCACCCCGGAGGGCACTCTGGAACTGGGACGCGCGCCCCGATCGGCGGCCGGCCCGGACCTGCGCCAGCTGGTCCTCGGCTCCGAGGGCGCACTGGGTGTCATCACTTCGGTGACCGTACGTCTCCGGCCCGTGCCGCAGACCAGGATCTACGAGGGCTGGCGTTTCCCGTCCTTCGAAGCGGGCTCGCTGGCACTGCGCAAGCTCGCCCAGGACGGTCCGCAGCCCACCGTGCTACGGCTGTCGGACGAAACGGAGACCTTCATCGGCCTCGCACAGCCGGACGCCATCGGAGGGTCCGATGCCCCGCAGTCGGCCGGCTGCATGGCAATCGCCGGCTACGAGGGCACCGCTGAGGACACTGCGGACCGGCGCGGCAGGGCCCGGGAGGTGCTGCTCGCCTGCGGCGGTGAATTCCTCGGCGAGGAACCGGGCGAACGCTGGGCCCACGGCCGCTACAACGCCCCGTATCTGCGTGACGCGCTGCTGGACGCCGGCGCGTTCGCCGAGACCCTGGAGACCGCGACCTTCTGGTCCGGCCTGCCGGCGCTGTACGACGCCGTGCGCCAGGCACTCACCACGACCCTGACCGACGCGGGCACCCCGCCCCTGGTCATGTGCCACATCTCCCATGTGTACGAGAACGGCGCGTCCCTGTACTTCACCGTGGTCTCGGCGCAGGGGAATGATCCCGTCGCCCACTGGGCCCCGGCGAAACAGGCCGCCAACGACGCGATCCTGTCGGCCGGCGGCACCATCAGCCACCATCACGGCGTCGGCACCGACCATCGCGACTGGTACACGCGGGAGATCGGCCCTGTCGGAGTCCATATCCTGCAGGCCGTCAAGAACGAGATCGACCCGTCCGGAGTCCTCAACCCCGGCGTCCTCATCCCCGTCCGCTGACTTGCCCCGTGCCGACCGGAGGCGCCTTCATGCGACATTTCACAGCCATCGTCAACCCCACGGCAGGCGGTTCCAGCGGTACAGCGGCCCTGCTCCCGCTGGCCCGCCTCCTGCGGGAGGCCGGGGCACAGCTCGACACCCAGTACAGCCGCAGCCTGGAGCACGCACGGGAGGTGGCACAGCAGGCCGGCGAGCGTGGGCACGTCGTGCTCGCCGTGGGCGGCGACGGGATCGCCGGCTGTGTCGGCGGGGCACTCAGTGGCACTGACGCCGTGTTCAGCATCGTCGCGGCCGGCCGGGGCAACGACTTTGCCCGCGCGCTCGGACTTCCCACCGACGCCCCCGGCCTGGCCGAACTGCTGCTCAACGGCACGCCGCGGGCGATCGACACCATCCGGGTCGAATCTGCGGTGCACCCCGGTACCTGCGTACTGGGCAGTGTGTACGCGGGCGTCGACGCGGTCGCCAACCAGTACGCCAACACCGCCCGGCTGCTGACGGGCGCCGCCTCGTACTACGCGGGCGGCATGCGCGCCGTGCTGACCTGGCGGCCTGTCTCCTACCGCATCACCGTGGACGGTGTGCTGCACGAACGACGCGGCTACACGGTCGTGGCCGCCAACTCCCGCTTCTACGGGTTCGGCCGCCAAATCGCCCCCGACGCCCGGCTCGACGACGGCCTGCTGGACGTAGTCGTCATCCGGCACGCACCCAAGCGGCTGTTTTTCGCGATCATGAATGAGCTCAAGACAGGGGCACACCTGCAGCGTCCGGAGGTGGAGATCCTGCGGGGCAAAGAGATCCGCATCGAGGCCGATCGCGAAATCCCCTATGGGGCGGACGGCGAGATCGAGGCGACGCTCCCTGTGACGGCAACAGTGCAGCCGGGGGCACTCAGCATGCTCTGCTGACGCGGAGCCGGGTCGCACACCTGGCGCATCGCCGACGAAACGTCCCAGGTCCATGGCCGCTCAGTGGACGGTGTCGGCGATGTGCAGGTCCCGATCCGCTTGCGGAACGGCGACGACACTCCGCGACGATTCGCACCGCACCCGGCCCGCGGCACTACCGGCCGGCGGTCCAGCGCTGGTCGCTGTCTCCGTCGGCCGGGTCGAAGTCGAGCAGACTGCCCTCGGAACTGCCCGAGAGTTCAAGGGCGAAGTCCGGCGCGACCCGGGGGCGTATGACTCCTGATCCGTCGATCGTGAAAAGCAGATTCAGCCCGTTCTTGCCGTTGACGGAGGAGCAGGACCAGATGCCGACGCCGCGGTCGGTATCGCCGCGCGAGTCCAGGCAGAAGTCGGGGTCCGCGTTGCTTCGCAGGAGGCCGATGGACTCCATGCTCCACTGCTGGGTCTGGGCACCGGTGCAGCGGGCGGCGACGACATCGGTACGGTTCTCCATCACACCGTTCGCAATGTCCAGGCACAGACCGGAATCCGCGTGGACGACCTGGGTGTAGCCACCCCCCGGGACGATCGGCACCGGCCGGCGCGGGACGCTCTTCGACGGAGCGGGCGCCGGAGAACGGGGAGCCGGAGGACTGGAGGCAGAGGCCGAGGCGCTGGGGCCGGGCGAGCGTGAGGGCTTCTTCGACGGCTCCCGGGTGGGGCTCGCCGACGGAGCGGGGGCGGCCGCGGCCGCGGTGGGCCAGGCATCCCGGAGTGGAGGCTCCGCGCGGTCGCGTGCCGGAGCGGAGCCCTCGGATGCGGTCGCCAGGAGAGTGCCGGCGACGACGGCCGTCGCGACCGCCACAAGGACGAGTACGACCGTTCGGGACAGCCGACTCACACCGTTCCGCGGCGCCCCCTCGCCCTGCGGCGACGTCGCCCAGGCGGTGAACGCCGACATGCCGGCCGTGGGCTTCGACCGGTCGGGCGGGGCGGGCACGGCGTCGAGCAGTCCGCGCACCGGACCGCGCGCAGCGTAGGCCGCTCCGCCCCACCGGAGCAGGCCCTCGGCCAACACCGCGCGGGGGTTCTCCACCATCCGCGTCAGCTCCGCGACGAGCCGCGTGCAGCTGGGGCATTCCGCCAGATGGATCGTCAGATCCCCGCTGCGCCGCCGGTCCCCCGGCCGCGCCGCCGCCTCGATGATGCGGCGGAACCCCAGACACTTCCTGTCCCCGCTCTGCTCCAGATACGCCTGGAGATAGGCCTGGCGCATGGCGTCCTGTGCCTTGTCCCGCAGCTCGGGAACGATATTCGGCTGGACGCTGAGGAAGGTGGCGACCGTGGCGTCCGACTCCTCGTCGACCACCGCGTACCAGAGGACGCCCCGCGTCAGCTGCGGCAGCCGGTAGAAACCGGTGAGCATGGCCGACGACGCCTCGAGCCGAAGGCGCTGGGGCTCGGGCAGATCTGTCGCGCCGAACTCGGCAGTGTCGTCGATCCATGCGACGAAGTCGGATTCGAGCCTGTGCCGGCGGCCGCTCGCGGCCCAGGTGAGACCCACCCGCTGGACAAGCATCAGCACATGGTGACGCCAGTTCCCCCGGGGCTCGATGCCCCGGCACGCCTCCCGGGCCGCGAGGTCGAAGGCCTGGACGGCCAGTTGGTTCCCGGCGACCTGGTTGCGTGCGCAGAGCCGGGCGTAGCTGAGGACGGCGGGCAGGTGGCGGCGCTTGAGCTCCTGGGTGGCGGGATAGGCGGGCGGAGCACCGGCGCGGATGCGTTCTGTGAGCTCCGCGTCCGACAGGGCGGTGTACACCGGCTTCTCGTCCGCGGAATCCGGACCGACCTGGTGGAGTTCTGGCAACCTGACTCCTCGTTCACTACGGCGCGACCGACCCACCTGCCCAGGCGGCGCACGCCGGTGTTACCTGTGGGAAACAAGAGCCCATAGTGAAGCAGCCGGATCTGCGGGGAAAGGGGTTTCCGTGGGTAAGTCGTCGCCGAAGGCCGCACCACGTGTTCGTGTCTGCCCAGCAGGAGTTGTGTCAGCGGCAGCCACGTCTCCGGCATTCCCTGAAGGCGTCAAGTGGCGCACCGTCAACTTCCCGGGGCCGAGCCGTGGCCGCGGTTCCCATCGACTGAACGGTCATGTCGCAGGGCTGTTCCTGTCCTGCGGTGCAGGCTCTTCCGGGGCCGGCTCGCGCGTCGAGGCCAGCTGGGCAGCGCGGATGGTGAGGTGGTGTCGTTCCGGAAGGCTGGTCGTACGGTTTGCCGCCGCGCTGTAGTTCTCGATGGCGGCCTGCCGGTCGCCGGTCATTTCAAGGAGATGAGCCCGAACCGCGTACAACCGGTGATGTCCTGCCAGGCTGCCCTCGGCCTCGATGGCCTTGAGGATCTCGAGCCCGGCGGCCGGGCCGTGGACCATGGCGGCGGCGACGGCCCGGTTGAGTGAGACCACAGGATTGGCGGAGATGCGTTCCAGCACGCCGTACAGCGCGAGAATCTGCGGCCAGTCGGTCTCCTCGACGTTCTTCGCCTCGTCATGGACGGCGGCCACCGCCGCCTGGACCTGGTAGGGACCGATGGGGCCCCTGGGCAGGGTGGCTGTGACCAGGGCGATGCCCTCCTCGATGGCGCTGGCGTCCCACAGGCTCCGGTCCTGTTCGGCGAGCGGGATCAGTTCGCCACCCGGGCCCGTACGTGCCGGGCTGCGGGCATGATTGAGAAGCATCAGCGCGAGGAGTCCGGCGACCTCGCTGTCATCGGGGAGGTGCTCGTGCACAGCCCTGGCCAGCCGGATCGCTTCACGGGACAGCTCGACGCGCTGGAGATCGGGGCCGACGCTGCTGGTGTAGCCCTCGTTGAAGATCAGATAGAGAACGGACAGCATGGCATCGAGCCGGGACGCCCAGTCGGTGCGGTCCGGCATCCGGAAGCGGATCCCGGAGGCCTTGATGCGCTGCTTGGCCCGGCTGATCCGCTGGGCCATCGTCGCCTCGGGGACCATGAAGGCACGCGCGATCTCGGACGTGGTCAGGCCTCCCACCGACCGCAGCGTGAGAGCCACCGCCGACGCGGGCGTCAGGGCGGGGTGACAGCACATGAACAGAAGGATCAGCGTGTCGTCCCGGTCCAGCGCCTGGTCCTCATCGGCCGGTGGCGCCGACCGACGGTCGACGGACTCCCGTCTGGCAGCCAGATCCTCCCGGCGGCGACGCGCCTGTTCGCTGCGCACCTGCTCGGTCATACGGCGGCTCGCGACCTGGATCAGCCAGCCCCGCGGATTTCGCGGCAGGCCCTCGTCCGGCCACTGGGTCGCGGCGGCCAGCAGTGCCTCCTGGACCGCGTCCTCGGCCGCGTCGAAGTCCCCGTAACGCCGGGTGAGCACACCCACGACCTGCGGCGCCAGTTCGCGCAGCAGGCCATGGGCGTCCGCATCCGTCGCGGCCAGTGCCTACAACTCCTCGGTCGGTGCCGACATCACCTGGCGCACCTCGATCGCCATGTTCAACGGAGCACCGCCCGGGCCGGGTGCGGCCGAGACGTGCGCGGCGATCGTGTACGCCCGCTCAGGGCTGTCACAGTCAACGATCCAGTAGCCCGCCAGGAACTCCTTGGTCTCAGGGTAGGGACCCTCGGTGATCAGCGGCGCTCCCCCCTCCCCCGCACGCACGATCCGCGCCTGTTCCGGCATGGCCAGTCCTTGTGCCTCAACGAGCTCCCCCGCGTCGGCGATCTTCTTGTTCGCGTCATGCATGAACGCGATGTGCGCCTGAATCTCCTCCGGCGCCCAGGTCCCGATCGACGGGAAGTCCGCTGTCTGCTCGCTGAACTGCATCAGCAGCATGTACTTCATGGCCTGCTCCTCACGCTCGTGCGCCTGGTCGGCGGTCTCATGGACAGGTAGAAGCACGCGCCGGGATTTCGACATCCTCGGCAAGGATCTGCCGAAAAAGTTCCACGGGACAAGTCCGGCCACCGGGCCGGTCACCTTCGCCAGGGCCGGCGCTCCCCCGCCGGACTGCGTTCGCAGGACGGACCGTGCCGCCGTCACCGACAGCTTCGTCGTCCGGTTTCGCCGTCGCGCCGGACCTGCCGGGCGTGGGCCGGGGCAGGCCCGCGGGTGCTGCCCTCAGCCGGGCAGCAGCACGTCGGACGCGGTGGCGGGGCTTCGAGTCCTGCGGCAGTGCGAAGATATTTTCTCTCCAGGACCTGGAAAATCTACCGTGTCCGGGCTAGAAATAACGCGCCCTCACGGTTAGAGTTTTTCGCGTAGCCGACGACGTGAGCGAAACGCTACGGAGTCGGCCCGGGCGGCCCCCGGGTCGCCCTGCAACACCGCATTTCTCAGAGCAGTACGACCCGAACAAACAGAGAGGAGCAGACGCCATCAGGATCGCCCGGGCGAGGATCCCGTTCGCCCGGGTACCGCAGGCCCCGATTGGAAGGTGGTCCCCGGTCACGCATCCGCGATCCCCGCACTTCCACCCTCAAGGGCGGACACGCGGAATACGAAAGCCAGCGCACAGCGCCGGCAGATGGTGTTGATACCCCTCGGGGCCCCGGTGTCTACGCACCGGGGCCCCTCGACGCGTCCCGAAAAGGTGCAAATGACTCCAGAAGCCTCACCGCAGACCAGCGACCGGTTCGATGACGACGACTACCCCGCCTACACCATGGGTCGCGCCGCCGAAATGATCGGCGCTACGCCCGGCTTCCTCCGGGCCGTCGGCGAAGCCCGTCTCATCACCCCGCTGCGGTCCGAGGGCGGCCATCGCCGCTACTCCCGCTATCAACTGCGCATCGCCGCTCGCGCACGCGAACTGGTCGACGGCGGGACACCGATCGACGCGGCCTGCCGCATCGTCATTCTGGAAGACCAGCTCGAGGAAGCTCTGCGGATCAACGAGGAACTGCGCCGGCCCACGGCGGACTCCGGCGGGGCAACCGGCTCCTGACCGCTCCGGGCACCGGCGAACCCCCGCCCCCCTGCCAGGCACACGCCCGGACAGACCTGCCGTTCACCGGCGCGGCGAAGAGGTCGCCTTCGCCTACCCGCGGCGCGTCGGCCGCCCGGCCCGTTCCGCTCCCATGCGCTCCACTCACCCGAGTATCTATTGCGGCAGACACAGATATTCGAGCAATCCGCGATGAGGGTTTATGGCGCGGCGGGCGGAGTGATATTACTCGCCGCGCCCGGCCGCTTGCGCCGTGCTACCGTTGTTCTCAGTTGCAGTTGTGGTTCCCAAAGACTTCAAGTGCCCGTACCGGCGTTAATGCCGGAGCGAGCACTTAATGTATTTCCGGATGTTTCCGGGCGGGGCAATCATCGCGGCGACGCGGAGCTCGCACAGTGCGGGCTCCGGGCACTGCCCCGAAGGAGATATGACATGGCTACTGGCACCGTGAAGTGGTTCAACGCGGAAAAGGGTTTCGGCTTCATCGAGCAGGATGGTGGCGGCGCTGACGTGTTCGCCCACTACTCGAACATCGCCGCCCAGGGCTTCCGTGAGCTGCAGGAGGGCCAGAAGGTGAACTTCGACGTCACTCAGGGCCAGAAGGGCCCGCAGGCCGAGAACATCGTTCCCGCCTGACGCTGACAAGCACGACGCAGCTGGGGCCCGCACCTTGGGGTGCGGGCCCCGGCTCGTTGCTTTTTCCGGGTTCGGCCGTGGCCGCATCACGCGAGGCGAGAGGCAATACGCGTTTTCTCACCGCACGGCAGTCGAACCCTCCACGGGACCCGTCTGACACAGGTCCGCCCGATTCCCATGATTCGGCATCCCAGCCCCTCTGGCGTTTGCCAGTCATTTTGACGTATCGGCCCCGCTCTTTCGTCGGCGGCCGGACGTCGTTCCCGCTTTCACTTCGGCTCGTTCTTGCGATTCCGTGGCGCTCATTGCTGCTGAGAATCCCTCGATACGCGCCGTATCGAGGAAGGTTCTGCATGAACCGCTCAGCTCGCACGAACGACCGCTACTCCAACCCCCGCACCGGCGGATCCGCCGGTTCCGACCGGGGCGCCCGTTTCCGCCCGCAGGGCCAGAGCCGCCCCGGCAACCGCTCCGGCGGCTACGGACGCCGTCCCGCCGCAGTGCAGGGGGAGTTCGCCCTGCCCGTCACCACCACCCCGGCGCTGCCCGCCGTCGAGGCCTTCGCCGAACTGGACATACCCGCGCCCCTGCTCGCGGCGCTGCGCACCGAGGGTGTGACCGTGCCGTTCCCGATTCAGGCGGCCACGCTGCCGAACACGCTGGCCGGGCGGGATGTTCTGGGCCGCGGACGTACCGGCTCCGGCAAGACGCTCGCCT
>NZ_JBSFUK010000054.1:0-15737 GCF_053591755.1 Streptomyces sp. NPDC002926
TCACGCCACTGTGGCCCCTCGCGATCCGGATCGCGAGGGGCCACAGTGGCGTGATCAGGCATGACAGGCAGGCAGCCCGCCGTGGTACTCCGCCATCTCGCCGAAGAGCGCACCGACGTCGAGCGGATCACCCGGGGCCGCGCCGTCCAGCTCCGCGTAGGCGCGGTGCAGGTTGGGGACGAGCCGCTCGGAGTCGAGCAGCCCGTCGTACGGGCCGGGTGCCAGCTCGCGGGCGAGTGCGAGCGGCGTCAGCCCGGCGGCCCTGCCGTCGGCGGCCAGCTCACCCAGCCACCGGAAGTACGCCTCGGTGCTGTCGATCAGCTCCGGGCCGCCGACCGGACCGTGCCCCGGCACGACCGTCACGGCGTCGAAGCCACGCAGCCTCTCCATGGCCCGTACCGACCCGGAGACCGACCCCATCAGGCAGAACGGCATGGCACCCGACATCACCAGATCCCCGGTGAACAGCACTCGCTGCTCCGGCAGCCACACCACGGTGTCGTTGGTGGTGTGCGCCGCGGGACCGATGTGCACCAGCTCGGCACGCACCCCGCCGACATACAGCGTCATCCGGTCGCCGAAGGTGATGTGCGGCAGCGTCAGTTCGAGGTCGCCCCAGCACACGCCGGGCCAGAGCCCGGTCAGCCCGAGACCGGCGGCCGACATCTCGGTGCGGGTGCGCTCGTGCGCGACAACCAGCGCTTCGGGGAAGAACTGATTGCCGAAGGTGTGGTCACCGTGGAAGTGGGTGTTGACCACGGTGCGCGGCGGAAGCGGGTTGCGGCGCAGCACTTCGTCGCGCAGATGACGGGCGCGCTGCTCGGTCGCCACGGTGTCGACCAGCATGCTCTGCCCGCCGGCGCCGACGACGAGCCCCGCGTTGTTCAGGCACCAGCCGCCGTCGGGCTGCTCGTAGGCGTGCACCCCGTCCGCTATCTCCGTGAGCGCTGCGGTCACAGCACGTCCGAGGCGACGAATTCGAGCTCCTTGAGCATCGGCAGGTAGTTGAAGATGTCGTAGTGCTCGATGACCTGACCGGCGTCGTTGAAGCGGAGCTCTTCGAGCATGAACCAGGTGACCTTGCGGCCGGTCGGCGCCTTGCCCATGAACTCGCCCTGCTGGCTGGCGGTCACGGTGAGCCGCAGCGCGACGCGGTCGTCCTCGGCCAGGATGCTCTTGACGTCGAGGTGCAGGTCGGGGAAGGCGGCGAGGCCGCCCTGCATCGCGCCGACCATGGCCTGTGAGTCGACCTGGCGGTCCTCGGAGAAGTGCCGGATGTCCGGCGCCCAGTGCTTGATGATGCCGTCGAGCTCCCAGCGGTTCCAGGCCGCGACCATGGACAGGGCGAGCTCCTTGTTGCGCTCCTGGATGCTGCGGTCCGGGGCGGTGGATCCGTCGACGGGCTTCTCGGTCAGGGTTGCGGACATGCTGGCTACCTCGTCTTCGTAGGGAAATTGGGTTCGGGTGAGCAGGCGAAGGGGCGGTCAGGGAATCAGGACGTGCTTGCCGAGGGTGCTGCCCTCCAGCAGCGCGCGTACGGCGCCGGCCGCGCCGTCCAGGGCGTGCCGCCCGGCGATCCGCGGCTGCAGGACGCCCTCGTCCACCAGCCGGTACAGGGCGGCGAGATCGGTGTGGAAGTCCGGTCCCGGCTTGACGTAGTACATGGTCTGCCGGCGTCGGGTGAGCCGGACGAGCCGGGCGAAGAACCGCACGACCGTGCGGCGCAGCGCCGGGACATGCGGCCGGAACCACTGGCCGGGCAGGTAGCCGGCGACGGAGGAGTCGAAGGAGACCAGCGTGCCGTCGTCGGCGAGCATCGCCCAGCTGTCGTCGAGCCCGCGGCCGCCGACGTGGTCGAAGACTGCCTGCACGCCGTTCGGTGCCAGCTCCCTCACCGCGTCGACGAGTGCGGGCGTGCGGTAGTCGAGGGGTTCGGCGCCCAGGGCCCGTACCGCAGCGTGCTTGGCGGGCGAGGCGGTGCCGATGACGCGCACCCCGTGGTGGACGGCGAGCTGGGTGACCAGGGTGCCGACGCCGCCGCTGGCGCCGTGCACCAGAACGGTGTCGCCGGGCTGCGAGCGGGCGAGGCGGTGCAGCATCTGGTAGGCGGTCACGCCGTTGGTGACCAGGGAGACGGCGACCGCCGCGTCCATGCCCTCGGGCACCGAGGCGAGGCCCTTGGCCGGGACCGCGGCGTACTTCTGCCAGGCGCCCTGCCGGGGCATGGCCGCGACCCGGTCACCGACACGGAAGCCGGTGACGCCGGAGCCGGTCTCGGTGATCCGCCCCACCAGGTCGTAGCCGGGGACGAAGGGGAAGGCGGGCGGGAAGGGGTGCAGGTGCTGGAGCATCTGCACCTCGGCGTAGGACACTCCGGCCGCCTCGACCTCGACGACGACCTGCCCCCGGCCCGCAGTGGGCCGGTCAGTGCCGCCGGCGACGATGTGCTGCTCGGGCTCGCCGCTGCCGGTCATGCGCACACAGGGGTTGGGCGACACAGTGCCGCTCTCGGCGGGTGCGGTGGTCTCGACGGTCATGCCGCCACCGCCACGGGCAGCGGTGCGAAGTCGGCCGCGTGGTCGGCGGCCCACCGGGCGAAGGTCAGGGCCGGGCGGCCGGTGATCCGCTCGACGGTGTCCACCGGAACGGGCGGGTTGACGCAGGCGTCGGCGAGGTAGCCGAGCACCATCTCGACGACCGGTGCCGGCATGACCCGGCCCATGAACTCCCGGGCCTGGTCCGGGGTGATCTCCTCGAAGGAGATGGGCCGGCCGGTGGCTTCGGCGATCGCCTTCACCTGGTCGGCCTGGGTGATGGCCTCGGGTCCGGTGACGACGTACGCCTCTCCCGCGTGCCCGTCCTCGAGCAGCGCGGTCGCTGCGACGGCGGCGACGTCCGCCTCGTGGATCAGGACGCGCGGGGCGTTGCCGTACGGCGCGCGGACCACGCTTTCGGTGCGGATCGAGTGCGCCCACTTCCACAGCACATTGGAGGCGAACTCGTCCGGCCGCACGAAGGTCCATTCGAGGCCGGACTCCTCCACGGCCCGCTCCACCGCGCGGTGGTGCTCACCGCTGTGGTTGTCGCCGGAGGTGTCGAGCACGGAGGACGACGACAGCACCACGATCCTGCGAACCCCCGCCTCCTTCGCCGCCGCGACGACCTCGCGGGCGGTCTGCGGCACCGGGAAGAGATACAGGCTCTCGGCCCCCTCCAACGCGGCGTGCACCGTCTCCGGCTGCTCCAGATCGCCCTCGAACACCTCGACCCCGGCGTGGAAGCCGGCGGCGGAGGGTGTCCGGGTCAGCACCCGGACACCGACGCCCGCGGCAACGAGCCGGTCGACCACATGGCGGCCGACAGATCCTGTCGCCCCTGTCACCAGAACTGTCACGACTGCTCCACCCTGTCGGTCCCGGTTCCCCGGGACACCTCGGTCCTTGTGGCTGCCAGACTCGGAAAGTGTGCTGGAGGAATCCCGGAGGCCTGCTGGAGGCCGGGTCCGGACAGCCGTCCCCCGGCTCCAGACGTATGACGCAGTGCGCGACCCCCGGGCGCGGAGCCCTGGATTCCGGCTCCACCCTCACTCGACTTCGTCCCGGGAGCGTGGGTGATTCGCCGAGGACGCCGTCGAGCCCCGACGGCTACCCCACCCCTCTCCGAAAGTGAGTCGCCTTGTCCGCTCCGGCAGTCGACACCCAGCCGAACCAGCCACCACGAAAGCCGCGCACCGGAGGAACAACCCGCAACAGCAAGACCGGTAAGAAGAAATTCGAACTGGGCCGGGGAGCGCGGAAGCTGACCCTGGCCATCCATGTCGTCACCTCGGTCGGCTGGGTGGGCCTCTCGCTCGCCATGGCCGTTCTGGCGGTCATGGGCTGCACGACCGACGACGCGGCGATCGCCAAGGGCGTCTACTACGCGATGTACGTCTTCGACGACACCTGTGTCACGGTCTTCAGCATCACCGCGGCGATCACCGGCATCCTGCTGTCCTGCGGGACCAAGTGGGGCCTGCTGCTGCACTGGTGGATCGTGGTCAAGTGGGTGATCACCCTCTTCATGACGATCTTCGCGTGGTTCGTGATCCACCCCGTCGTCACCACGGCCAGCCGCAACACCGCTGTGGCGGGCAACGAACCGCCGGACCCGGGCTCGTCGGCCGACTTCCTCGTCTGGAGTGTCCCCGGCCTGTTCGTCCTGCTCACCGTCGCCGCCGTGGTCTCCGTCTACAAGCCCTGGGGCCGCACCTCCCGCGGCCGCCGCGCCAGGCCCGCGCGCCGCTGACGGGGCACGCGGCATCGACCGCCGGACAGGCCCGGTCCCCGGGCCTGTCCGGCGCCTCGTTCCGGCGCCCTGATTCCTGTCCTAAGGCCTGGCGGAGCGGGCCTTGTCGAGCCGGTCAGACCAGGCCGACACGCTGTCCGTGGCCAGCAGGCCGGTGCCGATGAGCAGGGCCTTGAAGCCGGCGTCCAGAAGGGCGGCGGCTTCCTGCGGGTCGGTGATGCCGCTGGCGCTGACGGGACAGGGGGTGCCGGTGCGGCGCACGGCGGGGAGCAGGGTCAGACCCCGGGAGGGGTCGGCCGGCAGGCGCTCGCGGGTGGCGATGTCCTTGTTGTTGACCGCGATGACCGACTCGGTGGGGTGGGCCGTGGCCGCCGCGGCCAGCTCGGCCCCGTCGGCTACCTCGACAAAGGGCGTCAGACCGATCGACAGCGCGTGGGCGGCCAGCCGGGCGAGCGTAGGCGCGGGGAGCAGCTTGGCGGTCAGCAGCACCGCGGCCGCCCCCAGTTCGAGGGAGCGGTCCAGATGGCGCCTGCTGGTGATGAAGTCCTTGCGCAGCAGCGGGAGTTCCGTACGGGACGCCACCTCCCGCAGCAGGGCCTCCGTGCCGCCGAACCAGCGGCCGGTGACCACCGAGATACAGGGCGCGCCCGCCTCCTCGTACCGCTCGACCGTCTCGGCGACGCTGCGCCCGGCCAGCAGGTCGCGGCCGTCGGCGTCTTGCCGTTTCACCTCCATGACCAGGGGGCGGGGGCAGGTCAGGAGTGCCTTTACGAAGGTGCTCATGCGGACCGCCAGGCGCGGGCCACCGCGGCCGCCCGCCCGGCCTTCAGCAGGCCGTCGTCGCCGCGTGCCGCCGAGTCGACGTCGATGCCGAGGAAGCGGGGGTGGGCGCGGGCGCGGGCGAAGTCGTCGCTGTTGCCGTCGTGCAGGCCGCCCGCGAGCAGGAAGGGCAGGTTGGTGCGGTCGGCGAGGGCGGTGACCGCCGCGTCGTTCAAGGGCTGCGCCGTGGAGCCGATCCGCCCGTCGTCGCCCACCGCGTCGAAGAGGAAGCAGTCGGCGCCCGCCCGTTCGTACGCTCCGGTCAGCCGGTCCTCCAGACACGAACCGCCTTGCAGATGCAGCACCTTGGCGATCTTCAGACCTCCGGGGCTCTGCCGGCGCAGCGCCCGTACCAGGCCCGGCGGCTGGAAGCCGTGCAGCTGGACCCAGCGTGCGCCCGAAGCGGCCGCCGCCTCGGCCAGTGCGCCGGCGTCGGACGAGAACGTCACCAGCACCGGGTCGGGCCCGGCGTTCAGGGCCGCCGCCGAGAGCGTGGCAAGGAGGCCGGACGACAGGTCGGACCTGCCGCCCCGCACGCCGTGCCAGAGCCCGATCAGGTCCGCGCCCGCCGCCGCCATTCCCGCCACTTCGCCCTCGGTCGTGGCTCCGCAGAATTTGACCAGCACTAGGCGCCCGCCGCGTCCTGGACCAGGGATCCCTCGGCGAAACCGGTGGTGCCCGCCCGCAGCAGACCGGGGTGGTTCCTGCGCAGGTCCTCGACGACCCGGGTGTACGGCAGGTCGTCGAACTCGCCGTGGAACCGCAGGAACTCCATCTGGCGGCGGCCCCTCAGGTCGAAGGGGTGGTGAACGCTGTCGGCCGTTCCGTCGAATTCCAGGGGGGTCATGGCGTACAGCCGGCAGAGGGTCTTGTTGAAGACCGGGGTCGCCTTGATCCAGCGGCCGTCCAGCCTCAGCGTGGTGAGGCAGTGCTGGTGGAACACGTCACCGCCCAGCAGCTCCTTGAGCCGGGCGGACGCCAGGTGGTTGCGCACGTCGGTGAGGACCAGCCGGGCCGGGATGCCGAGCGAGCGCAGGCAGGCCGCGTACAGCACCGACTTGTGCAGGCACATGCCGGAGCCCGTGCGGACGACGCTGCTCGCCCGCAGGCCCTCGCGGCTGAGGTCGGCGCCGTACACCTCGTAACGGATAGTGTCGCGCACCGCGTAGTAGAGCGCGACCGCCTGCTCCCTGGGGATGGCGGCGTCACCGAGTGCGGCGGCGGTGAAGTCGCGTACCTCCGGGGAGTCGTGGTCGATGAAGGCCGTGGCGGCCTGGGTGAGGGTCGTTGCAGTCATGCTGAGGTCGCTTCCGTGAGAGGCCGGTCGGCCCGCTAGAGGCCCAGCAGGGCGGCGAGGCGGTTGCGCTGGATCTCCGAGGTGCCGGAATAGATGGTTCCGGCGACCGAGTTGCGCAGTTCCTTCTCCATGCCGTACTCGGCCATGTAGCCGTTTCCGCCGAAGATCTGCACGGCGCTGAGGGCGGAGGCGAGGTTCGCCTCGCTGGTGACAAGCTTGGCCATGGCGATGTCGCGGCTGACGTTCTCGCCGGCCGCCATCTTCTCGGCGGTGCCGTACAGCCACTGGCGGGCGGACTCCACCCCGATCTCCATGTCCACGATCTTGTGCGAGACGGCCTGGTACGAACCGATCGGCTGCCCGAACTGGGTGCGGTTTTTCGCGTACTCGACACAGCGGTTGACCCGGTCGCGCATTTCCCCCGCGTTGATGACGAAGGAGCACAGGATCTCCCACCGCATCACATGGTCGAGCACCAGGAATCCGCCGCCGGGGCGGCCGACGACCTGGGACGCGGGGACGCGGCAGTCGTCGAAGAACAGCTCGCACAGCGGGGAGGTCCGCAGGCCCATCTTGGCGATCGGGGCGCCGACCTGAAGGCCCGGCGTGTCCCGTTCCACCAGGAAAGCGGTCATCGACAGCGGTCCGGGGCGGTCGCTGGTGCGGGCGTAGACCGTGAACAGATCGGCGACCGGGCCGTTGCTGACGAAGGCCTTGCTGCCGTTGAGCACGAAGCTGTCGCCGTCGCGCAGCGCCCGGGTCCGCATCGCCAGTGCGTCCGACCCGCTGCCGGGCTCGCTGATGGCGTGACAGCCGATCAGCGAGCCCGAGCAGACGTCCGGCAGGAAGCGCTCCTTGAGCTCTGCCGAGCCGAACCGCTGCAGCGGCACCCCGGTGGAAACCAGATGGGTGCAGACCGAGAAGTTGAGCCCCCCGTCACGGCAGCCCTCGCCGAGCCTCTCAAGGACGTACATCGTGGTCAGCAGGGACTGGCCGAGGCCGCCCCACCGCTCGTCGAAGGGCAGGCCCAGGATGCCGGTGGAGGCCAGGTCCGCCCAGCCCTCGCGCGAGAAGGCCGCATCCGCGTCCCGCGCGACATGTCCGGCGCTGAGCTTGTCGAACCAGGGCGTCAGACCGTCGCGGAGGGCCTGCTGGTCAGCGGTCCAATTGATCATCAGTAGTGGGAGTACTCGGCCGCGTCCACGTCATGGCGCTCGTCGCCACGCAGCGCCGGGGTGAACATGCACACCAGGCGCAGGTCCTCGTGCGGGGAGGCGACGAGCCAGTGCGCGTCGTGCCGGTCCAGCGCGTAGAGCGTGCCCGGGGTGATCGGGTACGCGTTGCCCTCGGTGTCGACCACCTCGCCGCTGCCCTCGATGCAGTAGCAGGACTCCAGGTGGTTGCGGTACTCCAGACGGGACTTGGTGCCCGCGTGGACGATGGTGTCGGTGACGGAGTAGCCGACCCCGTCCGCCTGGGTGAGGAAGCGGCGGCTGAGGCCGTTGCCCCAGTTGACGCTGGGGACTTCGTCGAGCTTACGGACGATCATGGATCGGTTCCTTTCGTGTTCGCAGCTCCCGCACGAAGGAGCGGAACTCCTCGACGGGATCGCCGCCCCGGTTGAGTGCGGCTTCGATACGCGACACCCCCGCGCTCCCGACGACGGCGGCATCGGCACCGAGCTCCGCCAGGAGATCGATGTCGTGCGCCGTCCTGACCCCGAAGCCGACGGCAACGGGAGCGGACGCGGTGGTACGCAGGGTGGTGACCGCCGCCCGGAGCCGCTCCCGGTCCGGCGCGGCCGTGGTGCCGCTGCGGCCGTAGTGGGCGACCAGGTACAGGTAGGCGGTGGCGTGCTGCGCCGCTTCGGCCACGGCATCGGGGCCGGAGACGGCGTAGCAGGTCGTGACGAGCGGCAGCGCCGCCCGGTGCGCGGCCTCGTAGTGGGCCAGGCGCTGCCGGGGCGGCACGCCGTGCAAGAGGAGTCCGTCGCAGCCGGCGTCGGCCACAGCGGCGCTGAAGTCGTCCGCGGTGGAGCCTCTGACGGTGTGGCTCCAGTCGGCGAGCAGCGCGATCCGAAGCCGCTTCAGGCCCGACCGTACGGCCGAGACGGCCTTCAGCACGCCGGCCAGGTCCACGCCGTCGGCGAGTGCACGGTCGGCGGAGGCGCGGATGACCGGACCGTCGGTGACCGAGCCGGGGAAGGGGACGGCGAGTTCGAGGCAGTCGACCTCGTTCTCGTCGAGCATCGCCACGAGTTCGGGCAGGGCCTCCAGCGGTGGGTCGCCCGCATTGAGGAAGACGGCGAGTCCGGGCCGCCCCGGAGCTCGGTGGGCGAAGAAGGCACGGTCGGAGAAGACAGGATCGGAGAAAGCACGGTCGGAGAACGCAGGGTCGGAGAAGGAACGGTCAGGCACGGGTCACGGCTCGCTTTCCGGCACGCAACCGCTCGATCAGCGCGAGGACCGCGCCGTCCCGGACCACCGCGCGGGCGGCTCCCAGCGCGGCATGCCAGTCGCCGGTCAGCCGGCCGGCGACGGCAAGCGCCGCGGCATTGAGGCAGACGGTCTCCTCGGCCGCCGGGCGGCCCCGGCCGGCCAGTACGTCGAGGAAGCCTTCCACCAGGTCACCGCCCACCGGCCGCAGGTCCTCGAGCGATCCCGCGCCGAGCCCGAGCGCGGCCGGGTCGAGTGTGAACTCGTCCTCCCCACCGCCCTCGTACGTGCGCACCCGGTTGGGGACGAAGCCGAGGAGCTCGTCGGCGCCGCGCTCGTTGGTGCACAGCCACACCGTCCGGCCGGTCCGGTCCGCGGTGTGCCGGGCCGCATCACGCAGCCCGGGGACGAGCCGCGGGTCGGAGACCCCGGTGACCTGGGCGCCGACCGGCATGTCGGCGAGGAAAGGGCCGACCGCGTTGACGAAACGGCCCAGCTTCCGCACGTCCAGCGGCAGCACGGAGCGGGCCAGCAGGGACAGTTCCACGGGATAGACGAACGGCCCGGCGAAGGCGATGCCGCAGCGATCAAGAACCTCGGCGGTCTCCTCGTACGACCTGGTGAGGCCGATACCGAGGCGCTCCAGCAGATCGACGGAGCCCAGGCTGGAGGTATAGGCGCGCGAACCGGTCTTGACGACCCTGGTGCCCATCGCGGCAGCGGTGAGTGCGGCCGCCGTGGAGATGTTGAGGGTGGGCGGCCCGCCGCCCGTGCCGACGACGTTGACCGCGTGCGGGAGGGAGCCCACTGCACCCGACGCGCCGTGCCGCGGGCGCCGCTCGGCCAGTGAACCGAGCAGCGCCCCCAGCGTGACGCGGTCCGGCATCCGAGTGGAGAGGGAGGCCAGCAGGGCCACGGCCTCGCCCCGGCGCAGTCCGCCGTCGTGGAGCCGGTCCCAGAAGGCGTGCCAGTCCCCCGCCTCCACCGGACGGTCCTGGGCGATGAGCGCGGCGACTGCTGCGTGCATGGCTAGGCGGCCCCCGCCCGCTCGCGGGACGCGTGGGCGATGAACTCCCCGATGGAGGCGACCGACTTGAAGGAGTCCGGGTCGAGGTCGACCTCGTCGGTGTTGATGCCGTAGCGGTCCTCCAGCCAGGCGATCACCTTGAGCAGGCCGAGGCTGTCGATGATGCCGTTCTCCAGCAGGTCGAGGTCGTCGTCCAGATCCCCTGCGGACACATCGGGCAGGAACTGCTCGACCACGAACTCCTTGATGGACCGGGCGTATTGCATGTCAGTTCTCCTTGGTGAAGTGGTCCCGCACGACGCGGTCGCGGTCGACCTTGCCGGTGGAGGTCCTGGGCAGCGGCTCGTCGGTGACGCGCAGCGCCGAGGGGATCGCGGCCCGGGGCAGCCCGCGAGCCAGGTGCCCGCGCAGGGAAAGGCTGTGGAGGGCCGAGCCGGGGGTGCGCCGCGCGACGGCGTGCAGCAGCCGGCCGGCCACCGCATCGGGCAGCGCGACGACGGCGGCTTCGGTGACGCCGGGGTGTTCGAGCAGTACGTGCTCCACCTCCTGCGGGTTGATCCGCACCCCGCGGATCTTGACCTGGAAGTCGGTCCGGCCGGAGAGAGTGAGGGTGCCGTCCGCGGCGCGGCATACCAGGTCACCGCTGCGGAACCAGCGCTGCCCGTCGGCCCCTTCGGGGTTCGGGACGAACGCGCCGGACGCGGCCGCGGCTCCCGCGTAGCCCTCGGACTGGAAGGGGGTACGGACATACAGTTCCCCGGTTCCGGGGCCGTCCAGGACACCCCCGTCGGCGGTGACCAGGAGGGCGGACACACCGGGCAGCGGGCGGCCGAGTGGCAGCGGCCGGTCCGCGGGCTCGGCGCCTGTCATCTCGTACAGGAAGCTGTCGTTGGTCTCGGTGCAGCCGTAGAGGTTGTACAGCCGCGCGCCCGGCAGCACCCCGGGCAGGGCGGCCCTTACGGGGGCGGGCAGGGTGTCGCCGGTGGACAGGGCGTGCCGGACGGAGGGGAGCGTGCGGCCCTCGGCCTGTGCGGCGTCGGTGAGCAGCCGGTAGAACATCGGCACCGACTGGACGATCTCCACCTCGTACCGGGCGATGAGGTCGACGAGATGAGCGCCCTGCGCGGCGTGGTCCGGATCGACGAGGACGACGCGGCCGCCGTGCGCGAGCGTGGCCCAGACGTCGAGGAGGCACAGGTCGAAGTTGAGGGGCGCGTAGTTGAGGACGGTGGTGCCGGGGCCGATGCCGAATGCCTCGCCCGCCCAGGCGGTGAAGCGGTCCAGGGCGGCGGCGGTCAGCGGCACGGTCTTGGGCAGTCCGGTGGACCCTGACGTGGTGAGCAGCAGGGCCGCGCTGTCCGGCAGCGCGGGCGCCACCGGTTCCGGAGCCGGTGCGTGCGGCTGCGGCTGCGGCTGCGGCTGGTTGTCCGGGGTGAGTACGTGCCGGACGCCGACCTGCTCGTACAGCCGCTCCCGCACGTCGGCGCCGAGCGTCGACGATGGCAGCAGCAACGGCCTGCGCTCCAGCAGGCAGGCCAGGACCAGCGCGATGGTCGCGGGCGACTTGGCCGCGGGGACGGCGAGCGGGCTGTCGGACGGGAGGTCCCTGATCCGGGCCCGCTCCCGCTCCGCGCGAGCCAGCAGCTCGCCGTAACCGACTTCCTCGCCCCGCCACACCAGGGCCGTCGCCCCCGGAGCGAGGCGGGCGTGCCCGAGCACCGAGCCGACGAGCGTGTGCTGCCGCCGTGTCCCGACGGTGGCGGTCCCGATGCCGTTCACGGCCCCCGCTCCTTCCACTCCGCACGCCTCGTACCTGTCTGGTCCGATGGTGGTTTCGGGAGCTGGAGGCTCGTTGGAGCGCCGCTTTAGGGTCGGCCCGCCGACGGCATTCAGGGCCCGTCCCGGCCCTGTTCGGCCTCGACGAACAGGGCCTGTGTGTCCGGTACCCCGCGTCCCGGTCGTGCCGGCCATGTGGGCGCGAGGGACGCGTGCTTGCCCTGGCTGTCAGTTGGGCCCTTGGCTGTCAGTGGGGAGTTGTTCAATGTGGCTCATGGAGATGGATACGCACAGGCGTGGGTTGTTCTGGGATGTGCAGGCGGGGCGGGTCCCACCGCCCCCTGCGGCGGTGCTGCTCGGCTGGGAACTGGTCCGCGTGGATCCGGAGCGGGGGACCATAGAGGTGGCATTTCAGGCGGGCGAGCAGTTCACGAACCCTGTCGGCGTGATCCAGGGCGGGTTCCTGGCCGCGATGCTCGACGACACCCTGGGGCCGGCGCTGGTCGCGACGCTGCCGGAAAAGCAGTTCGCGCCGACTCTCGATCTCCATGTTCAGTTTCTCCGTCCCGCCCGCCCCGGAAAGCTTCTGGGACGCGGACGGGTCGTACAGCGCGGCAAGGATGTGTGCTTTCTCGCCGGTGAGCTCATCGGCCCCGACGACAGGCCGGTGGCGGTGGCGACCGCGACCGCACGAATCCAGACCATTCGTTGATAGTCATTCATGCCGTCACGCGCTGGGCTTCGCACGGACGTGCATGCGCTCCCCCTGCCTCCCGAAGAGACTGAGGATCTCGACGGGTTGCCCGTCCGCGCTGCTGAACCAGTGCGGCAGGCGGGTGTCGAACTCGGCCGCCTCGCCGGGGCCGAGGACCAGATCGTGCTCGCCGATGACGAGCCGTAGCCGGCCGTCCAGCACGTACAGCCACTCGTAGCCCTCGTGCGTGCGGCGATCCGGCTCCGCACCCCGGTCGGAGATGATCATCTTGTACGCCTGAAGGGGTCCCGGGGTCCGGGTCAGGGGGACGAACGTACCGCCGTTCGGCAAGGGGTGGGGTGTCAGCCGAATGCGGGGATCCCCCACTTCGGGGGCGCCGACCAGGTCGTCGAGGGGAACGCGGTACGCACCGGCGAGCGGCAGCAGCAGTTCCAGGCTGGGGCGGCGCTGTCCGGATTCCAGCCGGGAGAGGGTGCTCTTGGAGATGCCGGTCACCTCGGAGAGCGCGGCCAGGGTGAGGCCACGTTTGGCACGCAGCCGTCTGAGCCGGGGAGCGACCTCGTCGAGAACCGCTTGGTAGGGCGGGGTTTCGTCCATACGGGCATTCCACCCCGCTGTCCCGGAATTGGCAACAGAAGTTGCCATCGCCATGCGGCGGGGGCACGCTCCCCCGCATGAGCACACACCGCGATTCCGGACACGGACACAACCACACCGACGTCGACTGGGAGGTCATGGCTGCCCACCTGGAGCACAGTGGCGAACTGCAGCTCCCGGTCCTCCGCGCGACGGCGGCCCGCCTGAGGGAGCTGCTCGAACCGGAGAAGAAAGTCCGGCGGATCCTCGACATCGGCAGCGGGCCGGGAGTGATGACCTGCGTGTTCGCCGAGGCCTTCGCGGACGCCGAGGCGGTCGCCGTGGACGGCACCCCGGGGCTGCTGGACCGAGCCCTGGTTCGCGCCGAGCGGCTCGGCCTCGGAGGCAGGGTGTCCGTCCGGCACGCAGAGCTGCCCGAGGGCCTGCACGGTGGTGAGGCCCCCGGGGAAGGCGGCCTCGGCACGGCGGATCTGGTCTGGAGCAGCAAGGCCGTGCACCACCTCGGCGATCAGCAGGGCGCGTTGAATGCGCTCGCCCGTGTGCTGAGTCCCGGCGGGCTGCTCGCCGTGGCGGAGGGCGGCCTGCCGATGCGCTTCCTCCCACGCGACATCGGCATCGGCAGGCCGGGCCTCCAGGCCCGGCTCGACGTCGTCCAGGAGCGCTGGTTCGAGATCATGCGAGCCGAGCTGCCCGGCAGCACCGCCCTGGTCGAGGACTGGCCCGC
The DNA here is from genome assembly GCF_053591755.1 of Streptomyces sp. NPDC002926. Classification (NCBI taxonomy): domain Bacteria; kingdom Bacillati; phylum Actinomycetota; class Actinomycetes; order Kitasatosporales; family Streptomycetaceae; genus Streptomyces; species Streptomyces sp. NPDC002926. The sequence continues at coordinate 13,678 of NZ_JBSFUK010000054.1, forward strand.
GATGCTCAGCCGCGCCGGTCTCACCCGCGTCGGCAGCTTCACGTCTCTCCTTGACCTGCCGGCACCCCTGGACGCGACGGCCCGCGCCTTCCTGCACTCCCAGCTGACCCGGCTGCGGGAGACGATGAGCGAGTCCCTGGAGGTGGAGGACCGCGGGACACTCGACGTGCTGCTCGATCCCGGGGCGCCCGAGGGAATCCTGCGGCGGCCCGACGCCTTCCTCCTCTCCGCCACCACGGTCTTTACGGGCGTGCGCTCGGCTCGGTGACCGTGCCGGCCATAGGAGGCCGGCGGCGTCCGGGCCGCAACCGGCCCGCGTACGCAGCGGGCCGGGCGCATTGAACCCGGTGCGGAAGCGATGGCGTACGGCAGGCCCTCGTGGTCGGTCGCGACCACGGCCCGGCACACCCGCCTCCCGAGAGACCGGTCGGACTCCCCCGGCCATCCCCTCGGCCTCCGTCCACAGCGTTCACCACCTGTCGGCACGTCCGGCTGTCCTGCCCTGCCCACCGTTGCCCGGCGGCCGGGCTTCGGGAGTCACCGGAGAACGGAGTTCATGTTGAAGCCAATCAGTGCGGGACGAGATGAGGCAGCAGCCAGAAGTGCGGAATGGATGCCTTCAGTCCGGTGGGCGCTCGCAGGACTTTCGCTGTCCATGCTGCTGTCCTCGCTCGGCACCAGCATCGCCAATGTGGGCCTGCCGACGTTGGCTCAGGCGTTCACCGCCTCTTTCCAGGAAGTCCAGTGGATCGTCCTCGCCTATCTCCTCGGCATCACCACCCTGATCGTCAGCGTCGGACGGCTCGGCGACATCCTCGGCCGCCGGCGGCTGCTACTGGCCGGAATCTTCCTGTTCACGGTTGCCTCGGTCCTGTGCGGCGTCGCGCCCACGCTCTGGCTGCTGATTGCCGCCCGGGCGGCGCAGGGGCTCGGAGCAGCCGTCATGATGGCTCTCACCATGGCCTTTATTGGCGAGACGGTTCCGAAGGAAAAGACCGGCAGGGCCATGGGGCTACTCGGAACGATGTCCGCGATCGGCACCGCTCTCGGTCCGTCGCTGGGCGGCGCTCTGATCTCCGGACTCGGTTGGCGGGCAATCTTCCTCGTCAACGCACCGCTGGGCATCCTCACTTTTCTTCTCGCGCACCGCTACCTGCCCGTCGACCGACGGGTGCCCAGGACTGATCGGGCCGGCTTCGACAATGTGGGCACCCTGCTGCTTGCTCTGACGCTGGCGGCTTACGCACTCGCCATGACAATGGGACGCGGCAGTTTCGGTTCGCTCAACGTCGCTCTGCTGTTGGCTGCTGTCTTGGGAGTCGGCCTCTTCGTGCGTGCCGAGGCGAGAGCAGCCTCACCTTTGATCCGATTGGCCATGTTCCGTGATCCAGTGCTGAGCGCGAGCCTCGCCACGAGCACGCTCGTCTCGACGGTGATGATGGCGACGCTGGTGGTCGGGCCGTTCTATCTTTCTCGTACGCTCGGGCTCGATGAGGCTCTTGTCGGACTCGTCCTGTCGGTCGGTCCGCTTGTCACCGCGCTGACCGGTGTGCCGGCCGGTCGCATTGCGGACCGTTTCGGCGCACAGCGCATGACCATCGTCGGGCTCATCGGAATAGCGGCCGGTTCCTTCATTCTGTCCATGATGTCGGCGACTCCCAGCATCTCCGGCTACCTCGGCCCCATCGTCGTCATCACCGTCGGCTATGCGACGTTCCAGACGGCCAACAACACCGCAGTCATGGCAGATATCCGCCCGGATCAGCGCGGCGTCACTTCCGGCATGCTCAACCTGTCGCGCAATCTCGGGCTTATCACCGGGACATCCGTCATGGGTGCTGTGTTCGCGCTCGCGTCGGCGACGACCGACGTCACAACGGCGCCTTCCGAGGCCGTTGCCACCGGGATGCGGTTCACCTTCGCAGTCGCGGCGATTCTGATCGTCGTCGCACTCGCCATTGCGCTTCGAAGCCGTGCTCTCTCACGACGCACCCAAGGTGCATGATTGCCCGCGGCCGGGGCCCCACGCCGGATCCGGCGTGGGGCCCCGGCCGCGGGCA
>NZ_JBSFUK010000055.1:0-15594 GCF_053591755.1 Streptomyces sp. NPDC002926
GGCGGAACGGAGCCGGGCGCCCCCGTCACGGCCGACGAGCCCCGCCCGCCCCGCCCGGGCGACCGCCCCGCCGGCGGCACATCCGACCCGGCGCCGCACTCCCCCGGTACATCCGACCCGGCGCCACACTCCCCCGGCAGCGAGCCGGTGCCGCCCGCCGGCGCCGAGGCGGACCGGCCGCCTTCCGCCGGGTCCTGGTCCTCCGGCGCGGCGGACGAGGAATCGACCGCCACCCACGCGGCCGAGCGCCCCGACTCCGCCCGGCCGGGCGACGGGCCCGCCCCCTCCGGGGCAGACCGAGAGCCGCCCGCCGGCCACCGAGGCGAGAGCAGCCCCCGGCCCACCAGCCGGGATGTCGCCCGGGTCGCCGGGGTTTCGCAGGCCACCGTGTCGCTCGTCCTCGGTGAGAAGTGGCGCGGCAGGGTGTCCGAACGGACCGCCGGGCTCGTGCGGGATGCCGCACGCGAGCTCGGGTACCGGCCGAATCTCGCCGCCCGCAATCTGCGGCTCGGGCGGACCAGGACCGCCCTGCTCGTCGTCCCCGCCCTCACCAATGAGTTCTTCGCCCGCGTCTACACGGGCGCGGCCACCGTCGCAGCCGAGCACGGCTTCGGCGTGGTGCTCTACCCCTCCCCCGAAGGCGTCGGACCTGCCAGGGACCCTTTTGCCTCGGCCAGTGCCGCACTCGACGGGGTGATCGCCTCCTCCATGGCCGCCGAGGCTCTGACCGCCATCCGCGGTACGGACCTCCCGCTGGTCATGCTCGACAGCGATCCGGCGGACCCCGGTGCCGCGGCCCACGTGAACCTCGATATCGCCGACGGCATGCGGCAGGTGGCGGACCATCTCCTCGCACTCGGCCACCGTCGTTTCGTCCATCTCGCCTCGGCCGTGGCCTCCTGGACCTTCGACGTAAGGGCCCGCGCGCTGCACGAGACGGTGCGTGACGTTCCCGACGCCGTCGTACGGACCGTCCCCGCGCCGCTCGAGGTGGGCGGCGCACGCGAGGCAGTGGAGCGGGCGCTCATCGGCCCGGGAGCGCGGCCCACCGCCATCCTCTGCGACGACGACATCCTGGCCGCCGGGGCCTGCAAGGCGGTACGCCGGCTGGGCCTGCGGGTGCCCGAGGACATCTCCGTCACCGGCTTCGACGATCTCGCGCTCGCCAGCGCCGTGGAGCCCGAGCTCACCACGGTGCGCCTGCCCGCGGAACGGGTCGGCGAGCGCGGAATGGCCGCCCTGCTCGCGGTCCTCGACCACCGCCCGCCCGAAGAGGGTGATCTCGCGGTGGATCTGGTCGTACGGGATTCGACGGCCGCCCCCTCCCTCTGATCCCGTCCGCGCTGATCCCGACGTGCGGACCGGCCTGCGCAGGGGACGCCGCTCGGCAGCGGCAGCCGGCTCATCCGGGACCGCGCTGCATCACTGGACGTCCCCTGAGCAGGCGGTACGGCTGCGCCCCGGAACCGCACAAGGCGGTCCGGGGCGCAGCCGGGCAAGGATGTGTCGGCGGTCGGGGCTACTCCCCGCCGTCCTCTTCCGTCTCCTCGGTGTCCGACGGCGCGTCCGTCGGGGTCGACGCGGCACCGTCGGCTTCGAGCAGCCGCGACAGCTGCCGCCCGACAATGCGCTTGAACTTCCGCTGCTGCGGTCGCGTGCGGTCCAGAACCGCCACCTCGAGCCGCTCCGCGGGGATCTCCCGCTCGTTGCCGTTGGTCTGGCTGGACAGGGCCTGGACGGCCAGCTTCAGCGCCTCCGCCAGCGACATTCCGTCACGGTGCCGCTGGTCGAGATAGGTGCTGATCTGTTCGGAATTGCCGCCGACCGCGACCGAGCCATGCTCGTCCACGATCGATCCGTCATGCGGCAGCCGGTAGATCTGGTCGCCCTCAGATGTGGCGCCGACCTCGGCGACGACGAGCTCCACCTCGTACGGCTTCTCGGCCGCGCTGGAGAAGATCGTGCCCAGTGTCTGGGCGTAGACGTTGGCGAGCCCACGGGCCGTCACATCGTCGCGGTCGTAGGTGTACCCGCGCAGGTCGGCGTAGCGCACGCCGCCGATCCGCAGGTTCTCGTACTCGTTGTACTTGCCGGCCGCGGCGAAGCCGATCCGGTCGTAGATCTCACTGAATTTGTGCAGCGCACGGGACGGGTTCTCACCGACGAAGACAATGCCGTCGGTGTACTGCAGCACGACGAGGCTGCGACCACGGGCGATGCCCTTGCGGGCGTATTCCGCCCGGTCGGCCATGGCCTGCTGGGGTGAGACATAGAACGGCGTCGACACCGGCTATCCGTCCCTTTCTGTCAGTGGCATATCGGTTCGGAAGAAGGGGCCATCAGAGCAGCGCGGCGCGCGGGCCGTCGGGCTGTGCGAGGCGGCGCTCCAGGACCAGGCGGGCGACCTCGGAGGACTCGGCCTCGGTGAGCTTGCGGAAACCCTCGTCGGTGATGACGGTGACGATGGGGTAGATCCGCCGGGCCACGTCGGGCCCGCCGGTCGCCGAGTCGTCGTCGGCCGCGTCGTACAGCGCCTGGATGACCAGAGTGATGGCCTGCTGCTCGGTCAGGTCGTCGTGGTACAGCTTCTTCATCGCCCCGCGGGCGAAGACGGAACCGGAGCCGGTGGCCGCGTAGCCGTGCTCCTCTGAGCGGCCCCCCGTCACGTCGTACGAGAAGATGCGGCCCTTCTCCCGGTCGACGTCGTAGCCCGCGAAGAGCGGCACGACGGCCAGGCCCTGCAAAGCCATGCCGAGGTTGCTTCGGATCATGGTGGAGAGCCGGTTGGCCTTGCCCTCCAGGGAGAGCTGGGCGCCTTCGACCTTTTCGAAGTGCTCCAGCTCGAGCTGGAAGAGCTTGACCATCTCCACCGCGAGGCCGGCGGTGCCGGCGATGCCCACGGCCGAGTACTCGTCGGCCGGGAAGACCTTCTCGATATCGCGCTGGGCGATCATGTTGCCCATCGTCGCCCTACGGTCACCGGCGAGCACCACACCGCCGGGGAACGTCGTCGCGACGATGGTCGTGCCGTGCGGTGCCTCGATGGCGCCCTGCACAGGCGGCAGCACGCGCCTGCCGGGCAGCATCTCCGGGGAGTGCTGGCCCAGGAAGTCCATGAACGAGGACGAGCCGGGCGTCAGGAAGGCTGCCGGCAGACGCCCGGTGCTACGAGGGTTGGCTTCCACGCGTTTCCTTCCGGATTGGCGGCGGCCCGCCACGTCGGACGCGGGCCGATCTTTCGAACTGTGCACGGACATTACCCGTGTCCTCGCCGGTCATCCGCCCCGGTGCCACCGGCTTTCGCCGACGGCACCGGGATGGACAACAGGGTGTACCCCCACCGAAGTTCGGGGGAGCTACTCGCCGCCCTTTTGGACAAAGGAACGCACGAAGTCCTCGGCGTTCTCCTCGAGGACGTCGTCGATCTCGTCCAGTACGGAGTCGACGTCGTCCGACAGCTTCTCCTGGCGCTCCTTGAGGTCCTCCGAAGCCTGCGCCTCCTGCGTCTGCTCCTCGGTCTCCTCAGTGGAACGCGTGGCCTTCTGCTGCCCGCCGCCGGTGTCCTTGGTCGCCATATCCCTCACCCCGCTCGGTTTGCCCTGACGTGAGTTCGTTCGGTCAAGATCAGACCCTACAAGCAGGGTCCGACATCGGCCCCGCACTTGCCTCAACGTCCGGGGACCACCTCGATGATTCCCGGACGAGGACCATTTCAGCCCCCGGACAGCACCCGGACCAGGTCTTCCGCGGTCCGGCACCGGTCAAGGAGCTCCTTGACGTGGTTGCGTGTACCACGCAACGGTTCCAGTGTCGGCACTCGCTGCAACGAGTCGCGGCCCGGCAGATCGAAGATCACCGAGTCCCAGGAGGCCGCGGCGACGTCGTCGGCGTACTGCTCCAGACAGCGACCGCGGAAGTACGCACGGGTGTCCTCGGGCGGCTTCGTCCGGGCCCGCGCGACGGCCGGCTCGTCCAGCAGCCGCTTCATCTTCCCGCGGGCCGCCAGCCGGTTGTACAGGCCCTTCTCGGGGCGTACGTCGGCGTACTGGAGGTCCACCAGGTGCAGCCGCGCCGCGTCCCACTCGAGGCTGTCACGCCGCCGGTAGCCCTCCATGAGCTCCTTCTTGGCGACCCAGTCCAGCTCGCCGGAGAGGCTCATCGGGTCGTTCTCGAGCCGGTTGAGCGTGTCCTCCCAGCGGATCAGGACGTCCTTGGTCTGTTCGTCGGCGTCCACGCCGAAGCGCTCCTCGACGTACTTCCGGGCCAGCTCGAAGTACTCCATCTGGAGCTGGACCGCGGTGAGTGTCCGCCCGCTGCGCAGCGTGACCAGCCGCTTCAGGGTCGGGTCGTGGGAGACCTGGTGCAGGGTGCGTACCGGCTGGTCGACAGCAAGGTCCACGGCGATGAAGCCGTCCTCGATCATCGACAGGACCAGGGCCGTGGTGCCCAGCTTCAGATAGGTCGAAATCTCCGAAAGGTTCGCGTCGCCGATGATCACATGGAGCCGGCGATACTTCTCGGCGTCGGAGTGCGGCTCGTCGCGGGTGTTGATGATGGGCCGCTTGAGAGTGGTCTCGAGCCCGACCTCGACCTCGAAGTAATCGGCGCGCTGGCTGATCTGAAAGCCGTGTTCATGGCCGTCCTGGCCGATTCCGACCCGTCCCGCGCCGGTGACGACCTGGCGGGAGACGAAGAACGGCGTCAGATGACGCACGATGTCCGAAAAGGCGGTCTCCCGCTTCATCAGGTAGTTCTCGTGGGTCCCGTAGGAAGCGCCCTTGTTGTCGGTGTTGTTCTTGTAGAGGTGGATCGGCTGGGCGCCGGGGAGCTGGGCCGCACGCTCGGCGGCCTCCGCCATGATCCGCTCGCCGGCCTTGTCCCACAGCACCGCGTCCCGCGGGTTGGTCACCTCGGGCGAGCTGTATTCCGGGTGGGCGTGGTCGACGTAGAGCCGCGCACCATTGGTGAGGATGACATTGGCAAGGCCGATGTCCTCATCGGTGAGCTGACTGGAGTCGGCGGCCTCGCGGGCGAGGTCGAAGCCCCGCGCGTCCCGCAGCGGATTCTCCTCCTCGAAGTCCCAGCGTGCGCGCCGCGCCCTGTGCATCGCCGCCGCGTAGGCGTTGACGATCTGGGACGAGGTGAGCATGGCATTGGCGTTCGGGTGGCCAGGGACGGAGATCCCGTACTCCGTCTCGATGCCCATTACTCGCCGTACGGTCATGCGGCCCTCCTTGCCCGGCGGCGCTCCCCTCCGGGAACGGCGCTCAAGTACCGCTGTCTCTCCGGTGCGTGTGCGGTGCCCGTCCCCGCACTGCGCGACTCGGCGGTACCGAAGAGCCTAGAACGCCTCTGCGCTGGTGGGGAGATCAATTGCGTCATTGCTCCGGTATGGCCGGACCTGTCAAGAAAACAACCGGCTGCGGATGCCCCGGCCGGGCATCCGCAGCCGGTTTGCGTCCTACAGGTATTGACCGGTGTTCGCCACCGTGTCGATGGAACGCCCTGTGTCCGCGCCCTGCTTTCCGGTGACCAGGGTGCGGATGAAGACAATCCGCTCGCCCTTCTTACCGGAGATCCTCGCCCAGTCGTCCGGGTTTGTCGTGTTCGGCAGGTCCTCGTTCTCCTTGAACTCGTCCACGCAGGCCTGGAGGAGATGGGAGACCCGAAGGCCCTTCTGGTTCTGGTCGAGGAAGGCCTTGATGGCCATCTTCTTGGCCCGGTCGACGATGTTCTGGATCATCGCGCCGGAGTTGAAGTCCTTGAAATACAGGACTTCCTTGTCGCCGTTCGCGTACGTGACCTCGAGGAAGCGGTTCTCCTCGGACTCCGCGTACATCTGCTCGACGACGGACTGGATCATGGCGTGCGCGGCGGCGTCCTTGGAACCGCTGTGCTCGGCGAGATCGTCGGCGTGCAGCGGCAGCGACGACCTCAGGTACTTGGCGAAGATGTCCCTCGCGGCCTCCGCGTCCGGACGCTCGATCTTGATCTTCACATCGAGTCGGCCGGGGCGCAGGATCGCGGGGTCGATCATGTCCTCGCGGTTGGAGGCGCCGATGACGATGACGTTCTCCAGGCCCTCCACACCGTCGATCTCGGCGAGCAGCTGCGGGACGATGGTGTTCTCCACGTCCGAGCTGACACCGGAACCACGGGTGCGGAAGAGGGATTCCATCTCGTCGAAGAAGACGATGACGGGGGTGCCCTCGCTCGCCTTCTCCCGAGCACGCTGGAAGACGAGGCGGATGTGCCGCTCGGTCTCACCGACGTACTTGTTGAGGAGCTCGGGGCCCTTGATGTTGAGGAAGTAGCTCTTCCCCGCGGGCTGGCCGGTCACCTCGGCGACCTTCTTGGCAAGGGAGTTGGCGACCGCCTTGGCGATCAGCGTCTTGCCGCATCCGGGCGGGCCGTAGAGCAGGATGCCCTTCGGCGGCCGCAGTTCGTGCTCCTTGAAGAGATCCGGATAGAGGTACGGAAGCTCGACCGCGTCACGGATCATCTCGATCTGGCTGCCCAGACCACCGATCTTCTCGTAGTCGACGTCCGGGACCTCTTCGAGGACGAGCTCTTCGACCTCGCTCTTGGGGATCACTTCGTAGACGTAGCCGGAGCGGGGCTCGAGGAGCAGGGCGTCGCCGGGGCGGATGGTGATGTCCAGCAGCGGCTCCGCGAGCCGCACCACCCTCTCCTCGTCGGTGTGCCCGACCACCAGGGCGCGCTCGCCGTCCTCGAGGATCTCCTTGAGGGTGACGATGTCCCCGGCGCTCTCGTACTCCATGGCCTCGACCACGTTGAGCGCCTCGTTGAGCATGACTTCCTGGCCGCGCCGGAGCTCGTCGAGCTCGACGCTGGGGCTGACATTCACCCGGAGCTTGCGGCCCCCGGTGAAGATGTCACACGTGCCGTCCTCATTCGCCTGCAGGAAGACACCGAAGCCGGCCGGCGGCTGTGCGAGCCGGTCGACCTCCTCCTTGAGGGCCACGATCTGGTCGCGGGCCTCACGGAGTGTGTTGGCGAGCCGCTCGTTCTGCGCGGACACGCCGGCCAGGTTGGTCTGCAGCTCGACAATCCGCTCTTCGAGAATCCTCGTATGACGCGGTGAGTCGGCGAGCTTGCGGCGCAGGACGGCGATTTCCTGCTCGAGATAGGCAACCTGGCCGGCTGGGTCTTCAGACCCCCGCCCCGGCCGGATGCCGCGGTTGATGTCGTCGTCGTGGGCTGCCACGGTCCTCACCTCCTCCAAGGGGAGCTGGACGCTTCCTGACCCTACCTGCGTGGGTGGTGATTGAAACCCCTAGATCACAAAGACGGTAGAGGTGTGTCCGATCTTCACCCTTGCGCTCTCCCTTACGCCAGAGGAATACCCACCCATCAACATCGGAAAGCAGGCGGAGGTATCGTCGAAGCGTTCAACACCCGTCAGGGCTGGCACGACTTGCTTCACATTGCTACACCCGACGAACGAAACGGCAGGAGATATGACCGTGCAGCACGAGGCTCCCAGCGAAGACGTCGTCGGGGAGGCTCTGGAGGTCTGGATCGACCAGGACCTCTGCACCGGGGACGGGATCTGCGCGCAGTACGCCCCGGAGGTCTTCGAGCTCGACATCGACGGGCTCGCCTACGTGAAGAGCACCGACGACGAACTGCTCCAGAACCCGGGCTCCACAACGCCCGTACCCCTGCCGCTGCTGAAGGATGTCGTGGACTCCGCGAAGGAATGCCCCGGCGACTGCATCCACGTACGTCGCGTTTCGGACCGGGTCGAGGTCTACGGGCCCGACGCAGAGTGACGGATCACATACCGCGCGCTTCGGCCGGGGCCGTCCGTACGAACTTCCCGCCCCGCCACTGCCACTTGACCTTCTCCTGCTTGTCGGGACAGCAGCTCGGCACGGCGGACGAGGAGTAGCCGAGCAGCGTCGCCGTGACCGCTCCGTCACGTACGGCGAAGTCCCCGACGCTCTGCTTCTGCACGGGCTCCAGCAGCGTCGCGACGACGCGCGGGCCCGTCCCCCTGCCCTGGGTCAGTACGAAGATGGCGCTCGGCGGGGTGCCGGAGCCCGCGTCACAGCGGGCCACCGCCACGGTCTCGGGGCTGCCGTCGCCGTCGAGGTCGCCCGAGGCTTTCTTGGTCACCACACTCTTCGCGCCACCGCACTCCAGTGGGAGCTCGACTCCCGCGGGGTCGGGCGCGGGGGCCACGGCGGTGCTGATCTGCGGCTGTGAGCCCGGCTGGGACGCGGTGGCCGCCTTGGGCTGGAGCAGCCCGGCGGCCGCGATGACGGCTGCCATCGCCGTCGCGGTGGCAAGCCAGTGCACCGGGCGGGCGTCGGTGTGCGCGAGGTCCGGGACGGCGGAGGTCTGCACGCGGGATGTCTCCTGTGAAGGCGGTGCCGGCGGGGAGTCAGCGAGGGGGAGGAAGTCTGCATCGTGCCATACGTCACAGCGGGCGCGGAACAGTGGGGTCCGTAACTCTCACGTAAAGACACCCGACGCACACACGGTGTGGAGATGGTCGTCAATACGAGGACGCCGCCGCCGAGTTCTCCGTGGTCTCACGGGAACTCGGCGGCGGCGCCGGTGCGTTGTGCGGGGGGGTCAGCCCTTGTTGGGGCCTTCGTAGTCATCGCCGTACGCACCCTTGGCGGGGCGACGGCGGCGCATCGGGGGCTCCACACCGTCGGCGAGACGGCGGGCGGTGACGAGGAAGCCGGTGTGGCCGATCATCCGGTGGTCCGGGCGGACGGCGAGGCCTTCGACGTGCCAGTTGCGGATCATCGACTCCCAGGGCTGCGGCTCGGCGAAGCATCCGATCTCACGGATGGACTCGACGGTGCGCGCGAGCTGGGTGGTGGTCGCGACGTAGCAGCAGAGGATGCCGCCGGGGACGAGCGCCTTGGAGACGGCCTCCAGGCACTCCCAGGGGGCGAGCATGTCCAGGATGACGCGGTCGACGTCCGCGTCGGTCAGGTTGTCCTGGAGGTCGCCGACGGTGAGCTGCCAGGCGGGGTGCGGGCCGCCGAAGTAGCGCTCCACATTCTGCTGGGCGATTTCGGCGAAGTCCTCGCGGCGCTCGTAGGAGTGCAGCATGCCGTGGTCGCCGATGGCGCGCAGCAGGAAGGCGCTGAGCGAGCCGGAGCCCACCCCGGCCTCGACGACGCGGGCGCCGGCGAAGATGTCGGCGAAGGCCAGGATCTGCCCCGCGTCCTTGGGGTAGACCACGGCGGCACCGCGGGGCATGGACAGGACATAGTCGGGGAGCAGGGGGCGCAGCGCGAGGTAGGCGACGTTTCCCGTGGTACGGACAACACTGCCCTCGGGAGCGCCGATCAGCTCGTCGTGCGGGAAGGAACCCTTGTGGGTGTGGAAATTCTTCCCGGCCTCGAGCGTGAACGTGTAGTGGCGTCCCTTGGGGTCGGTGAGCTGGACCTGGTCCCCGACCTTGAAGGGGCCGCGTCGGCGGGCGGCACCGGTCGGTTCGGACATGTGAACAGCCTACCGGGCCGGGGCGGGCGCGGAGACCACGGCCGGGAGTGGGCCTCAGCGGCTCGCACGCCCCCGAGGCGGGACGCCCCCTAGGAAGACGGCCGGGCCATGGCGGCGACGAAGGCCCGCTCGACATCTGCCGTGGACAGGACGCCGTAGATCTCGCCCGTCTCCTCGACCACCAGGTACTCCGTCGCCGGCGATGCCCTGAGCCTCTCGAGGAGCGCCTCGCCCGCCAGTTCGGCCGAGACCCTCATGCCTTCGGTGAGGTCCTGGGCGAGGCCGCTGACGGCGACCCAGGGGCGGCGGTGTTCGGGGACCCCGACGATGGCTGTTTCGCGGACCAGGGCCTTCGGCTCGCCGTGGCCGTCGACGACCACCAGGGCGCGGGCGCCGGCCTCGTTGGCGCGACGCAGGGCCTCGGAGAGCGGGGTGTCGGACTCGACGGGGACGGCGCGCCTGGTGAGCGTCCGGGCCTCGAGCTCCGGGAGGTGTTCGCGCAGCCGCGCCATGCGCAGGCTGTTGCCTGCCCCGGTCCAGATGATCGCGGCGAGGATCGCGGCGAGCAACGCATCGGTGACGGTCTCCATGCCGCCGATGTCCGTCGCGGCATTACCGAGCGCGCCGGTGTGGGTGAGGAGCGGCAGGCCGATGAGGACGGCGACGGCCAGCGCCCGGCCGACCCAGGCGGCGGCGATCGTGCCCGACATCGGCTTGCCCGTGATCTTCCAGACGACGGCGCGCAGCATCCGGCCGCCGTCCAGCGGCAGTCCGGGCAACAGGTTGAAGGCCGCGACGATGAGATTGGAGATCATCAGTCCGGCGAGCAGCACACCGGGCACGGTGCCCGGCTCGACGGCCTTCATCCCCAGGTAGAAGACGCCGGACAGGACGAGGGAGAGCAGCGGCCCGACGAAGGCGAGGATGAACTCGCGGCCCGGGGTCTCGGAGTCCTTCTCGATCTCCGAGACGCCGCCGAAGAACTGGAGCTGGATGCGGCGCACCGGCAGTTTGAAGCGCAGCGCGGCGATCGTGTGCGCCAGTTCATGGACGAGTACGGAAGCGTAGAAGGCGACCGCGAAGAAGAGGGAGACGAGATAGCGGGCGCCGCCGAGTTCGGGGAGCACCCGGTCGAGCTGGCCGCCGAACACCCAGGTGATGAGGGCGGCGACGATGAACCAGCTGGGGGCGACATAGACCGGCACACCGAAGGGACGGCCCATGAGGATTCCGCCGCCGGGCCCGTCGGAGCGCCTCGGCTTGCGGCCGTCGGGGGTGGCTCCCCCCGTTCCGGACTTCGGCCGCTCGCGCTCACCGCTCCTGTCGTCCTCGTTCACGGGTTCCCTTCGTCGCGGAGTGCGTCGTTTCGTCGGATTGCGTCGTTCGCTCGGTCGTCTTGATCATGCAGTGCGCAGCGTCTGACGTCGATGGTATTCCGCTCGCTGTCAGTGGCGGGTCGTAGGGTCTGAGTCATGAGTACGAGCCGGCAGCCCACATCGCTGTCACCGTCGCGGGCGAGCGACTTCATGCAGTGTCCCCTGCTGTACCGGTTTCGGGTGATCGACAAACTGCCGGAGAAGCCCAGCGAGGCGGCTACCCGCGGCACGCTGGTCCACGCGGTGCTGGAGCGGCTCTTCGACGCCCCGGCGGCGGAGCGTACGGCTCCGCGCGCCAAGGCGCTGATCCCGGGCCAGTGGGACCGGCTGCTCGAGACGAAGCCGGAGCTCGGCGAGCTGTTCGCCGAGGATGCCGAGGGCGTGCGGCTGGCGGGCTGGCTGAGCGAGGCGGAGCGGCTTGTCGAACGGTGGTTCTCGCTGGAGGACCCGACCCGGCTCGAGCCCGCCGAGCGGGAGATGTTCGTCGAGACGGAGCTGGAGTCGGGGCTGCGGCTGCGCGGCGTCATCGACCGGGTCGACGTGGCGCCCACCGGCGAGGTGCGGATCGTCGACTACAAGACGGGCAAGGCCCCGCGTCCCGAGTACAGCGAGGGCGCGCTGTTCCAGATGAAGTTCTACGCCCTGGTGATCTGGAGGCTGAAGGACGTGGTGCCGCGGCGGCTGCAGCTCGTCTATCTGGGCAGCGGCGATGTGCTGACGTACGACCCGGTCCCCGCGGACCTGGAGCGTATGGAGCGCAAACTGCTGGCGCTGTGGGACGCGATCAAGCAGGCGACCGAGACGGGCGACTGGCGGCCGCGGCCGACCAAGCTGTGCGGCTGGTGCGACCACCAGGAGGTCTGTCCTGAATTCGGTGGCACTCCCCCGGTTTATCCGCTGAGCGTTTCCCCGGCCCCGGCGGCAGAGGATGGTCAGGGCAGAATGGGCCCGGTCTAAACGAAGGAGTACCCGTGGCTATCCGCGTCCTACTGGTCGACGACCAACCGCTGCTGCGTACCGGCTTCCGGATGATCCTGGAGGCGGAGCAGGACATCGCGGTCGTCGGCGAGGCCGGGGACGGCCTCCAGGCTCTGGATCAGGTGCGGGCGCTGCAGCCCGATGTGGTGCTGATGGACATCCGGATGCCGCGGATGGACGGGGTGGAGGCGACCCGGCAGATCACCGGGCCCGGCCGGGACGGCCCGGCCAAGGTGCTGGTGCTGACCACCTTCGACCTCGATGAGTACGTGGTGGAGGCGCTGCGCGCCGGCGCGAGCGGCTTCCTGCTCAAGGACGCGCCCGCCGATGAACTGGTGCAGGCGATCCGGGTGGTCGCGGCGGGCGAGGCGATGCTGGCGCCGAGCATCACCCGCAGGCTGCTCGACAAGTACGCGGACCATCTGCCGTCCGGTGAGGAGCCGGTCCCCGACACGCTGAACAGGCTGACCGAGCGTGAGGTGGAGGTGCTCAAGCTCGTCGCGCGGGGCCTGTCCAATGCCGAGATCGCCGCGGACCTCTTCGTCAGCGAGACCACCGTCAAGACACATGTGGGCCATGTCCTGACGAAGCTGAGCCTGCGCGACCGCGTACAGGCCGCGGTGTACGCGTACGAGAGCGGTCTGGTGCGTCCCGGCGCGCAGTAGGTCGTCGGCGAAAGGCAGGCGGCGGCGGGCTGATGCCCGCCGCCGCTTGTCCGTCCGGATACCGCGGGGGTTATTCGGTGCCGCGACCCAGCTCCCAGAGCTGCAGGTCGGAGCTGGAGTTGAGCACTCGCTCGACCCCGGTGACGCCGACGCGGGCGGCGACGTACTGCTTGCCCTGCCACAGCGGCAGCACCGGGACGTCGGTCGCGACGATGTCCTGCATCTGCGTGAAGGCCTTGGACGCGGCGGTGCGGTCCGCGGAACGCCGCGACTGCGGGATGAGGTCGCGCACCACGGTGCTCACGTACGGGGTGTTGAGGAAGTTGCCCTTGTCCAGGAACGGGGCGATGTAGTTGTCCGGGTCCGGGAAGTCGGGGAACCAGCCCAGTCCGTAGACCGCGTAGTCGCCGCGCTTCTGGGCGGGCCGGAACTTCGCCCACTCGGTGCCCTCGACACTGACGTCGAAGAGCTTGGTGGCGTTCAGCTGGTTCTTGAGCGCCTCGAACTCCTTGGCCGTGCCGGCACCGTAGTGGTCGGTGGTGTAGTGGAGCTTCAGCTTCACCGGCGTGGTGATGTCGGCGTCGCTGAGGATCTCCGCGGCCTTCCTGCGGCTCGGCTCGCCGTACTTGTTGTAGAAGGAGTTGGTGTGCGCCGCGATGCTCGTCGGGATGAGCGAGTAGAGCGGCTCGGCGGTGGAGCCGTACACCTGGCCGGCGATGTGACCACGGTCGACGACCGCCGCCATGGCCTGCCGGACGGCCTTGTCCTTCACCGACGGGTCATTGGTGTTGAAACCGAGGTAGCGGATCTCCAGACCCGGCATCTCGGTGAGCTCGATGTTCTTCTTGGGGTTCTCGGACAGATCCTTGATCTGCTCGGGCGACATCGCACGGGTCATGATGTCGATGTCCCCGTCCTCCAGCGCCTTGCCCATGGAACCGGCGTCCGGGAACGACCGCAGCTCGACCTTGTCGTTGTGGAGCTTGACGTCACCCTGATACTTGGGGTTCTTGGTGAAGACGACCCTGGAGATGTTCTCGCCCTTGGTCTCCGTCTTCATGGTGTACGGGCCGGAGCCGTCCACCTGGAAGCCCGCGCGGAGCTTCTTGCCTTCGTAGTTCTTCTTGCTGACGATGCCGGCGGCCGGCGTCGAGAGCTTGTACGGGAAGGTCGCGTCCGGCGTGGAGAGGTGGAAGACCACCTCGTCACCGTTGGCCTCGATGGTGTCGATGTTCGCGAGGAGGCCGGCCGTGCCGTTGTCGGAGTTGATGTCCCGCACACGCTCGACGGAGAACTTCACGTCGTCGGCGGTGATGGCGGTGCCGTCGGCGAACTGCAGTCCGCTGCGCAGCTTGCAGCGGTAGCTCTCGCTCGCGGTGTCCGTGAAGGCACAGGACTCGGCAGCGTCGGGCACCGGCTCGCCGCCGCCGAGCGGGGCGTGCATCAGCGTCTGGACGGTCTGCCGGAGCACGTTCCAGGCGCCGGTGTCGTATGCGTAGGCCGGATCGAGGGGCGCGGGCGCGTCCGGGGTGGCGGTGAACTGGTCCGTGGTGCCCACGACAATGGCATCACCGCCGCCGGACCCGCCGTCCGTCCCGCCGCAGGCGACGAGCACGGGCGCGAGCAGGCCGACCACGGCCGGCAGCACCAAAGTCTTACGGTTCATCCTGGACGTACTCCCTCATCCGGCACTGGGATACAGCGATGTTTACGGGCACTGCGCCGCGACCGCCCGTTCGGGGCGGTGCGATCGGGCCGGGGAACGGACGATCAGTCCTGTGTTCGCGTCGGCGTGATGGCCGCCGGGGCACATCGATGATGCGGCGAAGTTCTCGCGATGAGATTAGTCGGCAATGCCAGGAAAGCTTGACCGAGCCTGAGTTGGGAACGTATCCGCTCAGTGATCAGTTGTGTCTGTGAGTGGACGATCACGGCCCGGAACCATTCGTGCACCACGCCACAAATACGGACAGAACAGCCCGTCCGGCACGCTCCGGTCGAGACGCGGAACGGTCTGGACCTATTCAATCAAGACCACTCAGCGTGACGAACGTCACGTAGTGAAACCCCTTACGGGGCGCCGAAAAGCGGTTGCTCATGTCACGGAAAATGAGCGATCCGGTGCCCAGAGTTCTCCGTGCATTCGAGAAGCACGGACAGTACACGCATCAGTTCATTGTGGTGATGAGGGTGCGCAGAAAAACAAGGTCGACGTCTTCGAGTGAGCGTACGATCACCCGGCCGTCGGCGGGCGCGATCGGTGCCACGGACGGCACGGCCACTACCCGGCAGCCCGCGGCCTCGGCGGCCGCCACACCCGTAGCCGTGTCCTCGATGACGGCGCATCTCGCCGGCTCGGCGCTCAGCCCGTGGGCGGCGAGCAGATACGGGTCGGGGTGCGGCTTCGTACGCGG
Organism: Streptomyces sp. NPDC002926; assembly: GCF_053591755.1. Lineage (NCBI taxonomy): Bacteria > Bacillati > Actinomycetota > Actinomycetes > Kitasatosporales > Streptomycetaceae > Streptomyces > Streptomyces sp. NPDC002926. The sequence goes on from NZ_JBSFUK010000055.1 coordinate 14,926, forward strand.
CACCTCGTCGCCCGCGACGGAGAGCGCGAAGTGCTGAGGGCCGAGCGAGGCGAGCACCCGGTCGATGATGCGGCGGTGGGAGGCGGAGACCAGAGCGGTGGGCACATTGTGCGCGGCGAGCTCGGCCAGCAGCCGGGCGGCGCCGGGCATCAGCGGCACCCCGCGCCCGATGCGGTCCTCGAAGCGGTCATTGAGCAGCACGGTCAGCTCGGCGAGCGTGATGTCCGCGCCGGTGGCCTCGATGAGATAGCCGGCGCTTCGCGTCATGGGACCACCGACCACCACGTCCCGCCATGTCTCGTCGAGCTCGTGGCCGAGATCGGCGAAGACCTCCACCTCCGCGTCCCACCAGAAGCCTTCTGTGTCCACGAGGGTGCCGTCCATGTCGAGAAAGACGGCCTGAAGGGCAGAGCCTTCGGCCGAACGGGTCAAGGACGCGGGGACCGTACTGGTCATCCGGCACACCTCCACTAGGGACGAGAAGGCCGGTCGCCCTCCCAGGTGGGAAGGCGACCGGCCTGCACTGGACCGACCAGTGTACGACTCTGCCGACTAACGTGCGTTGAAGTACTTCGCTTCGGGGTGGTGGATGACGATCGCGTCGGTGGACTGCTCCGGGTGGAGCTGGAACTCCTCGGAGAGCTCGACGCCGATCCGCTCGGGCTCCAG
>NZ_JBSFUK010000056.1:0-15469 GCF_053591755.1 Streptomyces sp. NPDC002926
ACATCGGGCCGAGCCCGGCCGTGACGCAGGCCATTGAAGCGGCGGCGAGCGCGGCCGCGGAGGCGGACCCGGACACGTGCGCCGAACTGTACGAGCGCGCCGCGGGTTTCGCCGACGATGACGACGACGCGGCCCGGCTACTGGGACTGGCAGCGGGCTGCCGGCAGCGGGCCGGCGCTGCGGAACAGGTACCGGTGCTGCTGGGAAAGGCCATGGCGCTCGCCCGCGAGCCGGCGCTGCGCCAGGAGCTGGGCGTCATGCGGGCACGCCAGCGCGGTGCGACCGGGCACCCGCGGACCGCGCACCGGGTGCTGCGCGATGCGGCCGGGCGGCTGGCGGGGGAGCCCTCCCGGGCGGCCGAACTGCTGCTGGAAGCGGCCGATTCCGCGGTCCGCGCGGCGGACAGCCGTGCCGCGCTGGGCAGTGCGTGGCAGGCGTACCGGCTCACTCGACTGTGCGGCGGGGACCTGGCGGAGGCCGCGGCTGTCCATCTCGCGCAGGTCCTGGCCTTGCGCGGAGAACGCGCGCAGGCCGGCGAACTGCTGCTGGCGCAGACGGCGGGCGAGGCGGCGGGGACGCTGGTGGGGCGGGCTGAAGTACTGGGCTGGCTGGAGGAGTACGAGGCGGCCGGCGTGCTGCTGGACCGGGTGCTGGGGGAGCAGCCCGGCGCCGAGCGAGGGGCGTACGAGGCGCGGCGGGCGGCCGCGCTCGGCTGCCGGGCCTGGATCCGGCTGTGGACCGGTGACTGGCACGGCGCCCGCTCCGACGCGATGGCAGCGGTCGAGTGCGCGGAGCGCCGGCTGGAGACCGCTTCGCTTGCCCAGGGGCTGGTGGCACTGGGGCGGCTCGAGGCCGCGCAGGGCCGGCTCACGGAGTGCGGAGCGGTGCTGGCCCGCGCCGCCGGAGTGGCGCGGGCGCACGGCCTCGAACTCGTCATGGGCCAGGTCGCGGTGGCCGAGGGCTTGTTGGCGCTCGGCGCGGGCAAGTACGAGGAGGCAGTGGCGGGTTACGAGCGGGCCGGCGTCCTGGCGCGGAGCGCGGGCATCGAGGACCCGTCGGTGGCCCCGTGGGCGGCGAACCTGATCGAGGCCTATGTACGCAGCGGGCGGATCGGGGAAGCGGTACGCGAGCACGCCCGCTTCGACGCCGAAATGCGGCGCTCGGGCCCCTCCTGGGCGCTCGCGGTGAGCGCCCGCTGCCGGGCCCTGCTGCTGGAGGCCGACGGTCACGGTACACCCGGTGCCGTCGAGGCGGCCTTCCACGAGGCCCTGGAATGGCATGCGCGCGGCGCCGTCGTCTTCGAGCGCGCGCGGACCGTGTTCTGCCACGGGCAGTGGCTGCGCCGTACCGGACGCATCCCGGAGGCGCGCGACGCCCTGGAGGAGGCGTTGTCGGTTTTCCGCGCGCTCGGCGCCGTCCCGTGGGAGGAGGCGGTCCGCAGCGAACTCCGCGCGGCGGGCGCCCGCCCGGCACGGACCTGCGGGCAGCTCACAGAGCAGGAGAGCCGCATCGCCGCGCTGGTGGCGGGCGGCGCCACCAACAAGGAGACGGCGGCGGCGCTTTTCCTCAGCCCGAAGACGGTGGAGTTCCATCTCGGCAATGTGTACCGGAAGTTGGGGGTGCGGTCGCGCAGTGAACTGGCGCGGCGGGGGCTTTGAGGTGAGGCTTGGTCACTTGCGTTCGTTGAACAGCAGCTTGATCCTGGTACCGGGAGCGAGCGCCTTCATCGCATGATAAATGCGGCTTCCAAAGACCCGATTGACGGTGCTGTCCAGCATGACCATCAGGTCCTGTTGGTCCTTGCCGCCGAGCTGCAGCTCGACCGGATGGTCGACGTCCTGTTTCTTGAGCGCCGCCAGCAAGGGTTCGCCCGCGACACCCATCGCCTTGTATTGCTTCTCAAGATCCCTCCGGTACGCGCGAGTCTGTGAAGGATCCCGCTTCGGAACCGTCTTGACGAGGTCGCCCTTCTCGCTTGCCTCACTGAGCGCCTTGATCTTCGCGTTGAGGTCCTTGGGCGGGTCGGGGCAGAACCATGTCGCCGTGAGAGTCGTCGACATCGTGCCGATCTTGTTTGTCTCGACCTTGCCTGTCTTGATTTCCAGCTCGAACGCGACCTTCTTCTTCGACTCCCCCATGATTTCGGGGTTGATGACACCGTGCACGTACCAGACGCCGTCCTTCGCGACCGGTTTCAGGGAGGTCATGCGGTAGCGCAGCTGGATAGCCACCAGCACGGGGCGGATCACCTTCGCCCCGATGTCGCTCCCGGAGAGCGCGTTGACGGCGTTCGTCGCGACCTCGACGCCCTTCGTCACATCGCGCCGCTTCTCCTCCGGCGTACGCCGGTCCGCCTTGCCGGCCAGCTTGCCGAGGGCCTTCTTTCCGCCGGCCATGAGCTTCTTGCCGTAGGCGGCTGCCGTGGCGATCATCTTGGAGATGACGCCCCGAACAGGCGCGCCGACCTTCTCGAGCACGCTCTTGATCTTGGCCGGGATCGCGCCGAGCTTGAGCACCCGCGCGAGCAGGTCGATCGCGAGCGGGAGCGTCCGGGCGAGTGAGTCCTCGATCTTGGTCGCGACCTTCTGGGACACGCCGTTGCAGACCTCTTCGAGCGTGTCGAGGATGCCGTTGACGAATTCGGCGAGTGCGCGCGCCTTTTCCACCAGGAAGGTGACGAAGTCGTAGACGGCCATGACGGCCTTGACCAATGCGCCGGCCGGAGTGATCAGGGACAGCAGCCAGTTGATGCCCGCCCTGAGGACGGTTTCGACGACAAAGCCTTTGATCATCTCGAAGGCCTGCTGCTTGAGATCGCCGACCTTCTCCTTGATCTCCTCCCACAGGCCCCCGATGCCCTTCTCCCTGATCACTCCGATGATCTTGATGGCGCCGATCACCGCGTTCAGTACCGGCTCGGGCATGTGCTTGAGCAGCTCGGAGCGGATGAAGGCCCAGCTGATCCCGAAGAGCGACAGCACCATCTTGACGATGCCGCGCAGATCCCACTGCTCCGGCAGTTCCACCCCGGCCGCCGCCAGATTGCCGAACAGCCACTCCTGCAGGGCCGCCTTGAGGTGTTTGACGATGTTCGCCAGGAACTGCGTCAGCCCGGCCTTGACCGAGGCGCCCAGATTGCCGAGGAAGCGGATCGGGTCCTTGATGATCCGTTCGGCCACGCCCGCCGCCCGTTTCACTACACCGACCAGCAGGTTCTTCAGATCGATGAGGATCTTGATCGCGCCGACCACGGCGTCGCGTGCCCGCTCCCACAGGCTCTTGTTGGACTCCTTCACCTCGGCCAGCGCCGCGTTCGTCGCCTCCTGCGCCTGCGTGTAGGACTCGGCGAGCTGGTCGACGACCGCGTCGGCCTTCTCGTCGATGGACGCTTCCAACTCGTCGAACTTCGCGGCGAATCCGGCGGCCGTCTGCTCGCCGAAGCCGCGCATCGCGGGCTCGAGGCCAGCGACGAAATCGGCCATCCGGCGCCGGCCGTCCGCGGCCTTCTGCCGGGCGTCGTTGACGCGCTTCTCCACGACGGTGGCGACCTCGTCGACCACGCCCCGGATCTCGGCGGTGTAGGCGGCCGAGTGCTTCGCATAGTCGGGCTCGCCGGAGAAGAAGTCCCACCAGCTCTTCTCGCACGCGGCGAGGAAACGCTTCCGGGCCTGCCCGGCCCTGTCGTCGAAGAGCGTACGGACCGTGTCGTCCAGGCCCGCCAGCGCCGCCTCGACATTGCGTTTGGTCTCCTCGTAGATCCCGGTCAGCTGTGCCGTGATCTCGGCGCGGCGCGCCTCGGTACGTGCCTGGGCGGCCTGTTTGCCGCCCGCCACCGACTTGCCCGCGGCGGCACGCACACCGGCCATGGCGGCCATCGCGGTCTTGCCCGCGCCGGCCGCCCGCTGCCCGGCCGCAGCCCGCTGCTCCGCTTCCTTGGCCCGGAAGGAGCCCGGCGCCGAGGCGGTGTCCTTCTCCGCGGTCTTCTTGGACTGCAGGGCGGTCGAGAAGGCGGGTTCGTTGGCGCGCTGCAGGGTCTCGTCGGTGAGCCCCGCCTTGTTCATTTCGGCTGTCGTTCCGCTCGCGTGGGCGGAGAGGTCCACCGCGGCGGAAGGCACCGGCGCCGGTACGGCGTCCGCCGCACGGGGCGGGGCCGGGACGGGCGGCGGTCGGTCGGGCGACAGGGGTACGGCGGGACGCTCGGGTACGCGTGCCGGGTCCGGCGGGGCCGCCGCGGTCGCCCGCACCTCACCCGATGAGGCATCCGCTGCGGCGTGCACCTCGCCGGAGAGCTGGGGTGTGAGGGTGTCGGGGCGGGCCGGGTCCGCGAGTGCCTTGGCCTCGTCCGCGGTGGCCGGCTGCTGCTCCTTGATGCGCTTCTCGAACTTCGCGATGAACTCGGCCCGGCCGAACGGCTTCGCCTGTGCCGAGGCGATCGCGGCCGCCTGGTCCTGCCCGGCGAACGCGGCACGCTCACCGGGTGGCGCCACGGCAGCGCGCTGGGCGGCCGTTGCCTCCGCGGCGGGCGCGGGGTGCCGGGTCAGGACGCGCTTGCCCGCGGTGACCTGGGCGGCGATCCGGCGCAGCCCCGGCGCGGCGGCCTTCTTGCCGGTGGCGGCCCGCCCTGGGGTCTTCCCCCGGGCGTCGCCGGCCGGTGCCTGCGCGCCCCGGGCGGCGAGCGCCGCGGTGGCGGCATTGCCGACGGCGGGCCGGGCGCTGCCGGGGCGCTTGGTGGGGGAGGCGGGCGCGGTCCCGCGCTCCTTCGCCGGAGCGGCTGCAGCTGGGGCGGGCCGCTTCCGTACCCCCTTGAGCTTGCCGGGTGAGGGCCGCCCGGGGCGGCCACCCGCCTGTGTCACGGCGGGCGGTGGCGTCGAGGGAGTCCGGGCGGCGGCGCTCATGGCAGCACACAGGAGGTCGTTGCCGCCTCCGGCGCGGCAGAGTCCTGTACGGGCGGCGGGCCGAGCGCCAGCTCCAGTTCGCCGGATCGTGGCAGCCGTGACTCCTGCCGGAACTGGCGGGCGATCGCCTCGGCGAGATGCTTCCGGCCGATGACCGCGCTTCCGCTCTCCGCCGCCAGTAGCGCGGCGCCGCGCGCGGCGGCCATGATGCCCGCACCGGTGAGATCGAGCCGCGCGAGCCCCTCCAGCGTCAACTGCGGGTCCATCGGGGCGCTTTGTGGGAATGCCACTTGCCACAGCCGGTACCGCTCCCGGTCGCCGGGCCGGGTGAAGTGCACCACGAACTGGAAGCGGCGGGTGAAGGCCTCGTCCAGATTCCCCTGGAGGTTGGTGGTGAGGACGACCAACGCGGGGCTGCGCTCGAGACGTTGCAGTAGATATCCGACCTCGAGATTGGCGTATCGGTCGGTGCCGCGGCTCACCGTGCCACGCTTGCCGAAGACGGCGTCTGCCTCGTCGAAGAGCAGCAGTGCGCCTGCGGCTTCGGCGTGGCTGAAGGCCTCATCGAGGTTCTTCTCGGTCTCGCCGACCCACTTGGAGACGGTCTGCGCGAGATCGACCCTGATCAGGTCGATTCCGAGTGTGGCGGCGACCACCTCGGCGGCGAGGCTCTTGCCGGTGCCGGGCTCGCCGGTGAACAGTGCCTTGAGGCCGGGGCCGCCGTGCTGCCCGCCGAACCCCCACTCCTGGGAGACCTTGGGCCAGGCCCGGAACGCGGCGGCGAGCTCACCGATCTGCTGCGCCTGTTCGGCGGGGAGTACGAGGTCCGAGGGGTCGCGGGTGGGCGTGCGGACATCGGCGAGGCGGCCCGGAGTTGCGGCGAGGACGCGCGGCACTGCCCTATCCAGCGACATGTCGCCGGACTCGGCGAGCCGTACGGCCGACCGTAGTTGGGCGGGAGACAGCCGGAAGCGGGCGGCCAGGTCGTCCAGGGCGCGAGGATCCGGTTCCGCCTCGGCCGTGGCGGTGTTCCAGAGGGCGCGGCGTTCCCGGTATCCGGGTTCGGAGGTGGATTCCTCCGCGTAGCGGCCCGAGGAGAGCAGATCGAGGGGGCGCCATGGCGTCCTCCCGGTCAGGACGAGCGGGACGCCGGTCCGTGCCAGCACTTCGGCGGCCGATACCGCGGCCCATCGTGCGTCGGGGTCGTGAAAGCGGTCGACGGGCAGCCACAGTGCGGTGCCGAGCGCGGCCGCCGCGGACAGGGACCGGCCCGTGGCTGCCCGCACCTCGTCGGGGGTCCGGCACACCTCCAGGTCAGGGGCGCGGCGCAGGGCGAGCCCCGCCTGCTCCGCCACGTCGTGTGCCGCGTCGAGCTGACTGCCGTCCGGCAGCCCCCAGAGGGCGGCGATCCCGGCGGGGTGCGCTCGCAGATGGGCGGCCAGCCGTACGGTGCGGCCGCGCGTCGGCTCGTCCAGCAGCGCGGGGCGCGGTGCGGGTACCTGGCCTGGGTCGTACGCGAGGAGTGCGGGGTCCCCGAGGCCGTGCAGGAGAAACGCGGGCAGTTCTGGGCGGATGTGCAGCGGGCGCAGCAGGTCGGCGCCGGAGGGTTCCGGTCCGCCGTACGTGTCCGGGTCGCCGTCCTGGATCAGCAGACCGAAGCGGCGCAGCCGCCCGTACGGGCCGAGCGCCGGTAGCCGGTCGTACCGCTCGGCGGGGGCGGGCGCCAGGACGGTGAGGATCAACTCGGCGGTGGGACGGCGCTGGTCGAGGTCGTCGAGGAGATAGCCGAACAGCAGGGCGTGCTCGGGGGCCAGCGCCGGTGTCAGGCACAGCAGCAACGCGTCGCACTCGAATGGGTCCAGGCCTGCGGCGGACGCCAGCGCATCGAGGGGCAGCGAACAGCCCTGGGCCGCTGCCTCCTGGCGGAGTTCGCGCTCGGCGTGGGTCTGGGCGGCGGGCGGCCCGCCACTCCAGGGCGCCGGGTGGACGACGGCGGGGTCGGTGAGGTCGAGGACTATTCCGGCCTGCTCGTCGGTGACGCAGTACGGGGACAGTTCGGCCCCGGCGAGCAGCGCGGAGCGCTTCGCGCGGCGGGCCGCGGCCGCCCGCAGCGCGCGGTGGATCGCGCCGTAGCGAAGGGTCAGGTGGGCCGTGGCGGCGCCGGGTCGGGTCGGCATCTCACCCTCCTGTGAACACGACGGTGCGGCCGCCGAACCATGGCACGTCCGGTACGTCGGCGAGCAGCCGGTGGCGGTAGAGGTCGGAGTGGCGGGCGCCCAGTGGCAGGCGCACCTCGACGGTGCTGTCGTGGAAGGCCACGCGGGCCCCCAGATCGGCGAAGCGGTCGAGGGCGCACATCGGGTCGGTGGGCTCCCGCTCCGACCAGAGCTTCCAGGAGAGATCGGCCAGCGCGACCGCGGCGGCCAGCGTCACCGTGCGTTCGATCGCGGAGGCCTGGCCCGTTCGGACGGCGGGCCGCAGCTCGACCAGCGCCTCGGTGAACCGGGCGGCGCGTGACGCCTCGTAGGTGAGCCGCCGTGCGGCCCCGACCAGCGCGTCGTCCGGGGCGGAGCGGGAGGGGAGCCGTGCCCCGGTGTTGGTCCAGCAGCGGCGCGGTGCGGGCACCCGGCTGAGCTGCTCGCCGCGGGTGGGCGGCAGATCGGTCACGAAGCCGATGCCCAGGGCGTCCAGGGCGAGCGTCAGCCCGGAAGCCGCGGGGGCATCGGGCTGGGCGGGCAGCAGGACGAGAGGGGTCCCGGCCAGTTCCCATGGCCGGAGGAGTTCTGCCGGCCGCGTCGCCTCCCACACCGGGTACAGGCCGTCGACGTCCAGCAGAAGGAGCCGGCCGGGTGCCACCGCGCGAAGAATCAGTGGGCTTGTGGCGGTGTGTCCTTGAGCGGTCTGGAGTCCGAGGCGGGAGTCGAGCAGGGCCAGGAGCGGACCCAGATGGCGTTCGAGATCCAGCGCGGAGGTGTCGGGCGCGCCGTGGCCCGTCGCCGTCGCGCCCGCGAAAACGGCGACCGCGTGTGTGTCCTGCGGTGAGCGCAGCCAGCCGTGCGCGGGCGCCGGCAGCACCTTGTGCGCGAGGCAGGCGGCGAAGGCCGCACCGTCGGGGGCCTGTGCGCCACCCCCGCTCAGGACGGCTGCCACCGCTTCCAGATAGCCGCGGTCATGCAGTGGGGGCAGCAGGAGGAAGGGGAGTACGCGGTCGATATCGGTCACCGTGCCGGACGCGGGACCTGCATGGTGCTGCTCTGCCCGGCCGGGGGCCGGGGGGATCCGCTTGGGGAGTGCGGGCGGCGCGGTGTCGGGGGCGGGCTCGGGTCCGGTGGCGGTGAGCGGGGTGTCCGTCGTATGGAGTGTGGCGTCCGTCCGGACGGGTGGCTCGGACCGCAGCGCCGCCACGAGGGCGGCGGCGAGGGCGTCGGGGTCGGGGTCCCGGGCTTCGCCGGGGACTGCTGCGGCCCTACCGGGGAGCGGAGTTGCCGCGTCGGCCGCAGAGCCGGGGCCGGACGCCGGGCGGCTCCCCGCCGCATCGAGTGCGCGCAACAGGAGCAGCAGCGCGTCGTGCGGAAGCCCCGCCAGCACGGTGTCCAACGCCCCGCATACGGAGGCCTCGTTGAGGAGGCCGACCAGCACCTGGTCACGGTCGAAGGCGGGCGTGGGCGGCACCGGCCGGCCGGGCGCCCGCAGGGCTTCGGCGCGGGTGTCGGCGCCGGATCCGGTATCGGCTCCGGCGTGACGGGAAAGCGGCGTCGTGCCCGGATCCGAGGGGCCCGCGTGACCGCGGTGGGGGAGCACTGTCGCGTCAGGACCGGATCCGGGCGCGATGGTCCGGTCCGTCATGCGGGCGGCACCCGCCAGCTCGTCGAGAGTGGCAAAGGACCTTATGTGCACGGGAACGGTCACCTCCATGTCCTGGGGGACGAGGCCTGAGTGCGGGGCTTGTCCCGTGGTCGGCGGGGGAAGCGGCACGCCGGTGCGGGTCAGGGCCCCGGCGAGGTGCTTCTCCACCACGCGGGGGAGCATCGCGACTGCGCCGCGGGCCAGTTCGGAGGGATCGGGTCCCCAGCTCCAGCCGTCGGTCCTGAGGACGCGTACCCGGCATTCGAGCACGGTGCAGCCGCCGAGGGCGGCGATGAGACCGTCGTCGGTCGTCGCCTCCATGTGAACCGTCACCCCAGTCCCGCCTCCTGCCCTGGTCCGTCCGCCGGTTTCCGTCAGTCGATCTCGCCCGGGCTGTACACGGTCACCGGCCGACCCCGGACGAAGACCAGGGCTTCGTCGCTGTCCTCGACGGCGCCATTGCCCATCTGGGCTGATCCGTCCGGGCGGAGGACGTCGCGGATCTGAAGGCTGACGGCGCTGCCGGTGCCCCACTGGGCGGCCGGATGGACCAGCGCGAGGACGGGGGCCGCGCCGTCAGTGGTGGAGGATGTGATGGTGAGCGATCCTTCGGTGAGGCCGACGGAGGGGGCGGGGCAGGAGACCGGTTTGAGCTGCGGCGTTGCCGGGGTGGCGGACTGCTGGCCGCCGGTGTCCACGTACCAGAGCCAGGGCGCGGTCAGGATGTCCCGGGGCGCGCTGAGTTCCTCGGTCGTGAGGAGTTCGGCCGGGACCAGGACGAGCCCCGAGGCATCCGGGACGGCCAGTGGGAATGCGCTCTGCGTCAGCAGCCGTACGGCGGGCGGGGGACCCGGCGTGGCGCGGGTGAGTGCGGCGAGAACATGGCCGGTATGTTCGAGGCGGACGACCGTGACGGTCAACTCCGGTGCTTGCGACACCGATTGATCTCGCGTGCTGATCGTCATCGTTGCTCTCCCTCGTGGCTGCGGTGGGGATCGATCAGGTGGTCGGTCGGGCTGTGGCCAGTACGAAGTAGTCGGCTGCGCCCGGCAGTACGGATGGAGAGCCGAGTGCCAGGTCGGGTCCGAACCCGCCGTACCAGGCGATCAGGCAGCTCAGCCTGCGCTGGGAGTCCACCTCGCAGCGCAGCACCACAGGCAGTGCGCCGAAGCCGGATCCGTCGACACCGCCTTCGTGCGGACCGCCGTACGTCTGGAGCCGCGGCGTCACCTGGAGGTGCAGAACGACCTCGCCCGACTCCACCTGATCCGCCGTCACCGGCGGGGGCAGCGGCAGGATGACGCCGTGTGTCGCGGTGCCGGACTGGACGAGGACGCTGCCGGAGACGAGCGGGCTGTCGACGGCGCCGGTGACGGTCAGACCGCCGGTGATCTTCACATCGCCGTTGATCGAAGTGCTGCCGTCGCCGAGGACGCGCAGCGCCGGGGCGAGTGCGCCGGCCGCGTTGAACCGGCCGATGTCCAGGCTGCCGTGCTCACCGCCGATCCGGAGGCCCACCCTTCCGGCCACCGGGCGTGGCTCCGCCGCCAGTTCCAGTGTGCCGCCGCGCGCGGACACCCGGTCGGCGAGGACGCCCGCGTACCGGCGGCCGACCCCGTTCGCCCGGGGCAGTACCGCGGTGAAGCCGCCGTCTTCGCCGCCGCCCCAGGTCACGAAGGAGAGCAGTACCCGGCCCCGGTCGCCGCTGCCGAGCCGGTCGGGTCCGGCGTCGGGCGCGGGCGGCTGCTGGTCGGCGAGGTCGAGTTCGTCGCCGGGGGCGCCGACCACGAGGGCAAAGCCCTCCGAGGTGTGCGCGGCGCCGTTCGTGGAGCAGGCGCCCGGGGACACGGCCGCGCCGCCGGGCGAGGGCTGGTCGCTCCACATGAGCATGAGCGGGCGGGCGGCGGTGTTGCCGGGGTCGGCGATCACGAACCCCTGGTCGGGGGTGGAGAGTTCCACCGGCGTGGGCACCACGATCTCCCGTCCCGACGGGTCGACGAGGGTGCCGCTGCCGACGATGACTGTCTTGTAGACGTCCGAGTCGCCCCGCGCGCGGACCGTCACCTCCAGCCCCGAGGCGATCCCCCAGGTGTGCAGGTGCCGGTGGTGGCGCGCGGCGGCGTCACGGTCGTAACGCACCACGGCCGACAGGTCGTCGGCGGCCAGGATCTGGCCCTCGTGGAATTCTGGCCGCAGGGGTGCAGGCATGGTCTGCGCTCCTTCTAGGTCTCGGTCGGCCGCGGCGGCAGGCAGCCGGTGAGGTCGAGGAGGTCCAGCAGGAACCTCAGCAACTGCCCCGTGCTGACGTCGTGTTCGAAGAGCCGGGCCAGCTGGATTCGCCACTGCTGTTCCACCGGATCGGGCAACTGGGCGCCACGCCGTCCGGCCGGCACGGCCCGTACGACATCGCAGCCGTCCAGCGTCACTTCGGCGATCAGTACGTCCGGAGCACAGCCGCTGGCGCAGGGGACGACGAGGAGCGAGCGGACGGCGGCGCGCAGATACGCCTCGAAGGCGCGCCAGGCACCCACTTTGCGGTGCCGGTTGTGCTGGACGTCGTTGCCGGTCGGTTTTGGCGGTACGTCGCACAGCAGCTCCAGGGGAGTGCGGTCGCACAGGTCGCCGTTGACATCCAGGCGGGCGGTGAGCCAGTCCGTGAGTTCGTCGGCCGGGGGCCGGCTCTCGCCCTGGCAGGCCTCCAGAAACTCCCGGTCGTCACCGAACCGGCGGAGCAGCAGTGCACAGAGCGGGTCGGAGGGCGGGTCGGGGACGCAGCCCACAAGGAAGCGGTGGCCTTCCCGTACCCGCGTGGGTACACAGCCGACCGGCGTGCAGCCGTCGCCGGGATCGTAGGGGGCGACAGGCTCGGCGAACTCCTCCTCGTAGCGCAGGAAGAGACCGTAGGTGCGCTCGGGTCCGGGCGGGCAGGGGTCGGGGCAGCCACCGCCCGTGGCGCGGAACTCCCGTACCAGGGCGACGACATCCACGTCCTCGACGCAGATGACCGGGATGTCGTTGCCCTGGCCGTCCACGGCGTGGCCCTCGCCGATGCGCACCACACCCCGGGCGCAGGAGTCGCAGCTGACGGCGAGCCCGCACAGGACCGCGCCCTGCCCTTGGGCCGATACGTAGCGCAGTCGGTTGTGGAGGCGGATGCGGCCGGTGGTCCAGGCGGCGAGCTGTCCGAGGTCGTCCTCGGTGAGCAGCTGGCCCGCGGAGAAGACCGGGCGGGCCGGTCCGCCCGGCCGGAATCCGGCAGTTGGGGTGATGGACGCGGTCCTGCCGCTGCCGCTTCCGCCGCAACCGCATCCGCAGTCACGGGGGCGGGCGGTGTGGGTGCCGGAGGTGGTCATGGCCGCCCCTCAGTGGTCTCGCTGTCGTTGGTCCGGCCGTCGTCGGCCTCGCTGTCGGTCCCGTCGGCGGGTTCCGACTCGGCGTCGGCGTCGACTTTGGCGTCGGCCTCGGCGTCCGGCCGGTGGTTGTCGATGAAGATCCAGCTCTCGAAGACGCCGGCCGCACCCGCGGGCGTCCCGGAGGTGCGGGGTCCGCTGCCGTCGGGCGGCAGTAGCCCCGGCCGGTGGGCGACCGGTCCGCCGGGTTGCGGTACGAGCCCGCCGGTGTGGGTGCCGTCCACCGGGTCGCCGCAGATGTCGAGGACGAACGGGGTGCGCAGCACCAGGTGGATCCGGTCGCCGTCGTTGAGGTACTCGATGTCCGTCTGCCGGATCGTGATCCGGTCTGTGGTCTCGTCGTCCGGTTCCCTCGTGTCGATCCGGGTCTCCAGGCGCATGACGGTGCCGTGGACGCCCCGCCCGCCGGTGACCTGGAACAGGTCGGCGATACCCGGGTCCTGGAGGGTCGCGGAGCGCACCGGCCGCGAGAAGCGGATCCGCAGGCCGCGTTCGCCCAGCAGTACGCGGGCCTGCTGGGTGGTCAGCCGGCCGCCGTGCGGCCAGGAGATACCGGTGATCACGGTCGCCGGTCGCCGGGAGAGGGGCCGGCGGACCTCGGGACGGATCTGCTCCGGGACCAGCGCCCGGTCGGGGCGTACGTGGTTCACGCGGGCGAGCAGCAGCCCGGGTCCGAAGATCCTGCCGTCACCACATCCGTGCTCCCTCGGTGCGCCTTCGGCGGGCGGCTCGCAGGGGCACGGAGGGTCGCAGGAGTCCGGCTCGGGCCGCCGGGTCGTCGCCCGTAGGACGAAGCCTTCGCGGATGTGGGCGTAGGCGGTGCGTGGGAGGCCGTCGCAGGCCTCGGTATAGACCGCGCGGACGCTGTCGACCGGCTCCTCGCAGTGGTGGATCGTCAGATAGACGGTGACGCCGTCGCGGCCGGAGCGGATCTCCTCCCGGGCGCGGCACCGCTCGTCCTCGTCGAGCAGCTGCCACAGATCGTGCCTCGGCAGGACGCCGCACGGCACGATCACTTCGTCGCCGTGCCGGTCGATGGCCAGGCCGTCGGTCACCTCGAACCAGGGGGCCGCGCGCTCCGGATCGGGGCACTCGCCGTCGGGTGGTGGCACCGGGCGCGTCCACAGGCCGTAGGCCACGCCGTAGCCGTGCAGGGCGAGGTTGTGCAGGCGCAGCCGTGCGAGGAACTGCCCCTGTTCCTGGCGGAGATCCTGTGCGGACAGCAACTGGCCGTGGAAGTACGTCAGCCGCCGCCGGCCGGTCCGCGGGGCGCTGTCACGCCCGGTCGGGGGAGCCGTCATGGGGTCCTGCCTTTCTTCTCGTCGGGGTGTGCGACGGTGCCGCCCTCCTCGAGGGCGACCGTGCGGATGCCCGCACCTGACGTGCCGTCCAAGCGGATGCCGCGTCGCCCCGAACGGTCCGATCCGAGAACGGAGTCCGCGCCGAGGACGGCTGCGCCGGCCGGGGACGGCAGGGGGCTGACGAGGAGGGTGTCCACGCCGACCGCGCTGCGCTCGCCGACGGTGAAGCCGTGCCCGCCGATGGAGACGGTCGCCGTGGTGTGGGCGGGGGAGAGCCGTTCGACCAGATCGGCAGCGGTCCTGGCCATGCCGTCGGCCGACGCGGGTCGCCGGGTGCCAGGCGGCGGGCCCGGGGGGATGAGTACGCGGAAACGGAACGTGGTGCCGGTCAGCGGGTCCTCGTCGGGGTTGCCGAGCGAAAGCAATCGCGCTCCGCCCCGGCGGGCGCCGGCTCCTGCCAGGCGTGAACCGAGGACCGCGGGGCCGCCGAGGCGCACCCGCGCCGCCGACCGCCCGAACAGCCGCACCTCACCCAGGCGGGTGTCCCGGCCCACCGCGCCCCACGGCGCAACTGCCGGTTCCAGGATCGCCGGGCGCACCCCCAGCACGATCTCCAGCGCCAGGGCGAGCCCGCAGGGTGTGCCGCGGCGTCTGCGCAACTCGGGCGCCGCGGCAATGAGTCGGCGCAGTACGGACGGCGGGAGCTGCGCCATGCCCGGGTCCGGGGCGCCGGGCACAGTGCTGCTTGCGGGGCCGCCGCCGGAACTCGCGCCCGGCGCCGGGTCGGGGTCGGGCCCCAGATCGAGGCCGAGCAGACCCGCGATCCACGGCAGCACACCGTCCGGCACGCCGGCCGGGTCGAGCAGTGCGGGAGCCCGTTCCGTGGCCCGGTCGAGGGTCTCGACCACCGAGTCGAACAGAGCGAGGAACCGCTCGGTGAAGTCGTCGGCGGTCGGATCCTCGCGGTAGACGGCCGGGAGGAGGTCGGCCGAGGTGGCCCGGGGAAGGTCCAGGCGCACCTGCCGCACCGCGGGCCCGGGCGCGGAGGCGTCGGTACGGCCGAGCAGCAGCCGTACGACGAGGTACTGGCCCGGCGGCTGGTCCACCAGGATGTCGTAGGCCGGTCCCGCGGCGGTCTGCCAGTCGTCGGGCCCCGGCACGCCGTCGGGATCGTCGCCGGTGGTGGCCAGTTGGACGACCAGCGCGCTGCCCGACGGGACTTCGGCGTCGATACGGATCCGGTGCCAGCGGCACCGGGAGATGCCGCTGTCGAGCGGGACGGTGACCAGTGCCGCCTCTCTCACGCCGGGCGGCAGGACGAGCGCGTCGTGGTCCTGGACGGGTTCGGGGAGCGGATCTGCCGCTCCTGCGGCCGGGCGCCAGCCCGAGGCGGAGTCCAGCAGCAGGTGCGCAGGCGCGTCGGTGCGGATGTCCATGTCTCACCTCCCCTTCTGCGTGGTGGCGTTGGCGGTGGTGTCGGCGACGACGGAGGCCGTCACCCGTCCGACGCGGATCAGGGCGTGCGGCGGCAGCGGCGTATCGGTGCAGGGCTGTACCGGCAGGCCGTCCACCGTGAGCGTCAGCAGCGGCACAGCCGCCACTTCCTCGTCGGTGAGCAGCCGGCGCGCCAGCGCGGTGTGGATGAGTGGTCCGCCGAAGGGCCACCCGTCGCCGTCGGCGCCTCCGTCGAGCGGGTGCAGGAAGCGGCGCAGCCCGTCCTCGGCGCGGCGTACGGCTGCGGCACGGTCGGCGCCCGTGGCGAGGGCGAGCACGATCCGGGCGTCGACGCGGATGTACCGGGGCGCTGCGGCGACGACGGTGACACCGGTCGGGGCGAGGGTACGCGTCAGGTGATCCGCGACGGCCTCGAGGTCGCCGGCCGAAGGGAGCGGCGCACCGGCGGTGGCGGGGTCCTCGTCGGGCGGCACCAGGTAGACGCCGACGATGCCGGGCAGCCGTGCGCCGGGATGGTCCGGGTGGTGCCCGGGTACGGCGTGGGCGCGGGCGACGCGCGCGC
>NZ_JBSFUK010000057.1:0-15427 GCF_053591755.1 Streptomyces sp. NPDC002926
ACCCACTGCGAACCCTGACCCGGATACACAAACACCACCCGGCCCCGACGCCCCGCAACCCCCTCCACCACACCCGCATGCGGCACACCCCCAGCAACCGCCCGCAACCCATCCACCAACCCAGCCACCGAGTCGGCAGTGACACACGCCCGCTGCTCAAAATGCGTCCGATGACGAGCCGCCGTCACCGCCACACCCGCCAACGGCACATCCGCATGCCCCTCCAGCCACAACGCCCAACGGCCGGCCTGCTCCCGCAACGCCCCCTCATCCCGACCCGACACCACCACCGGCACCACGGCGGGCGCATCAAGGGCGGAGGAGTCTTCGGGCTCCCAGCGCGGCGGCTCCTCCAGCACGACGTGCGCATTGGTGCCGCCGAGGCCGAAGGACGACACACCCGCCCGGCGCGGACCCTGCTCCGCTTCCCACTGCTTGGACTGGGTGTTGACGTAGAAGAGGCCCGGGTCGAGTCCCATCTCGGGGTTGGGGCTCTCGAAGTTGAGACTCGGCACCATTTCGCCGTGGTGCAGGCACAGCGCCGCCTTGATGAGGCCGGCGACTCCCGCGGTGGCGTCGGTGTGGCCGATATTGGTCTTCACCGATCCGATCGCGCAGGGCTCGGACCGGTCCGCGGTGGCGAACACCTGCTGGAGCGCCTGGATCTCGATGGGGTCGCCCAGCGCGGTGCCGGTGCCGTGCGCCTCCACGTATCCGATGGTGTCGGCGCTCACGCGCGCTTCCTGGTGCGCGGCGGCGACGACGCGGGCCTGGCCCTCCACGCTGGGTGCGGTGAACCCGACCTTGCTCGATCCGTCGTTATTGATGGCGCTGCCGCGGATCACGGCGTAGATGCGGTCGCCCGCCGCGAGCGCGTCGGACAGCCGGCGCAGCGCCACGACGGCGACGCCGTTGGCCAGGACCGTGCCCGCGCCCTTCTCGTCGAAGGCACGGCACTTGCCGTCCGGGGAGAAGACCAGTCCCGCCTGGTGGAAGTAGCCCAGATCCAGCGGGACGGTAAGCGAGGAGCCGCCGGCCAGGGCGATGTCGCACTCGCCGCGCAGCAGGCTCTCGCGAGCCAGGTGGGTGGCGACCAGGCTGGTCGAGCAGGCCGTCTGGACCGTCAGGGCCGGGCCACGGAGGTTGAGTTTGTGGGCCACGCGGGTGGCGAGGAAGTCGTTCTTGGTGCCGACCATGGTGCGGTAGAAGTCGGACATCTCGACAGCTTCTTCGCTGCTGCGGTAGCCGGACTGGCCCGAGCCGGCGAAGACTCCGATGCTGCCGGTGAAGGTGGAGGGCAGGACGCCGGAGTGCTCCAGCGCCTGCCAGGAACATTCGAGGAAGAGCCGGTGCTGCGGGTCCATGATCTCGGCCTCGGCCGGCGAGCAGTCGAAGAAGCCGGCGTCGAACAGGTCGGCACCCGCCACCACGCCCTTGGCCGGTACGTAGTCCGGGTCGTCCAGGATCCGGTCGCCGATGCCCGCGGCGCGCTGCTCGTCCTCGGAGAAGTGGGTGATCGACTCGATGCCGTTGCGGAGGTTGTCCCAGTACGAGTCGATGTCGGGGGCGCCGGGGAGCCGGCAGGCCATGCCGACGATCGCCACCATGTCCTCGTCGGGGTGACGCCTGCGGGCCGTGGTCGCCTCGGTGAGCGGGGCGGGTGCCTCGTTGCGCAGGTGGGCGGCGAGCTGGCGCACGGTCGGGTGGCGGAAGAGGGCGGAGAGCGGGAACTCCCTGCCGAGGCCGGCGCAGATGAGCTTGTGCGCGTCGACGGCCGTCATCGAGTTGGCACCGAGGCCGAAGATGCCACGGTCCGGGTCGATGTCGCTGCGGCCGAGCACGTCGGCCCAGGCGCGGATGACGATCGACTCGACGTCATCGGCGCCGTTGCCACCGGTGGGCCGCGGCCGTGCCTGGACAGGTGCGGGCAGCCTCAGCAGGGCGCCGCGGTCGACCTTCTTGTTCGGGGTGTGCGGCAGCTCCTCCATGCGGAACAGCTGCTGCGGGACCATGGCGGTCGGCAGGTGCTCGGCGACGTACTGCTGCAGGTCCTCCTCCAGCGCCGGGTATCGCGCGGCGGGCACCCAGTACAGGCACAGCCGGGGATCCGACGGCGTGTCCTCGCGGATCACGGCCGCGCATTCGGCCACGGCCGGGTGCTCGCCGGCCACGGCCTCGATCTCGCCCAGCTCGATCCGGTGGCCGCGGAGCTTGACCTGGGCGTCGGCCCGCCCGCAGAACTCCAGGCTGCCGTCCGGTCGATGGCGCACCACGTCGCCGGTGCGGTACATCCGCGCGCCGGGCGTGCCGGCGAACGGGTCGGCGACGAAGCGTTCGGCGGTCAGCTCGGGGCGGTGCAGATATCCACGCGCCACCCCGAGGCCGCCGATGTGCAGTTCGCCGCGGGTGCCGCGTGGTACCCGCCGGCCCTGTGCGTCGAGGATGTACAGCACGTTGTTCAGCAGCGGCTCACCGAGGGCCACTTCGCCCGGCGCCGCGTTCCAGGCGGCCGACCACACGGTGGTCTCGGTGGGCCCGTACATGTTCATCAGCCCGTCGGGGCACAGCTTCAGCAGTTTGCGGGCCAGGCCGCGATCGAGGGCTTCGCCGCCGACCAGCATCCGGTCCAGGCCTTGTACGAGCGCCCGTCCGTCGCTGTCCGCGAGCAGCATCCGCGCCAGCGACGGGGTGCACTGCAGATGCGTGGGCGCGTACGGCAGGTAGTCGGCCCACCGGGCGGGGCCGCCTTCGGCGATCACCACGCGGTAGCCGCGGGTGAGGGTCCACAGCAGTTCCAGGGTGGAGATGTCGAAGGACAGGCTGGTCACGGCGAGCCAGGTGTCGCCGACACCGCCGCCGACCCGCTCGTCCATGGCCGCACAGAAGTTGGCGAACTGCGCGTGCTCGAGCTGTACGCCCTTCGGCTTGCCGGTCGAGCCGGACGTGTAGATCACATAGGCCAGGTCGGACAGGGCCGCGGTGGCGGCCGGGCCGTCCCCCGGCGCGTCGTGCGCCGTCTGCGGGAGGGCGTCAGCGAGCAGGATCCGGATTCGGTCGTCGGCGATGTCCGCCGATCCCGCCCGGGTCGAGACGATCATGTCGAGGCCGCTGTCCTCGATCATGTGGTCCAGCCGGGCCTTGGGGTAGGACGGGTCCATGGGCACGTAGGCGCCGCCGGCCAGCCAGGTGGCCAGCACGGCCACCACCAGCTCGGTGGAGCGCGGCAGATGGATGCCGACCAGGGAGTCGGCGCCGAGGCCGGCGGACCGCAGGTGTGCGGCCATGTCCCAGGCCCGGCGGGTGAGCTCCTGGTAGGTGAGCTGCCCCTCGCCGTCGACCAGGGCCGTGGCGTCCGGGGTCCGGTGGGCCTGCTGGAGGATCCGGTCGATCGCGGTGTCGGAGGTGACCTCGGGCGCACTGTGGCCGCCCTGTTCGGTGAGCCAGGAGAGCTCCGCGTCGTCGAGGACGTCCAGTTCGCTGAGGGGGCGCCTGCCGTCCCGTACGACGGAGTCGAGCAGGGTACGGAAGCCGGTCACCAGCCGCTCTGCGGAGGCCTGGTCCAGGATGTCCGGCCGGAACTCCAGTTCGCCCTGGAGGCCTTCGCCGTCCGGGGCGATCGTCAGCCCGATGTCGGACTTTGCGAGGCCGCGCGGCCCGCCTCCCACGGCCGCTCCGGGAAGATAGGTCCAGGCCTCCGTTCCTTTCCCGAGTGCGGGCATGGCGGTGGCGCGGTAGTTGAACACGGCGCTGAACAGCGGGTTGTCCCCGCCGGCCCGTTCGCCGCCCACGGCCTTCACGATCTCGGTCAGGGGAACGTCCTGGTGTTCGAGCAGGCCCATCACACGGGGTGCGGTCGTGGTGAGCAGCTCGTGGAAGGCCGGGTCGCCGCGCAGGTCGCAGCGGAGCGGCAGGGTGCTGACGAGGAATCCGTGCAGGCCTTCCACGCCGGGCAGCTGACGGTTGGCCCAGACGGTGCCGAGTCCGAAGTCGTAGGACCCGGTGGTGCGGGCCAGGAGGACCGCGAAGGCGCTGACGTAGACGGTGTAGGGGGTGACGCCGGTGCGGGCGGCCAGTTCTTCCAGGTCTCCCCGCAGCTGGGCGGGGAGGGTGAAGCCGACAGTGCACCCGGTGTTCTCCGTGCCGCTGTCGGCGGCCCGGCCGTCGTCGGCGTCGGAGCGCGTCGGCAGGTCCAGGCGGCCCATGCCTTCGAGCTGCGAGGTGTAGAAGTCCAGGGAGGGCGCGAAGTGGCCCTCCTGGAGGGCGCGCTGTTCCCAGGTCGCGTAGTCGCCCAGTTGGCCGGCCGCGTCGGTGGCCTGCAGGTCACGGCCGGCGAGCAGCGCGCCGTAGGTGTCGAAGAGTTCGCGGGTGAACAGGGACAGCGACCAGCCGTCGGTGACGGCATGGTGCAGGAAGAGGCCGATCAGTGATCCGCCGTCGTGGGTGTCGGCCAGGACACAGCGCAGTAGACCGGGCCCGCTCAGGTCGAAGGGGACACGCTCCTCGTGCCGGACGCGTGCGTCGAGCTCCGCCTCGCCGAGACCGGACAGGTCCTCGTGGACGAACGGCAGCGGGTAGCTGTCCCGTACCACCTGGACGAGCTGTCCGTCGCGCTCCTCCAGGCCGGTGCGCAGTGCTTCGTGACGGTCCATCACCCTGCGCAGGGCCCGGGACAGGACGTCCGGGTCGATCCGTAGCTCGGCGCGCAGGACCAGCGGGGTGTTGTACTCCGCGCTGCCCGGCTGCATCTTCTCCAGGAACCACAGCCGGCGCTGCCCCTGTGTCGCCGGGTGGACCTCGCGCTGCCCCGACCGCTCGAGCGGCGGGGCGGCCGGCGCCTGGGGCATGTCCCCGAGGACGTGTTGCAGCAGGTAGGCGGCCACGTCACCGGGGGTGGGGTGGGCGAAGGCGAGGTTGGTGGGCAGGGCGGTGCCGGTCAGCTCGGACAGCCGGTTGCGCAGTTGCAACGCCATGATGGAGTCCAGGCCCAGTTCCTGGAGCCGCTTGTCGGCCGGCACGGGCGCGGTGGCGCCGAGAACGGCGGCGGCTTCCTCCGACACGACGGCGGTCAGGGCGTCGTGGCGCCCAGCCTCCTCGAGGCCGCCCAGGCGGGTGCGCAGCGCGTCGGGGCCGGCCGCGGCGGACACCGGCTGCCGCTGCTTGCGCAGCAGGGCCTCGCGCGCGTCGGCGTCCAGGGCGCGGAAGGAGGCGAAGTCACTCCAGTAGGAGGTGCGCTGGAAGGCGTAGGTGGGCAGGGGGACGACGGCGCCGCGGGGCGCGGGGCCGAGGATGCGCGGCCAGTCGGCCGCGTACCCCTGGGCATGCAGGGCGCCCAGGGAAGAGAGCATCTGGGCGGTGGAGTCCGCGTCGCGGCGCACGCTGCCCACGACCGCGCCGTGCGACCGGGCGGTGGCGCCGGTCAGCGGCATCCCCAGCACCGGATGCGGGCCGACCTCGACGAACACGTCGTATCCGTCGGCGACCAGCTGATCGAGTGCCCGGTCCATGCGGACGGTCTGACGGGCGTTGCGGCACCAGTACTCGGCGTCGAGGGCGCTGCCTTCGAGGACACCGCCGGTCACCGTCGAGTAGAAGGGGATCGTGCCCGGCGCCGTGCTCAGACCGGTCAGCTGCTCGCGCAGCCGCGGCAGCATGGGGTCGATGTGCGCGCTGTGCCCGGCGGTGTCCGACTTGATGCGCCGGCAGAACACGTCGCGGCCCGCCAGCTCGGCCAGCAGCTGCTCCACGGCCGACACGTCTCCCGAAACCACCGTGGACGCCGCGGTGTTGACGACAGCGACGGACAGTGCGTCGCCGTACGGGGCGATCAGCTCCTCCACGTCGCCCACCGGCATCTCCACCAGGGCCATCGCGCCCCGGCCGCTGCACTCGTCGAACTGGCCCTTGGAGCGCAGCGCGGTCAGCCGGGCGCCGTCCTTCAGTGTCAGGGCCCCGGCAACGACTGCGGCGGGCACCTCTCCTTGGCTGGAGCCCACCACGGCGGCGGGCTCGACACCCAGCGACCGCCACAGCGCGGCCAGGCCGATCATCACCGCGAACAGGGCGGGCTGGAGTACGTCGATCCGGTCCAGCGGCGGCAGGCCCTCGTCCTGCGGCTCGGCCAGCAGGGCCATGACCGACCATCCGGTCCAGGGCTCCAGGGCCTCGTCGCATTCCTGGACGGCAGCCCGGAACACCTCGCTCTCGGCGAGCAGGGTGCGGCCCATGCCCAGCCACTGCGATCCCTGGCCGGGAAAGACGAACACGGTCCTGCCGCGCTCTCGTGCCGTGCCGGTGACCACCAGGGGGTGCGCGCGGCCCTCGGCGAGCGCCGCCAGGGCCGCTGCGGCCTCCCGAGCGCTGCCCGCGAGGACCGAGGCGCGTGCCTGCAGGTGGGTGCGGTGCATCGCGGCGGTGCGCAGCGTGTCCTGCCACGGTATGTCGTCATGCTCCGCCAGCCAGCGGGCCCACCGATCGGCCTGTGCACGCAGCGCCTGCTGGTCGTGGCCCGACAGCAGCAGCGGGTAGGCCGTCGCGGCGACGCCCGGCTGCGGGGCGGTCGGCGCGGCGGGCTCCCGCGCCGTGTCCGCCGCGGGAGCGGGGGCCTCTTCGAGGATCACGTGCGCGTTGGTGCCGCTGATGCCGAACGAGGAGACGCCGGCTCTGCGCACCCGTTCGCCGCGGTGCCACGGCCGGGACTCCTGGAGAAGCCGGATGTTGCAGGCGGTCCAGTCGATGTGCGGGCTGGGCTCGTCCGCGTGCAGGGTCTTGGGCAGCCTCTCGTGCTGGAGTGCCAGGACCATCTTCATCACGCCGGCGACACCGGCGGCCGCCTGGGTGTGTCCGATGTTCGACTTCGACGAGCCCAGCCACAGCGGCCGGCCGGCGTCGCGGCCGGGGCCGAAGACTTCCGCCAGGGCACCCGCCTCAATGGGGTCGCCGAGCGGAGTGCCGGTGCCGTGCGCGTCGATGGCGTCGATGTCGGCCGGCGTGAGCCGGCAGGCCGCCAGCGCGTCGCGGATGACGCGCTGCTGCGCGGGCCCGTTGGGGGCGGTCAGCCCCTGGCTGCGGCCGTCCTGGTTGACCGCGGAGCCACGGACGACCGCCAGGACACGGTCGCCGTCGCGCTGCGCTGCCGC
Organism: Streptomyces sp. NPDC002926; assembly: GCF_053591755.1. NCBI lineage: Bacteria > Bacillati > Actinomycetota > Actinomycetes > Kitasatosporales > Streptomycetaceae > Streptomyces > Streptomyces sp. NPDC002926. The sequence continues at coordinate 7,137 of NZ_JBSFUK010000057.1, forward strand.
CAGGGGCTTGAGGACGAGGATGCCCACGCCCTCGGACCAGATCGCCCCGTCGGCGCCTGCCGAGAAGCTCTTGCACCGCCCGTCGGGGGCCATCGCCCCGAGCCTGGAGGACTCGACGAACATGGCGGGTGAGGCCATCACGGTGACCCCGCCGGCCAGCGCCAGGTCGCACTCACCGGCACGCAGCGCGGCCACCGCGGAGTGGATGGCCACCAGCGAGGAGGAGCAGGCGGTGTCCAGGGTCACCGCCGGGCCCTGGAGTCCCAGGACGTAGGAGAGCCGGCCGGACACCACGCTGCTCTGGATGCCGGTGCCCTGGTAGCCGTCGAAGCTCTCCAGCGGGGCGTTGCCCGTGTCGTAGTCGGAGCGCATGGCCCCCAGGTAGACGCCGGTCCGGCTGCCGCTGAGGGTGTCGGGCCGGATCCCGGCGCGTTCCAGCGCCTCCCACGACGTCTCCAGTACGAGGCGCTGCTGCGGCTCCATGGAGATCGCCTCGCGGGGCGAGATGCCGAAGAAGTCGGCGTCGAACTCGTCGAGGCGGTCGAGGAAGCCGCCCTCGCGGGCGTAGCTCTTGCCGATGGCCGCCGGGTCGGGGTCGTACAGGTCGAGTCCGTCCCAGCGGGACGGCAGCGGGCCGATGGCATCGCCCGCGGTGTCCAGCAGCCGCCAGTACTCCTCGGGTGTGCTCACCGCGCCGGGCAGCCGGCAGGCCATGGCGACGATCGCCACCGGCTCGTACTTCTGCATCTCCAGCTCGGCGTTGCGCTGCTGGAGTTGGAGGACGGCGGCCATGGCTCGCCGAAGCCGGTCCTCGTTCGCCTGGGAGTTCATCTCCGCCATCCGTCTCGTCCTGTAGTGACACTGAGCAAAAGGGGTGCGCGCCGTCGGTCAGAGTTCGACCGTGACGTCCATGTACGGCGGGAAGTTGGGGATCCGTGCCCCGTCGTGCTCCAGCACGGACACGTCACCGTTCCTGGCGATCTCGCGGAAGCCGGAGAACTTGTAGGTGACGAACATGGTCCGGTTGCGGCTGGTGGGCACGAACTCGGCCTGCAGCTTCACGCCCGCCTCGTGGGCGCTGCGGATGAGGTGGCCCAGCAGGACCGAACCGACGCCCCGCGACATCACCCGGCAGGACATCAGCAGCAGCTTCACCGTCCAGACGGCGTCGCCGCGTTCGACGAGGGCGAGGCCGATCTTCCCGTAGCTGCCGTACGTGTCCTGGAGTCCCGCGACCAGCAGGTCATGCCCGGGCGAGCGGCGGAAGGCGTCCAGCTCCTCGTAGGAGTAGGTGTATCCGGTGGCGTTGAGCTGGTTGGTGCGCACGGTCAGTTCCTCGGCCCGCTGGAGGTCGCGCTCCTTTGCGGCGGAAATGGTGAAACGCATGTCCAGCGAGGCGAGGAAGTCCTCGTCGGTGCCCTGGTGGGTCTCCTCGGCCTGCTTGCGCTGCGCGTCGGCGCGGTAGAGGTGGCGGCGCTCCCGGGAGTCGGCGGTGACGAACCGGGGCTGCATCTGGGGCAGTTGCGGGATGCGCTCGGCGTCGAGGGCGTCGATGCACAGCACCTGCGCGTGCGTGTGGGCGACCTCGTCACGCTCGAAGGGCTGGTCGTCGACGAAGGCCAGGGTGTCGATGCCGATGTTGATCGCCTCGGCCACGGCCTTCACCGAGTCGGACTTGTTGCCCCAGTTGATCTGCGGGTACAGGAAATACTCGGCGAGGCCGAACTCCTGGAGCTTGGCCAGGGCGGCGTCGTGGTCGTTGCGGCTGGCGACAGAGTGCAGGATGCCGCGCTCGTCCAGCGTACGGATCACCTCGGCGACGCCCGGCCGCAGCTTGACGTCCCCGTCCTCCAGCAGCACCCCGTCCCACACGGTGTTGTCGAGGTCCCAGACCACGCATTTCACGGTTGTCGTCATCGCTGGCTCACTCACTTCCCGGACTTCGTACGGGCCGGACCGCGGCGGCCGAGGAAGCGTTCCTGGAACGCGTACTCGGCAAGGCCCACTTGATGGATCTGTGAACTGCCCTCGATGATTTCCATGACCCTGGAGTCGCCGAGGTAGCGCTGTACGGGATAGCCGGACCCGCATCCGTTGGCGCCGTGGATCTGCACGGCGTCGGCCGCCGCGCGGGTGGCGGCCGTCGAGGCGAAGTACTTGGCAGTGGATGTCGCGGCCAGGGCGCCCGGGTCACGCGCGTCGCGCAGCCTGCCCGCCTCCAGGCACAGCAGCCGGGCCGCCTTGGCGTCCGTGTACATATTGCTGATCAGGCGCCTGACCAGCTGGTGCTCCTTGATGGGCGACCCGAACTGCTCGCGGTCGCCCGCGTAGTCGACGCTCGCTTCCAGGCAGGCGTCGAGGATGCCGACGCAGCCCCAGCCGACCGTGTAGCGGCCCAGGTCGAGGGCGGCGCCCACGACGTGCGAGATGCCGAGGCCGGGGCGGGCCAGCACATTGTCCGCCGGCACCGGGCAACCGTCGAAGTACACATCGGCCGTCATCGAGGCCCTGATGCCGATCAGGTCCTCGATGAGTTCGGTGCGCAGCGCGGGGGTGTCCCGCTCGACGAGCACCGCGGTCGGCCCCTCCTCGGAGCGGCCGAGGACCAGGAACAGGTCGGCAGTCTCCCCGTAGGTCGTCCACTTCTTGTGGCCCTCGAGCCGCCAGCCGGCGCCGTCGCGCAGGAGTGAGGTGCTCACGCTCGCCGCGTCGCTGCCGGCGCCGGGCTCGGAGACGGCGAGCGCGCCGATGCGCTCACCGCGTGCCAGGCGGGGCAGCCAGGTCTCCTTCTGGGAGCGGCTGCCCCAGCGAGCGATCGCGTGCGCCACCATCGTGTGGACGGTGAGCAGGCTGCGCAGCGAGGAGCAGGTCCGCCCGAGTTCACCGGCGAGCAGCCCGAGGGTGACCGCGTCGCAGCCGCCGCCGCCGTACTCCTGGGGTACCGGCAGGCCGAGCAGGCCTTCGTCGGCGAGCAGTCGGACGGTCTGCGGCGGGGTGCGCTGGGCGCGGTGGTTGGCGTCGGCGTGCGGTGCGACGTGGCGGTCGGCGAAGGCCCGGAATTCCTTCTGGGCCTGGGCCTGTTCCGCGCTGAGCGTGGTGGTCATCGTCGTCGGTCCGTCCCCTGCTACTGGGGCACCGGTGCGGACAGCTTGCCGTTGACGAACGCGTCGAGGGCACTGATCGAGCGGAAGTATTCGAGCTCCAGGTCCTCGTTCTCGACCGTGATGCCGAATTCGTGCTCGACGAAGGAGACCAGCTGCATCGCGAACATCGAACTCACGAAGCCGAGTTCGAAGATGTCGTCGTCGTCCTTCAAATCGTGCACCGGAAAGAAGCGGGACAGATACTCCGCTATTCGTGCCCTGTTGTCCGTGCTCATTCTTTTCCCGTCCTGTCGTCTTTCGGTCCGGAGGTCCGGTGGTGGCCTCTGTCGGTCAGCGGTACCGGTGGAATCCCTCGCCGCTCTTCCGCCCGAGGAGCCCGGCGGCGACCATCTTCTTGAGCAGCGGGGCCGGCCGGTACTTGTCGTCGTTGAAGCTCTCGTAGAGCACCTCGACGGATTTGAGAATGGTGTCGAGACCGATGAGGTCGGCCGTCTCCAGCGGACCCATCCTGTGGTCGAAGCAGCCCTTGAAGATCTTGTCGACGGAGGCCGCGTCGGTCACGCCGTCCTGGACCAGGAAGACGGCCTCGTTGATGGTGAGCATGAGGACGCGGTTGGAGACGAAGCCCGGGACGTCCTCGACGACGATGCATTCCTTGCCCATGCCGGCGAGGAAGCGGCGGGCGGTGTCGATCGTCTCCGGCGTCGTGTGGTAGCCGCGGATCACCTCCACCAGCGGCTTCATGGGCACGGGGTTCATGAAGTGCATACCGACGACGCGTTCGGCGCGTGTGGTGGCGGAACCGACACGCGTGATGGAGATCGCCGACGTGTTGACGGCGAAGACCACCTCGGGACGGCAGATGCGGTCGATCTTCTCGTAGACCTGCTGCTTGATGCCCCAGTCCTCGGTGACGTTCTCGACGACGAAATCTGCCTTGGCGAGCAGTTCGTAGTCGGTGGTGAATTCGATTCTCCTCGTCACCGCCGCCATGTCGATGCCGGAGTTCTTGTTGAAAAGGGCGTAGGTGCGCAGACTGTTGCGCAGTTCCCGGCGTGCGTTGTCGAGAACCTCGTCGGATATGTCGACCACCACGACCTGATGACCGGTCTGCGCGAGATTCTGTGCGACACCGACGCCCATGACTCCGGCGCCTACGACTCCTACGGTCGCGAATTCCATGACTCGTCCGACTCCGTCACTAGGCGCCGCGTACGGCGTAGATGTTGTGGATGTCCGTGCCGACGTACAGCTCGTCCTGCTCGGCCGTGGCGGTGAAGCCGCGGTCCTGGAGCAGCTGGACGAGCCGGGCGACCTCGCCGTCCGCGTCGTGCGCCTCCAGCACCATCTGCTGGATCTTCGGCCAGTCCTCGTCGGCGATGCCGTCGATGACCTGGCGCTCGCTCTTCTGCACGTCGATCTTGATGAGGTCGATGCGTTCGATGTTCTGCTCGCGGATCACATCGCTCAGCGGGCGCAGCCTGGCGGTGAACTCGATGGCCTCGAAGCGGACATCGATGAGCTCGTCGGCGTACGTGGCGAGCTGGTCGCCGCCCTCGGTGGCGCCGGCCCGCTGCTGGTTGGCGATGATCGTGCGCAGGTTGTGCTTCTCCTCGTCCGCGTCGGGGTGGAAGGAGGACATCCCGGAACTGCGCGGATAGAAGGTGAAGTTGGCATCGGTCTCGATGTCGGAGATGCCGATGTTGAACAGCCGGGCGTCGACACCGTGCTCGGCGACGTTCTGGCTGAGGATCTTGAACAGCGGCGGGGCGGGCTCGAAGGTGAAGACCCGCACGTCCTTGGCCTCGTAGTGCGAGAAGAGCGTGAAGAGGCCGATGTTGCCGCCGACGTCGACCACGGTGGCGCCGTCGGGAATGGATATCCCGTTCTTGGCGTAGGTGCGGTGGTCGAAGATGTCCTCGTAGAAGTGGCGCGTCTCCGCCTCGTTCTGGTGGGAGATCTCCAGGCCGTTGGGCAGTGTGTGGCGGGCGAGGGAACTGCCCGTGTGCGACGAGCCGGCGCCCTGGTCGGCGAGGGCGGCCAGGTCACCGTCCGTGCGCAGGGTGTCGATGGCCGCGGCCATCGTGGCGAGGGTGGCGAACTCGTACACCTGACGCAGCGACAGGTCGACGTCGAAGGTGCGGCCGATCCGCAGAATCAGCCGGGTGGCGAGCAGCGAGTTCCCGCCCAGCTCGAAGAAGCTGATGTCCAGGGGAAGTTGGTCCGTCTTCAGGAGCCTGGCCCACAGTGCGTGCAGCTCCTGCTCCGTCGTACTGAGGGCGCGCGCGGCGTCCGCCGGTGCGGCGTGCTCGTCGGCGGCCGTCACCTCCATGGACTCGACGGGGAAGCCGTCCCAGTCGGCGTCGGCGCCCCCGAGCCACAGCCGGCCGAGCGCCTTGAGGGCGACGGCCGTGTCGGACTGCCGCTCGAGCGGGTGGCGCATCGAGGCGACGACGGTGCCCGCCTCGCTGCCGCGTACGACGGTCGCGAGGCTGCTCAGCGTCTGGCCGGGCCCGGTCTCCAGCAGCAGGTTCCCGGCGGGAAGGCTGCCCAGGCCGTCGGCGAAGCGGACGGGGCTGACGAGGTGCTGTGCCCAGTAGCCCGGGTCGGTGGCCTGTTCGTCGGTGATGGGCAGGCCGGTGACGTTGGAGATGTACGGGATGTGGGGAGTGTTCAGCGTCAGGGTCGCGGCCAGCTCGGTGAGCGGGCCGGCGATCGGCTCCATCATCGAGGAGTGGAACGCGTGGGTGGAGCGGACACGTCGGCTGACAGCGCCCTGTTCGGCGAGGCGGCGCTCCAGCTCCGACACGTCGGCGACGGGTCCGGCGGCCACACAGAACTCGGGGCCGTTGACCGCGGACAGCGACACCTGCTCGCCCAGCAGCGGCCGAACCTGCTCCTCCGGCAGCATGACGGCGAGCATGGCGCCCTGGGGCAGCGTGTCGATGAGGGCCGCGCGGCGGGCGACGAGGGTGAGCGCGTCAGGCAGCGACAGCACGCCGGCCAGGGTCGCGGCGACGTACTCGCCCAGGCTGTAGCCGATCATGACGGAGGGCCGGATGCCCCATGACTCCCACAGCTTCGCCAGCGCGTACTCGATGACGAAGAGCGCCGGCTGGGCCAGGCGTGTGGAGTTCAGCCTGCGTTCGTCGGCGCTCTCCGGCTCTGTGTCACGGCCGAGCATGCGGCGCAGGTCCACGGCAGGGGCCGCTGCACCGCCCGGCCGGTCCGACGGGCCGGGGAAGAGGACCTCGCCTATGTCGAGGCCCAGTTCGGGGGTGAGGGCCTCGGCGCAGCTGTCCAGCGCGGCCCGGAAGACGGGGAAGTCGCGGTACAGTTCGCGGCCCATGTCGAGGTAGTGGTCGCCGAGGCCGGGGAACATGAGGGCGACGGGCGCGGCCTGTACCGCGACCTCCTTGGCGCCCAGCTCACTCACTCCGCCGTCGCCCGCCAGTACGGCGCCCCGGTGACCTCCGCCGGGGACACCCGCGATGCGGATGCGTACGGGTACGTCCTCGCGGACGGGGCCGTTCTCGAACCGCGCCTTCAGCCCGGCAAGCCCGGCGTCCAGGGTCGCTCCCCCGTCCCCGCTGATCAGTGCGAGGTGCCACGGGAGCGGTCCGGACGGCGGTCCTGCCGCTTCATACGTGTCCTCGGCGGTGATCGTGTAGGGGCTCATGCCTCTCCTTGGGGTGTCGGCCGGCCGGAGAGGTGCGAGCGCCCACTGCGTTGCCCCGTTCCGCTCCGAGGTTGTCCGTCGTCACAAAGACTGGCTCCGGCGGCTAGAGCGGGAGCTGAGCAGCAGTGGACGCTCCACCGGTCTCACAGCATGCGGACGGCGCTCTCCGCGTGCCGTTTGGCCAGGTCGAGCGTCACGGTGGAGTTGCGGCCCAGCGCCTCGCGTACGTAGCGGCGTGCCCGCGCCAGATCCGCTTCCGGCCCCAGTACGCCTGCGACGGCCTCTTCCCGCAGGACCACGCTGTGCTGCGAGACGACGCTCACCCCGCGCTCGTCGGGCAGCACGGACCACTCGCCGGTGTGCGCGGCCATCAGGGCCGGGGGGGTGGTCTGCTTGTAGACGATGCGGCCCGCGTGCGGGAAGCACACCCGGACCGACTCGGTGGTGTGCACCGAGCCGTCGGCGGTGCGCGTGTCCATGGCCATCACCTGGACGCCCGGTACGTCCTCGGTGAGGTCGAGCCGTGTCACGTGCGGGATGAGCTCCGGCCAGTCGGAGGCCCGGTAGAGAAAGTCGTAGACCAGCTCGGCCGGCCCGTTGACCCGTACCGAGTCCTCGAACGACAGGACCAGTTCGTCCAGTTGCGGCCAGCTCTCCGCCAGCCGCTTGATGTTCGCCAGCTGGGAGCGGGTGTTGGTGTCGGTGGCCAGCTCGGCCCAGGCCACGTCCTCGGCGCGGTTGCCCACGACCGTGAAGTCGTGCAGCAGCGTCAGCACGCTGGCGCCCGTGCCCCGCTCCTGGACGATCCAGGTGCCGTTCATGGATTCCATCGGGGCCTGCGCGTTCTGCTGGCGGAATTCGATCAGCCGGTCCTGCGGGTCCTGCACCCGGTGCGAGAGCCACGAGCGGACCTCGCCGTTGGCCGTCGCCCACATGCGCAGCCGCTCGTTGGTGCCGTCGAACTCCAGCCGCTCGACGTGCACGTTCGGCGGGAAGAACAGCGGCCAGCGCACCGCGTCGGCGATCAGTCCGTAGACGACCCCCGCCGGTGCGGCCAACTCGACCGAGTGCGACATCCGATGCACGCGCTCACCTGCCATGACAAACACCCCTTTCCTGGGGGAGAGATCAGAAGTTGCCCGGGTCCGGCGCAGGCGTTGAACGCGTGCGCGGTGATCGATGCGGCGGGCCGGGGACCGGATGGCCCACCGGGTGCGCGACCTCGTCGGGGGCGACGCGGTGGTTCTCGGTCACCATCAGTGCTCCTTGGAGGAGCGGGAGGAAGCGGGGAGTACGGGGCCGGGCTCCGGCATTGCCGCTTCGGCGAGCTGTTCGGCCGGGTCCAGCGGGGCGACGGCCCGTGCCAGGCTGCTCCTGGTGAGTGTGGAGCCGCGGGCGGCGGTGTAGCCGTCGGGCCGCACCAGAAGCCATCCCCCGGGCGCGAGGCCGAGCGCCGTGCGCAGCGCGTTGTCGGGGTCCCTGAGCGGGGCCGGACCGTCCGGGCCGGT
>NZ_JBSFUK010000058.1:0-14250 GCF_053591755.1 Streptomyces sp. NPDC002926
CGCGCGGCTGGACGCGGAGGGCAAGCGGTACCCGAGGACCGTCGGGCTCGAGGACCATCACGCAGAGCTGCTGCCCGAGGTCGTCATCAGCATCGGTGCCGAGGGCTTCGCCAGGCTCGCTGTGAAGGCGATGCAGCCCCGGCCCAGGCCGCAGGTGTACATCGACCACATCCACGCGCCCCTGGTGTCCGTGCGCGAGCAGGCCGAGTTGGTCGTCGCGCGGCTGCGGGAGGCCGGTGCGGTCAGCTTCCGGGAGCTCGCCGCCGACGCACCCGACACCCTCACCGTCGTCGCCCGCTTTCTCGCGCTGCTTGAGCTCTACCGTGAGAAGGCCGTCATCCTGGAGCAGGAGGACGCCCTCGGTGAGCTGATGGTGCGCTGGGCCGGCGGCGGGGACGCGGAGCAGCCCCTGGTCACCGATGAATTCGATCAAGAGGTTCGCGAGAACCAGGAGCAGGAGGGGAACGCGTGAGTGATCTCAAGCCCGCGCTCGAAGCCGTTCTCATGGTCGTCGACGAGCCGGCCACCGAGGAGCACCTGGCCAAGGTCCTGGAACAGCCGCGCAGGACTGTCGCCGACGCGCTGCGGGAGCTCGCGGACGAGTACACCGTCCAGGGCCGCGGCTTCGAGCTGCGGCTCGTCGCGGGCGGCTGGCGGTTCTACACGCGGGCGGAGTACGCCGATGCCGTCGAGCGCTTCGTTCTCGACGGGCAGCAGGCGCGGCTCACCCAGGCCGCTCTGGAGACCCTCGCGGTGGTCGCGTACCGGCAGCCGGTCAACCGGTCACGCGTCTCCGCCGTGCGCGGAGTGAACTGCGACGGCGTCATGCGCACCCTCCTCCAGCGCGGTCTGGTCGAGGAGGCGGGCGCGGAACCTGAAACAGGTGCGATCCTGTACAGGACGACGAACTACTTTCTGGAGCGGATGGGCCTGCGCGGCCTGGACGAGCTCCCGGAGCTCGCGCCCTTCCTCCCCGAGGCAGAAGCGATCGAGGCCGAGACGCAAGAGGGTGTGCCGTCGTTCGATCCGGACGCACCGGACACCGACGCAGACGACAAGACGGAATTTTGATGCGAAGCAGCGGCAGGAACAGCGGAAGCGGCAACCGGGACTCCCGGGGCGCCGGTGGGAACCGGGACTCCCGGGGCGCCGGCGGGAACCGGGACTCCCGGGGTGCCGGCGGGAAGGGGCGCGACGACAAGCAGGAGCAGCGCCCCCGCCGCCCCCGGCCCGAGGAGCGCCGCTACGACGTCGGCGGCAGCCAGGGTTCCGAGGGCGGCAAGTCGGGTGGCCGCGGCGCGTCCGCCCGCGGCGGCGCCAAGGGCGGTCCGAAGGCCCCGCAGGCCGGCGGCAGGGCCGGCGCCCCGCGCCGCGGTCCGCACGGCCAGCGCGAATCCCGTCCCCGCGAGCTCGACGCCAAGATCGAACAGCGCAACCGCGACCGGTACGCCGACAAGCCGCAGATCAAGACGCCCAAGACGTTCCCCGGGGCCGAGCAGGAGGGCGAGCGCCTGCAGAAGATCCTCGCCCGGGCCGGTATGGGCTCGCGCCGCGCGTGCGAGGAACTGATCGAGCAGGCCCGTGTCGAGGTCAACGGCGAGATCGTCCTCGAGCAGGGCAGGCGCGTCGACCCGCAGAACGACGAGATCAAGGTGGACGGCCTGACGGTCGCCACCCAGTCGTACCTCTTCTTCGCGCTCAACAAGCCCGCCGGTGTCGTCTCCTCCATGGAGGACCCGGACGGTCGGCAGTGCCTGGGCGACTACGTCACCAACCGCGAGACCCGGCTCTTCCACGTCGGACGTCTCGACACGGAGACGGAGGGCATCATCCTGCTCACCAACCACGGTGAGCTCGCGCACCGCCTGACCCACCCCAAGTACGGGGTGAAGAAGACCTACCTCGCCGCGATCCAGGGACCGCTCCCGCGTGACTTGGGCAAGCGGCTCAAGGACGGAATCCAGTTGGAGGACGGCTACGCCCGCGCCGACCACTTCCGCGTCGTCGAGAACACCGGCAAGAACTACCTCGTGGAGGTCACCCTCCACGAGGGCCGGAAGCACATCGTCCGTCGCATGCTGGCCGAGGCCGGCTTCCCGGTCGAGAAGCTCGTGCGGGTCAGCTTCGGCCCGATCGCCCTCGGTGACCAGAAGTCCGGCTGGCTGCGCCGGATGACCAACACCGAGGTCGGCATGCTGATGAAGGAAGTCGGTCTGTAGAGAGCCCCGTTCACCGGGCGAAGCCCGCGGTCACTTCTGACCGCGGGCTTCTCGCATTCTTGTGTGAGCAGCCTTGTGGGACCGGCCGTTCACCTTTATAGTCAACTTGACCATAAAGGAGGCGGGCGTGAGTCTCGCGGACATCCTCGACCCCCTGCAGCAGCCGCTGTTCACCGTTCTCGACACCCCGGTGAGCTGGACCGAGGTCCTCGGCTTCGGCAGTGGCGCGCTCTGCGTCCGGCTCGTCGCCCGCCAGCACATCGCCAACTGGCCGATCGGCATCGCCAACAACCTCTTCTTCATTCTTCTCTTCACACAGGCCGGCCTGTACGCCGACGCAGGCCTGCAGGTCGTCTTCATCACCCTCGCCGTGTACGGCTGGTGGACCTGGACCCACGGGGGTGGACCAGGTCCCGGCGGACTGCCGGTGCGGCGCACCACGCGCACCGAGTGGACGTGGCTGCTCGCGGCGGGGGTGGTGGGGACTCTCGTGCTCACGCTCCTTCTCGACATCGCCACCGATTCGAGCGTCCCGTTCTGGGACGCGCTCACCACCGCCCTGTCGCTGACGGCGACGTACGGGCAGTGCCGCAAGCGCCTCGAGTCCTGGTGGCTGTGGATCGCGGCGGATGTGGTCTACATCCCGCTCTACGCCTTCAAGGAGCTCTATCTCACCTCCCTGCTGTACGTCGGCTTCATGACCCTGTGCGTCATCGGACTGCGCAGCTGGTCCCGTGATCTTGCCGCGGAGCGGCGGGAGTTGGCGGAGGCGACCGCATGAACCTCTACCGGCACGGTCTGGTGCTCGGGAAGTTCTATCCGCCGCACGCCGGACACCACCATCTCGTACGGACCGCGGCCGACCGCTGCGAGCGGCTGACCGTGCTGGTCTGCGCCGCCTCGGTGGAGTCGATTCCGCTCGCCGACCGGGTGCGCTGGATGCGCGAGGTGCATCCGGACGTACGGGTCGTGGGAGCCGTCGACGACATCCCCGTCGACCTGCACGACCCCGGCGTCTGGGAGGCGCACATGGCCGTCTTCCGCACCGCCGTCCCCGAGCCGGTCGACGCCGTCTTCACCTCGGAGCCGTACGGCCGGGAGCTCGGCCGGCGCTTCGGCGCCGAGTCCGTGTGCGTCGACCCCGACCGCACCGTCTTCCCGGTCTCCGGCACGGCCGTCCGCAAGGACCCCGTCGGCTGCTGGGACTTCCTGGAACCGCCCGTGCGTGCGGCGCTCGCCCGGCGAGTGGTGGTGCTCGGCGCCGAGTCCACGGGAACCACGACGATGGCCTGGGCGCTCGCCGAGCACTACCGGCACCGCGGCGGCGTCTGGACGCAGACCCGCTATGTGCCCGAGTACGGGCGGGAGTTCAGCGAGCACAAGCTCGCCGGGCTGCGCGCCCGGCGGCCGGGTGCCGACTGGGACGAGGTGGAGTTCACCTCGGAGGAATTTCCGCTGATCGCCCGGCGGCAGACGGAGCTGGAGGACGAGGCAGCCAGAGCGGGGTCGCCGGTGCTGTTCTGCGACACCGACGCCTTCGCCACCACGATCTGGCACGAGCGCTATCTGGGCGGCCCGAACGAGGAGGTGGCGCGGATCGCGGCGCGCGGACAGCAGCATCTGTGGCTGCTCACCGACCACCGCGGCGTCGGCTTCGAGGACGACGGCCTGCGCGACGGAGAGCATCTGCGGCCCTGGATGACCGCCCGCTTCGCCGCGGAACTGGCCCGCACCTCACGCCGGACCGTCGCGCTGACCGGCCCCCACGAGCAGCGGCTCGCCACCGCCGTCGCCGCTGTGGACGCGCTCCTCGGCGAGGGCTGGGACCTCGCCGACCCTCTCCCTACGCCCTGCGGGTGTGGGGGGACCCCCGTCCCGGAGAATCGATGAAGGACTACGACCCGGGAGCCTTCCCGCCCTTCGCGGTCACCGTCGACCTCGCCGTCTTCACCGTCCGCGAGGGCCGGCTGCATGTTCTGCTCGTCGAGCGGGGCGAGGACCCGTACAAGGGTGCCTGGGCGCTGCCCGGCGGCTTCGTACGGCCCAAAGAGTCCGCCGGTCTCGCCGCGCGACGTGAACTCGCCGAGGAGACAAGCCTGTCCCAGGACACCGTCGCCGGCCTCCACCTGGAGCAGCTGCGGACCTACAGCGATCCCGACCGCGATCCCCGGATGCGCGTCGTCTCCGTCGCGTACACCGCGCTCGTACCGGATCTGCCGGAGCCGCGCGGCGGAGGCGACGCGGCTCGCGCTCAGTGGATGCCGCTCGACTCGGCGGGCCGGCTCGCCTTCGACCACGACCTGATCCTCGCCGACGCACACCACAGGGTCGGCGCCAAGCTCGAGTACACCTGCCTCGCCACCGCCTTCTGCCCGGCCGAGTTCACCCTCGGGGAGCTCCAGCAGGTCTACGAGACCATCTGGGGTGTCGAGCTCGACCGGCCCAACTTCCGGCGCAAGGTCCTCACCACGCCCGGCTTCGTCGAGGCAGCCGAGGGTCCGCCGCGCCGTACCGGCGGCCGTGGGAAACCGGCCGCGCTGTACCGGGCGGGTGCCGCCTCCGCCCTGCACCCTCCACTCCTGCGACCGGAAGGACGGCACGCATGAACACCATGAAGACCACCAGGACCATCACCAAACAAGCAGCCACCGGCTCGCTGATCGGGCTCGCGCTCGGGGACGCGCTCGGCTACCCGACCGAGTTCGACGATGTGCCGCAGATCCTCGCGAAATGCGGGCCGTGGCGCGGGATGAACCTCCCCAGGCCCGCGATCGTCACCGACGACACCCAGATGACGCTCGCCCTGGCACGCGGGATACGCACCGCGATGGACAGCGGACTGCTCGTCGCCTCCCGGCTGACCCCGCCGGTACGCGAGGAGTTCGTCCACTGGTACCACTCCCCGGAGAACAACCGCGCCCCCGGCCACACCTGCCTGGTCGCCTGCGAGAAGCTCGACAGCGACCGGCCCTGGCAGGAGGCCAGCCAGATCGGCTCCAAGGGCTGCGGCGCCAATATGCGGGTCGCGCCGGTCGGACTCGTACCGGGGCTGAGTGAGGAACAGCGGGCGGGCGCCGCGCAGTTGCAGGCGGCCCTCACCCACGGCCACCCCACCGCGCTGGCGGCGAGCGACCTCACGGCCCGCGCCGTGTTCCTGCTGGCGCAGGGCGCGGAGCCGATGGGGCTGGTCGGACAGCTGCGCTCGTACGCGTACGAGAACCGCAGCCGTTACTACCACCACTGGCTGGGCAATCTCTGGACCTACTCGCACGACCCGACGCCCGAGGCGTTCATCGCACGCGGCTGGGACGAGTGCCTGCAGGTCCTGGAACGGCTCGCCGGCGCGCTGCGCGACCCGCAGCCCGAGGTCGACCCCTGCCTGGCGACGGGCGACGGCTGGATCGCCGAGGAGGCGCTCGCCACCGCCCTGCTCTGCTTCCTGATGTTCCCCGAGCAGCCGGCGACGGTTCTGCGCAGGGCCGCCTGCACCAAGGGCGACTCGGACTCGATCGCCTGCCTCGCCGGGGCGTTCGCCGGGGCGCATCTGGGAGCCGGCGTCTGGCCCAAGGAGTGGTCCGAGCGGATCGAGTACCGCAGCGACCTGATGTCGCTGGGCGCCCTCTGGGACTCTTGATCCATGACTGATCCGCTGGACATGGAACTCGGCCCCGTCGTCGCCGAGCAGCCCGACCCGCTCCTGTTCGCCACCGTCTCCGGGGCGCATCTGTACGGATTCCCGTCCCGGGATTCGGACGTGGACCTGCGGGGGATCCATCTGCTGCCCGTGGAGGAGCTGCTGGGGCTGAGGGAGCCGGAGGAGACCCGGTCCCGGATGTGGGACCGGGACGGCGTCGAGATGGATCTGGTCACCCACGACCTACGCAAGTTCGTACGGCTGATGCTGCGGCGCAACGGATACGTACTGGAACAGCTGCTGTCGCCGCTGGTGGTGCACACCTCGGACGCCCACACGGAGCTGGCGGAACTCGCCCCGGGCGTGCTCACCAGCCACCATGCCCACCACTACCGGGGATTCGCGAACACCCAGTGGCGGCTCTTCGAGAAGACCGGCGAGCTCAAACCGCTGCTCTACACCTTCCGCGCGCTGCTCACCGGTATCCATCTCATGCGCAGCGGCGAGGTGCAGGCGCATCTGCCCACGCTGCTCGGGGAGGTCGACGCCCCGGGCTATCTGCCCGGCCTGATCGCGGCCAAGGCGCATGCCGAGCACAGTCCGGTGTCGGGGGTCGGCCTGGAAGACGCGCGCACCGACGTGGACGCGCTGCACGCCGTGCTCGACGAGGCGCGGCTGGCCTCGCGGCTACCCGCCGAGCCCACCGCCTATGAGGCGTTGCGCGAATTCGTCGTCCGCATACGCCTGGAGGGCTGAGTTCCTGCGCGTACGGAACAGGAAGTCCTCGACCCGAGCCCGGTCCGGCCCGAGCGGCAGGGGGGAGCCCGGCGCCGCGGCGTCGGCCTCCTCGAAGAGGCGTGTCATCCACGCCTCGACCTGCGGCCACGGCACCTCGCCCCGCCTGACCTCGAGCAGCCGCTCGCGGTCGGCACCGACGTCGATCACCAGCTCGCCGGTACGCAGCAGATCGCGACAGGTGCCGAGGAGACGCAGCAGGTGCATGGCGTGCTTCCAGCGCGGGGCGCCGTGCTGCCTGATGTCCGCCGCCAGCTTCTTGCGCTGGCCGATCGCATAGCGCGCGAAGGTCTGGTGAGCCGCACGGGAGAGGAAGGCCCCCCGCAGGCCGAGCAGTTCACGGCCGGTGTCGTCGATGTGCTCGACGAGCGGGGAGTGCAGGCACTCCAGGACATTCGGGTTGGCGCGCAGCGCGAGCTCCAGGAAGCGTTCCAGCTCCCAGGAGAACTGCTCGGGTGCCGGTCCCTCGGTATGGGTCGGGGGCTTGTCGAAGCGCCAGTAGAGCGGGGCCGGGGCGAGGAAGATCCCGCGGCGATCGGTGTCGCTGTCCTCCGTGGCCAGCCCGAAGGCGCGCGAACCCATCACACAGGAGTAGATCGTGCGGTCGCGTACGAGTGCTTCGGGGGCCGGTTCGGGAGGCATGCGCGAGAGGGTACGCGAACGGGTCAGGTCAGCATGATGCTGTCCCCGGAGACGGTGATCTGCTTCGGCGGCAGCGGCCTGGGCGCGGGGCCGTCGACGACCTCGGCGCTCTCGACGCTGAACTTGCTGCCGTGGCAGGGGCAGTCGATGGTGCCGTCGGCGACCTTGTCGACCAGGCAGCCCTGGTGGGTGCAGACGGCCGAGAAGGCCTTGAACTCGCCCGACGTCGGCTGTGTGACGACGACCTTCTGGGCGTCGAAGATCTTTCCGCCGCCGACCGGGATGGCGGAGGTCTGGGCGAGCTTCTCGCCGGCCGGTGCCGAGCTCTTCGGCGGCTCGTTCGCCCCGCCGGTGTCAGGCGCCGCCGGGGTCGACCGGTCGGAGGTGGAACCGCCGCCCTCGTCGCCGTACTTGCTGCAGCCGGTCACCAGCGCGGCCGCGCCCCCCGCGCCCGCAGCAAGCACCGTACGTCGCGGAGTCTCCATGGACATCTCCCTATGTCGTGACCCCGACCGTGCGGAAGAACCACAGCGCCGAGGTCAGCCAGATCACCGTGAGCGCCGTAAAGGCGGCTCCGCCGACGACCGGCAGCAGCCAGCCAGGCAGCCGTTCCGTTCGCAGCAAGAGCATCTTGGCGCTGAAAGCGCCGAAGAAGAAGCAACCCAGCAGCGAGTGCCACATCACGCGCGTGCTGTACGTCTGATAGCCCAACGCGTACAGGCAGTGGACGGCCACGGGCACGGCGAGCAGGAAGGCGATCCGGCCCGACCAGCGGTGCAGTGCGGGGGTCCAGGAGGCTCCGCGTACGCCCGGCAGCCTGCCGTACATCGCGAGCGCCGAGCCGATCTGGACGACGGCGAAGGCGAAGGCCGCCGTGCCCAGCCAGGACTTGACGGCCCCGGTGCTGCTGAAGCCGGCGATGTTGAAGGCCGTGCCCGCCGGATCGTGCACCTTTCCGTAGGCCCCGAGACCCACCGCGACCGCGGCTGCGACGAGGGCGGGGACGAGGAAGCGTGCCGCCCCCGGGTGCGCGTGGCTGTCCTGGTTCGCCGGGAACGAAGTGGTGCGGGCGTTGGGGTCGATGGGGGGACCGAAGCTCATGACACACCTCAGGGAACGACGGGGCGGGCGGTGAGCAGGGTGCCGTTCACTGTGACGGCGCCGGAGGCAGGGTTGATCCGGGGTGCGGCGGCGGGCTTGCCGTCGCGCTTGAGGATGCCGACCTGACGGCCGTCCGGCAGAACGATCCAGCCGCCGTCGAGCTTCGCGCCGCGCACCTCGGCGGTGGCGCGGTACAGGCCGGACGGCCTGACCGCCTTGGCGGCCGTGAACTTCCAGGTCCTGTCCCGGATTTCGACCGTACCGTCGATCTTCCCGGCGCGCCGGACTCCGTCGAGCACGGCGCCGTTCTCGCCGGTGAGCCGCATGCTGCCGTCCTCCTTGACGTCGCCCTTCAGCCAGGACTCCTGGCTCCTGCCGTCACAGAAGTAACCGATCGCTTTTCCGTCGCGTACGGATACGGAGACGGCGGCGGTGCCGTCGGCCGTACGGTCCGCGTACTCGGCGTCGGGCGCCGGGGTCGGCGTGGGGGAGGGGGCCGCGGGCGGTGTCGTGCTCGTGGCGGGTGTGGATGCGGGAGCGGTCGGCGTCGCTGTGGCCCCGTCGTACGAGGACTTGGCCTTTGTCCCCGTCGTGGCGTTGAGCGAGAGCATGAAAATGCCCAGCAACAGCCCGGCCAGCAGTGTGAACAGAGGTCCTGAGGGCTTCATGGGCGGCCTTCCCCGGTGGGCAGGGCATGCGCAGACCACCATGCAACTGCACCCGCAGCGCCGCGTCCAGTCGTACGCTGCTTCACGCCCAGGGCGTGAGCTCCCGCGCATGGCCGTCCGTGTCCCGGCGCACCGCGAGCACTCCGGTAACGGCGGCCCGCTCGATCGGCCCGTACACATGCGGGAAGAGCATGTCCTCGGAACCCTCCCAGCGGACCTCGGCGCCGAGCGCGGCCTCGTCGATCAGAAGCACCAGCAGGTCGGGCACATCGCGGAACAGGCCGTCGGCGATGGCGAGCGCGGCCGGCTCGTCGGGCGAGCAGTGCACGAAGCCGTCGGTGGTCAGCGAGGACGGGGCGTACGGACGGTCCACGTCCGCCGTCCACTCGTCCACGGGCACGACATGAAAGAGCATGCCGTCAGTTGTAGCGCAGGGCCGTCGCGCGGCGGTTCGCCCAAGTGGCGGTGCGGTCCGATGTTCATCAAGTCGAGGCGGGCCCGACGCACGGACGTACGCGCCTGCCGGCGGTGTCCGCCCCCTTTGGGCGCTCCGTCTCGGAGGGCGGTCGTCGCGGCCGTGTGCCCCGGCACCTGACTACGCTGAATGGAGCACTCGCACATTAAGGAGCACGACGTGGCGGTACGAGCGGTCCGTGGAGCCGTCCAGCTGGAACGGGACGAGGCCGGACACATGGACGAGCAGGTCAGCGAACTGCTCACCGCCATCCTGGAGCGGAACGGACTCGGCGCGGACGATCTGATCAGCGTCTGGTTCACGGCCACGCCCGATCTGCACAGCGACTTCCCGGCAGCCGCGGCGCGCAAGCTCGGCATCGTCGACGTACCGCTGATCTGTGCGCAGGAGCTGGACATCGTCGGAGCCATGCCGCGCGTCGTACGGATACTCGCGCACGTAGAGTCCGAGCTGCCCAAGTCAGAGATCGCGCATGTGTACCTCGGTGCCGCGGCCGCCCTCCGCAAGGACATCGCCCAGTGAGAACCGCCGTCGTCATCGGAACCGGCCTGATCGGCACCTCCGCGGCCCTCGCTCTGGCGGGCCGCGGAGTCGCCGTGCACCTCGTCGACCACGATCCGGAGCGGGCCCGCACCGCCGCGGCGCTCGGCGCCGGGACGGACGAGCCGCTGGAGGGACGGGTCGACCTGGCGATCGTCGCCGTACCGCCGGCGCATGTCGCCACCGCGCTCGCCGAAGCGATGCGCAGCAAGATCGCCCGTGGCTACCTGGACGTGGCGAGCGTGAAGGGCGGGCCGCGCCGCGAGCTGGAGGCGCTCGGTCTCGACCTGAGCGGCTACATCGGTACGCACCCGATGGCGGGCAAGGAGCGCTCGGGGCCGCTGGCGGGCACGGCGGACCTGTTCGAGGGCCGCCCGTGGGTGCTCACGCCCACCCGCGACACGGACACCGAGGTCCTCAATCTGGCCCTGGAGCTGGTGGCGCTCTGCCGTGCCGTCCCGGTTGTCATGGACGCCGACGCGCACGACCGGGCGGTCGCCCTGGTCTCCCACACGCCCCAGCTGATCTCCTCGATGGTCGCCGCGCGTCTTGAGGAGGCGGACGACACGGCGGTACGGCTCTGTGGCCAGGGCATCCGCGATGTCACGCGGATCGCGGCCTCCGACCCCCGGATGTGGGTCGAGATCCTCTCGGCGAACCCGGGCCCGGTGGCCGATGTACTGGCCGGGGTCGCGGCGGACCTGGACGAGACGGTCCAGGCGCTGAGGGCCCTGCAGTCCTCGGACGAGTCCAAGCGCCAGGGCGGCGCGGAGGGCATCGAGGACGTCCTGCGCCGCGGCAACGCGGGCCGGGTCCGGGTCCCCGGCAAGCACGGCCAGGCCCCGGCGTCGTACGAGATCGTGGCGGTCCTGATCAGTGACCAGCCGGGGGAGCTGGCCCGTATCTTCGCGGACGCGGGCCGCGCGGGCGTCAACATCGAGGACGTCCGTATCGAGCATGCGACGGGCCAGCAGGCGGGTCTGGTGCAATTGATGGTGGAGCCGACGGCGGCGACGGTCCTGACGGCATCCCTGCGGGAGAGGGGCTGGTCGATCCGGCAGTAGTGGTCGGCCCGGTATCGGCCGGCCTGTCGGTGCCGGCTGCGTGCGGCTCCGCCATCCGTGTGTAAGGACGGTGCTGAGTACTCGGTAACCTTATGCGGGGCCCTCTGGCATTTCCGCCGGCCCACTCCGCGTACCAGGAAGGTGTCCGACACCGTGGAATCCGTGATCGTCGCCATCGATGGCCCCTCCGGCACGGGCAAGTCGAGCACCTCCAAGGCCGTCGCCGCCGCTCTGGGGCTGAGCTACCTGGACACCGGTGCGCAGTACCGGGCGATCACCTGGTGGATGATCAGCAACGGCGTCGATGTCCGGGACGCCGCCGCGATCGCCACCGCCTCCGCCAAGCCCGCCATCGTCTCCGGCACCGACCCCGCCGCCCCGACCATCACCGTCGACGGCGTGGACGCCACCGGACCGATCCGCACCCAGGACGTCACCGCCAAGGTGAGCGCCGTCAGCGCGGTCCCCGAGGTACGGGCCCGGATCACCGAGCTGCAGCGTTCCATCGCCGCGGCCGCCGAGAAGGGCATTGTCGTCGAGGGACGCGACATCGGCACCACGGTTCTCCCCGACGCGGACCTGAAGATCTTCCTGACCGCTTCGCCGGAGGCGCGCGCCGCCCGCCGCTCCGGTGAGCTGAAGGGCTCCGACGTCGTGGCCACCAGGGATGCCCTGATCAAGCGGGACGCGGCTGACTCCAGCCGTAAGACATCCCCGCTCGCCAAGGCGGACGACGCGGTCGAGGTGGACACCACCGACCTGAGCCTGCAGCAGGTCGTCGAGTGCGTCGTCACCCTCGTCGAGGAGAAGCGGGCCGCCCGGTGACCGTATCGTCCGAGAAGGGCGCGGCGATCGGCCGGAGAATCGGCATCGGGCTGATGTACGGGCTGTGGAAGCCGCGCGTGCTGGGCGCCTGGCAGGTTCCGGCGGCCGGGCCGGTGATCCTCGCGGTGAACCACTCGCACAACATCGACGGGCCGATGCTCATGGGCACCGCTCCCCGTCCCGTGCACTTCCTGATCAAAAAGGAGGCGTTCATCGGCCCCCTCGACCCGTTCCTGCTCGGAATCGGTCAGCTGAAGGTGGACCGTTCGACCGCCGACCGCACCGCCATCACCAACGCGCTGGGCGTGCTGGAGAACGGCGGAGTCCTCGGGATTTTTCCCGAGGGCACCAGGGGCGAAGGCGACTTCGCCTCGCTCCGCGCCGGGCTCGCCTACTTCGCCCTGCGCAGCGGGGCGCCGATCGTCCCGGTGGCGGTGCTGGGAAGCACCGAGCGCCGCGGACGGTTGATCAAGGCGCTGCCGCCGCTGCGCAGCAAGGTCGACGTCGTCTTCGGCGAGGCCTTCGAAGCGGGCGACGGCAGCGGCCAGCGGACCCGCAAGGCGCTGGACGACGCCACCGTACGGATCCAGGGACGGCTGACCGCCCATCTGGAAAACGCCAAGCGCCTCACCGGGCGCTAGGCGAGACTTGAGTAGTGGGCCGCGGAAAGCGGTCCATCGCCACGCGGCAGAAGCCGCACAATGTATGCGTGAACGAGGTACGGACTTCATGAACGACCAGATCCACTCCGGCGACGAGCACGGGGAGCTTGGCGACGCCGAGTACGCGGAGTTCATGGAGCTTGCCGCGGAAGAGGGCTTCGACGTCGACGACGTCGAGAACGCTATCGGGGAGGCCGGTCACGGCCCGCTGCCCGTCCTCGCTGTCGTCGGCCGCCCCAATGTCGGCAAATCGACCTTGGTGAACCGCATCATCGGCCGCCGCGAGGCCGTCGTCGAGGACAAGCCCGGCGTCACCCGCGACCGTGTCACCTACGAGGCCGAGTGGGCGGGCCGCCGCTTCAAGGTCGTCGACACCGGCGGCTGGGAGCAGGACGTCCTCGGCATCGACGCCTCCGTCGCCGCCCAGGCCGAGTACGCGATCGAGGCCGCCGACGCGGTCGTCTTCGTCGTGGACTCCACGGTCGGCGCCACCGACACCGACGAGGCCGTCGTCAAGCTGCTGCGCCGGGCCGGCAAGCCCGTCGTGCTCTGCGCCAACAAGGTCGACGGACCGAGCGGCGAGGCGGACGCGACCGCCCTGTGGTCGCTCGGTCTCGGCCAGCCGCACCCCGTCTCGTCCCTGCACGGCCGCGGTACGGGCGACATGCTCGACGCCGTCCTGGAGGCGCTGCCCGAGGCACCGGCCCAGACCTTCGGCAACGTCATCGGCGGCCCGCGCCGTATCGCCCTGATCGGCCGTCCGAACGTCGGCAAGTCCTCGCTGCTCAACAAGGTGGCGAACGAGGACCGCGTCGTCGTCAACGAGGTCGCCGGCACCACCCGTGACCCGGTCGACGAGCTGATCGAGCTCGGCGGTGTCACCTGGAAGTTCGTCGACACGGCCGGCATCCGCCGCCGCGTCCACCTCCAGGAGGGCGCGGACTACTACGCCTCGCTGCGCACCGCCGCCGCCGTGGAGAAGGCGGAGGTCGCGGTCGTACTGATCGACGCGACCGAGTCCATCAGCGTCCAGGACCAGCGGATCATCACCATGGCCGTCGAGGCGGGCCGCGCGATGGTCGTCGCGTTCAACAAGTGGGACAACCTCGACGAGGAACGCCGCTACTACCTCGAGCGCGAGATCGAGACCGAGCTCGGCCAGATCGCCTGGGCGCCGCGGGTCAATGTCTCCGCCCGTACCGGCCGCCACATGGAGAAGCTGGTCCCGGCGATCGAGACGGCGCTGGCGGGCTGGGAGACCCGGGTCCCGACCGGCCGCCTCAACGCGTTCCTCGGCGAGATCGTCGCCTCGCACCCGCACCCGATCCGCGGTGGCAAGCAGCCCCGCATCCTCTTCGGTACGCAGGCCGGCACCAAGCCGCCGCGGTTTGTGCTCTTCGCCTCCGGCTTCCTGGAGCACGGCTACCGCCGCTTCGTCGAGCGCCGGCTGCGCGAGGAGTTCGGCTTCGAGGGCACCCCGATCCACATCTCGGTGCGGGTGCGCGAGAAGCGCGGCCGCAAGAAGTGACGTAACGACGTGGGGGGGGGCGCCGCCCCGGGGGGGGGCGGGGGGGCGGCGCCGGTGGGGGCGCGGGGCGGCGGGGGCGAGGGTGTGACCGCGGGGA
>NZ_JBSFUK010000059.1:0-14114 GCF_053591755.1 Streptomyces sp. NPDC002926
GGCCCGAGGGCCACGAGGCCCTCGGGCCCTGGGGCGGCTGCCGCGGGCTCGTCCTGGGACCCGTGTGCCATCGTGCCGTCCTCCGGCGCTCGCCGCTCGTTCGGACATCGCCCGCGGTGGACCCGCGGACTGCCGACATGGTACGTATGACCGACCACGTTATACGTAAAACCTCGGGTCGAGCCGGGAGTGAGGGGCGGAACATGGCCGTCGGAGCCACCGGCTACGCAGACATACTCAAGGCGCCGCACGCCGCCCGCCTGCTCACCGGCACGCTCGTGGGCAGGCTGCCCAGCGCCACCGCCCACATCGCCATCGTCCTGTTCACCCGCGCCGAAGGCGGCAGCTACACCCTCGCCGGCGCGCTCGCCGCCGTGTACGGACTGGCGACCGCCGTGGGCCAGCCGCTGCTCGGCCGCGCCGTGGACCTGTACGGACAGCCGCGGGTCCAGTTGCCCGCCGCAGTCCTCTCCGCCCTCGGTATGACCCTCCTCGCCGCCGTCGGCACCGGCTCGCTGCCGGCCGCGTACGCCGCCGTGGTCGTCGCGGGCCTCTTCACCCCACCCCTGGAAGGGGGACTGCGGGCCCTGTGGCCCAGCGTCCTCGACCGCGAGGACCAGGTGCACCGGGCCTATGCCATGGACGCCGTGGCCCAGGAAGTCATGTTCACCGTCGGCCCGCTGCTGGTTACCCTGCTCGTCTCGCTCTGGTCCCCAGCCGCGGCCCTGCTGGTCATCAATGCCATAGGTGTGCTCGGCGCGCTCTCCGTCGTCCTTTCCGAACCGTCCCGCGCCTGGCGTTCCGCACCCCGCGAGGCTCACTGGCTCGGCGCGCTGCGTTCACCCGGACTGCTCGCCCTCCTCGGTGCCTTCTTCTTCGTCGGCCTCGCGCTCGGCTCCATCACCGTCGCCGGGGTCGCGTACGCCGACGATCACGGCCGCCAGGCGGTGTACGGCTGGCTGATGGCGGCTCTCGGACTCGGCGCGCTCCTCGGCGGCGTGGTCTACGGCGCCCGGCAGTGGGCCGGAGCACCCGAGCGCCGCCTCCTTGTCATTGTCGCCCTGCTCGCGCTCGGCTACCTGCCGCTCGCGCTCACCCCCGGCGTGGCCGCCATGACCGCGCTCTCCGCCGTCGCCGGAGTCTTTCTGGCGCCCGCGATAGCCTGCGCCTTCATCGTTGTCGACCGGCACGCTCCGACCGGCACCGTCACCGAGGCCTTCTCCTGGCTCGTCACGACCTTCGGTGTCGGCGCGGCGGTCGGAACGGCTGTCGCGGGCCCGGCGGTCGAGCTCGGCGGGACCGGCTGGAGCTTCGCCGTCGCCGGAGCCGGAGGCGTCGCCGCGCTCATGGTTCTGATGGCCACTCAGCGGGTACTCGCAGTTCCCGGCCGTACCAAGGACATCGCGGGCTCATCGGAAAATGATCGAAACGGTGCTGCCGAACCCGGTTTCAGCACAGGCCTTGAGGCGTAATGTTCAGACATGGACCGCCGCATTTTCGGGCTGGAGAACGAGTACGGCGTCACGTGCACGTTCAGGGGACAGCGCCGACTGTCACCTGACGAAGTGGCGCGCTACCTCTTCCGCCGTGTTGTCTCATGGGGCCGCAGCAGCAACGTCTTCCTGCGGAACGGCGCCCGCCTCTACCTCGACGTGGGTTCGCATCCGGAATACGCAACTCCGGAATGCGACAACGTGACCGAACTGGTCACGCACGACAAGGCGGGCGAGCGCATTCTCGAAGGCCTGCTCGTCGACGCCGAACGCCGCCTGCACGAGGAGGGAATCGCGGGCGACGTCTATCTCTTCAAGAACAACACCGACTCGGCGGGAAACTCCTACGGCTGCCACGAGAACTATCTCGTCGCCCGCCACGGAGAATTCTCCCGGCTCGCGGACATCCTCATCCCGTTCCTGGTCACCCGTCAGCTGCTGTGCGGCGCGGGCAAGGTGCTGCAGACCCCGCGTGGCGCGGTCTACTGCGTCAGCCAGCGCGCCGAGCACATCTGGGAGGGCGTCAGTTCCGCCACCACCCGCTCGCGCCCGATCATCAACACCCGCGACGAACCGCATGCCGACGCGGAGCGCTACCGCCGCCTGCATGTCATCGTCGGCGACTCGAACATGTCCGAGACGACCATGCTGCTGAAGGTCGGCGCGACCGACCTCGTACTGCGCATGATCGAGGCGGGCACGGTCATGCGCGATCTGACCCTGGAGAACCCGATCCGGGCGATCCGCGAGGTCAGCCACGACATCACCGGACAGCGCAAGGTACGCCTGGCCAGCGGACGCGAGGCCTCGGCACTCGAAGTGCAGCGCGAGTACTACGAGAAAGCCGTGGACTTCGTCGAGCGGCGCGGGATCCGCACCGGCACCGTCGAGCAGGTCCTGGAACTCTGGGGCCGCACGCTGGAAGCGATCGAGGCCGAGGACCTCGACCGGATCGGCACCGAGATCGACTGGGTGATGAAGTACAAGCTCATCGAGCGGTACCGGGCCAAGCACAATATGACCATGTCGCACCCGCGAGTCGCCCAGATAGACCTCGCCTACCACGACATCCACCGCCGCCGGGGGTTGTACTACCTCCTGGAGAGGAAGGGGCAGGCCACCCGGATCTGCAACGACCTGAAGATCTTCGAGGGCAAGTCGGTGCCCCCGCAGACCACCAGGGCACGGCTGCGCGGCGACTTCATCCGCCGGGCTCAGGAGCAGCGGCGGGACTTCACCGTCGACTGGGTGCACCTCAAGCTCAACGACCAGGCGCAGCGCACCGTGTTGTGCAAGGACCCCTTCCGGTCGGTCGACGACCGGGTGGAGAAGCTCATCGCCGGTATGTAGCCACCACCTGGTGGAACGCGACTCGGGCCCCGTACGTTCCTCGTACGGGGCCCTGGGCACGCCCTAGAGTGTCGGGCAACTACTGTGCCGTCTGAGATCTGAGGAACACGTGCGCCGACTTGCCGGCCTTCTCGTCGTCCCCTTGCTGCTGTTGTCGACAGTGGCGTGCGGCAGCGACGACAAGGGCTCCGACTCCACCTCGTCCAAGAACGGGCTGCCTGCGATCACCGCCGGCGCCAAGTTCGGCCAGAAGCCGACCCTGGCGAAGGGCGAGGGTGATCCGCCCAAGGAGCTGAAGGTCGACGTCGTCAGCAAGGGTGACGGCGCGACGACCAAGAAGGGCGATGTCCTTCAGGTCAACTATCTCGGGCAGACCTGGGTCTCGGACAAGCCGTTCGACAACAGCTTCGACACCAAGCAGCCGCTCGACCTCACGCTCGGCGCCGGCAATGTCATCCCGGGCTGGGAGAAGGCCCTCGAGGGCCAGAAGGTCGGCAGCCGCCTCGAGATGTCGATCCCGCCGGGGCTCGCGTACGGGGATCAGGCCAAGGGTGACCAGATCCCCGCCAACTCCACTCTGGTCTTCGTCGTCGACATTCTGAAGGCGACCACGCTTCCGGTGTCCGCCAAGGGCACCGAGGTCGCACAGGACAACATCGACCTGCCGAAGGTGGGCACCAACACCGACGGCAAGGCCCCTTCGGTCACCTTCCCCAAGAAGTCCGACCCGCCGAAGAAGCTCGTCTCCAACTACGTGATCGAGGGCACGGGCCCGGTGCTCACGGCGAAGGACACGGTCGTCGTGAAGTACGAGGCCTATCTCTGGAACGGCGCCAAGAAGTTCGACAGCACGTACCAGGCGGGCAAGACCCAGACCTTCCCGCTGGCGCAGGTGACGCTGAAGGGCCTCAAGGACGGTCTCATCGGCAAGAAGGTCGGCAGCCGCGTGCTGCTGGTCATCCCGCCGGACCAGGCCTTCGGCGCCGAGGAGAAGCAGGGCATCCCGAAGAACTCGACGCTCGTCTTCGCCGTGGACCTTCTGACAAAGATGTAAGACTGTCCAGGTTGCCCCGTTCATCATTTAGAGGAGCAGTTCAGTGAGCATCGAGAAGCCCGAGATCGATTTCCCGGGTGGCGAGCCGCCGGCCGACCTGGAGATCAAGGACATCTGGGAGGGTGACGGCGCGGTAGCGAAGGCCGGTGACACCGTCTCCGTCCACTACGTGGGCGTGGCCTTCTCCACCGGCGAGGAGTTCGACGCTTCCTGGAACCGCGGCACCCCGCTCCAGTTCCAGCTCGGTGTCGGCCAGGTCATCTCCGGCTGGGACCAGGGCGTGCAGGGTATGAAGGTCGGCGGCCGTCGCCAGCTGACCATCCCCGCGCACCTTGCCTACGGCGAGCGTGGCGCCGGTGGCGGCGTCATCGCCCCCGGCGAGACGCTGATCTTCGTCTGCGATCTGGTTGCTGTCTGAGTCCGATCGCTTCGTAGCGTAACGAGGGCCCATGCCGCCTGGCGTGGGCCCTCGGCTTTTGCCCCGACACCCCGGAGCGGTACGGTCAACGCTCGGAAGTGTTACGTAGATGGGGGCGAAGGGCGTCGATGGCCATTGCCAAGGCCGAGCGGCTGATGAATCTGGCGCTGTGCCTGCTGGGAACCCGGCGTCCGCTCAGCAAGCGCGAGCTGCGCGGGTCCATCGAGGCCTATCTGGAGGCCGGCTCCGACGACTCCTTCAACCGGATGTTCGAGCGCGACAAGGACGATCTGCGCGAACTCGGCCTGGTCATCGAGACGGTGGACAACCTCGACGGCGACACCGGCTATCTCGCCCGCCGCGACTCCAACCGGCTGCCCGCCATCACGCTGGACGCCGAGGAGGCCGCCGCCCTCGGGCTGGCGGCCAAGGTCTGGCAGCAGGCGCGACTGGCCGGAGCGGCAAGCGGCGCCCTGCAGAAGCTGCGCGCTGCCGGTATGCCCGAGGCGGAGGATTCGTACGAGGCGCACCACAGCGCACTCGAGCCCCGTATCCCGGTCCATGAGGCCGCTTTCGAACCGCTGATGCTCGCCTGCCGCGACCGCCGCCCCGTCGTCTTCGACTACCGCAAGGCCAATGCCGCGCGTCCCGAGCAGCGTCAGGTCGAACCCTGGGCCCTCGAGTTCTGGCGCGGCCACTGGTATCTCGCCGGCTGGGACCGGGACCGGGGGGCCGAGCGGGTCTTCCGGCTCTCGCGTATCACCGGCCGGGTCCGCTCCCGGGCCGGCTCGTTCACCGCCCCCGTGCCCGACGTCGTGACCGTCCGCGAGACGGTCGAGACCTGGGCGGGTGAGACCGCGACCCGCTCCGCCGTGATCCGGCTGCGCTCCGGCTGCGGCTATCCGCTGCGCTCGAGAGCACAGTCCGTCCGGGAACTGGGCGAGGGCTGGGACGAGTTGGAGATTCCGTACGGGCACGGGCTCGACGCCTGGCTCGTGGAGTTCGGCCCGGACGTCGTCGTACTGGAGCCCGCGGATCTGCGGGCCGATGTGGTCGACCGGCTCCGTGCCGTGGCCAAGGGCTGAGGGGGACTCGTACAACCATGGCCGCCAACGCCATTGACCAGACCCGGCGGATGCTCTCGCTGGTGACCTATCTGCGCGAGCGCCCCGGCGCGCGCGTGGGGGACGTCGCCCGCGCCTTCGGGATCACCGAGGACGAGCTGATCTCCGACCTCGACGTATTGCCGATGTGCGGGACCAGCTTCCGCGGCGGTGATCTGCTCGACATCGACACCGACGGGGACCGCATCTGGTGGCGCAATCCGGATGCCTCCGGCACGAGTACCGCTGAGCCGCTGCGGCTCGCCGCCGACGAGGCGACGGCTCTGCTGGTGGCCGCGCGCGCCGTCGCCACTCTGCCCGGGCTGCGCGAGGGCGACCGCGAGGCGCTGCTGCGGGCCACGGCGAAACTGGAGACCGCGGCGGGCGAGGCGGCAGGCGCGAGCTCCCGGCTCTCGGTCACCTTCGAGTCCGAGGGCGGTGTCTTCGCCGATGTGGACCGGGCGATCTCGGAGCGCCGGCGCCTGTGGCTGAAGTACTACTCGCCCGCGCGCGACGAGCTCACCGAGCGTGAGGTGGACCCGATCCGGCTCTTCGCCGTGGGGCATACGTACATGGAGGCGTGGTGCCGTCTCTCCGAGGCGCGCAGGACCTTCCGCCTCGACCGGGTGGCCGAGATCAAGCTGCTCGACGCCCCCTCCGCACCGCCCGAGATCGAGCTGAGGGATCTCTCCGAAGGGCTGGTGCAGCCGTCCGCGGACGATCCGGAGGTTGTGGTCGAGGTCGGCCCCGGCGGACGCTGGGTCGCCGAGTACTACCCGCACGACAGCGCGGAGGAGCTCCCCGAGGGTGGCCTGCGCATCACTCTGCGTACACCTGCCCCGGCCTCGCTGCGGCGGCTTGCACTGCGGCTGGGGCGGGACGGGCGGATCGTCTCGCCGCAGGACCTGGCGGACAGTGCCCGGCTGGCGGCGCGTGAGGCGCTCGCGGCGTATGACAGTCAGGAATCTCGCGGCGTATGACAGTCAGGAAAAAGGAGATTCGCGCGGCATGTCTCTGATGTCTGGAATTCCGGCGACGGTGGGACCGGTCCTCTTCAAAGCCGCGTGCCCCGAGTGCCGCGGCCGTTTCGAGCTCTCCGCAGGGGCGCTGCGGCTCGCCATCGGCGCCAGCCGCCGCACCACTTTCTACTCCTTCACCTGCCCCGAATGCGAAAAGGCCGTCCGCCGGCCGGCCGGGGAGCGCATCGTCGAGCTCCTCACCGGCGGCGGCGTGCGGACCCTGCGCCTCCACTCCACCGTCTAGAACGGCCCAGGTTCTGCCTATGTTCTGGCCCATGCTCGCCATCGCCCTCGGCTTCCTCGGGATCGCTGTACTCGGGATCCTCGGTGTCCGGGTCTTCCTCGAGGCCCAGCGACTGGGGCGTGAGGTGGCCCGCACCACGGAGCGCATCAACCGGGCCGCCCAGGATCTGGAGAACGCGGCGACCGGTCTGGCCCGCACCGGTGAAGCCCTGCGGTAGCCGGGGTGCACCCTGATGCACGGCTGACCCGGGCGGTAGGCTGAAGACGGCGGCAACAGGCAATGAGGCGCCGGCCGCGACGGGAGTACGCAAGGGCATTGCCCTGCGTTTACCCGTGAGAGTTACGATCGCAGCCGGTCGCGGCTCGGACACCGGTCCGCAGCGATCTGCAGCTCAGCCCCATGCCGCCTCGGTGAGAAGGTAGACACCAGTTATGTTCCGACAGATCGGCCCCACCGAGATCATTCTCATCCTCGTTGTCGTTGTCTTGCTCTTCGGAGCCAAGAAGCTTCCCGAGATGGCCCGTTCGCTGGGCAAGTCCGCCCGGATCCTCAAGAGCGAGGCCAAGGCGATGAAGTCGGAGGGTCAGCCGGCTGCCACCCCTGCCGACCCGACGCAGGACCCGGCCCAGGGTCAGGCCGCTCCTCGTACGATTCAGGCTTCGCCCGGCGATGTGACGAGTGCTCGTCCTGTGAACGAGCCGACCGACACCACCACCCAGCGCTGACCCCAAGGCCGCCGATCGTGGCCTGCCGCACGAGATGAGGACGTGGGTTGCTCAAGCCTGCCCGCTCGAAACCGAAGGAGAAGGACCCCGAGGGGCGGATGCCGCTCGCGGACCATCTGCGTGAGCTGCGCAACCGGCTTGCCAAGGGACTGCTGGCGATCGTCATCGCGAGCATCTTCGCGGCGTTCTACAACAAGCAGCTGATGGACTTCCTCTCCGCTCCCGTGCCCAAGTGCAAAGGCGGCGGGATCGCAGAGAACACCGGTGGTCAGTGCGCCACCATCGTGTTCAACAAGCTGCTGTCGCCCTTCACCACCACCGTCAAGGTGACCATGATGGCGGGCATCCTCCTCTCCTGCCCCGTCTGGCTCTACCAGCTCTGGGCCTTCGTGGCCCCGGGCCTGCACAGGAGCGAGAAGAAGTACACGTACTACTTCGTGACCGCCGCGGTTCCGCTCTTCACGGCCGGCGCGTACCTGGCGTACGTGATCATGCCCATCAGCATGAAGGTGCTGCTGAGCATCACGCCCGACACCGCGGGCAACCTCCTCGAACTGGACGACGTCCTCGACTTCTCCGTTCGCATGGTGCTGGTCTTCGGGCTCGCCTTCGAACTGCCGCTGTTGCTGATCATGCTCAACCTGGTGGGCATGGTGAGCGGGCGTCGTATGGTCCGCTGGTGGCGCGGCGTCGTGATGGGCGTGTTCGTCTTCGGGGCGGTCGCCACGCCCACCACGGACCCGATCGGCATGATCGCCCTGTCCGGGCCGATCGTGATCCTGTACTTCATGGCCGTGGGCTTCGCCATTGTCAACGACAAGCGCCGCGCGCGGCGGAACCCCGACGCCGAGCTCGACGACGACGAGGCATCCGAACTCGACCTCACCCCCGAGGCCGTCGGTGAGATCGAGTCCGTACCTGCCAGCCGGGCACTGCCCGAGCAGGCCGGCGGTGAAGCGGACGGTGGGCGTTCGAACCGGCTCAACGGCTACGACGACATCACCTGAGCCTGCAAGGTCCGCCGGGTGACCGGCGGGATTCACCCTTCGCCAGTAGCACCGCTGGATGCGGCCGGGGCGCGCACGCCGCGCAACCGGCCGCTCGTGCGTTCCGGGCGCCGTGCGGGTGCCCCTACCGGTACTTGCCCCGGTCAATTAAAGATCGCGCCCACTGTCAGAGGCGACGGGTAGGCTCGTGAGCAAGATGACCGAGGACCTCTCTCCCGCTGAGCGCTACGTCGCTGCCCGTATTCGCGCTGCTGAGGAGGCCACTGCGCTGGCCCCCTTCCGAGCGCTGTACGAATTCGACCTGGACCCCTTCCAGATCGAGGCCTGTCAGGCCCTGGAAGCGGGCAAGGGCGTGCTCGTCGCGGCGCCCACCGGCTCCGGCAAGACCATCGTCGGCGAGTTCGCCGTCCACCTGGCCCTTCAGCAGGGCCGTAAATGCTTCTACACCACACCCATCAAGGCACTGTCCAACCAGAAGTACACCGACCTCGCCAGGCGCTACGGCGCGGACAAGGTCGGCCTGCTCACCGGTGACAACAGCGTCAACCCCGATGCACCGGTGGTTGTGATGACCACCGAGGTGCTGCGCAACATGCTGTACGCGGGCTCGCAGTCGCTGCTCGGTCTCGGCCATGTGGTCATGGACGAGGTCCACTACCTCTCCGACCGCTTCCGCGGCGCCGTCTGGGAGGAAGTGATCATTCACCTCCCCGAGTCGGTGACCCTGGTGTCCCTCTCGGCCACCGTGTCGAACGCCGAGGAGTTCGGCGACTGGCTGGACACCGTCCGCGGCGACACCGAGGTGATCGTTTCCGAGCACCGGCCCGTGCCGCTGTGGCAGCACGTCCTGGCGGGCCGCCGGATGTACGACCTCTTCGAGGAGGAGAGCGACCACGGCGGCCGCGGCGTGACCCGGCGCGAGGTCAACCCCGATCTCGCACGCATGGCGCGGATGGAGAACCAGCGCACGTACAACCCCCGCGATCGCCGTCGCGGGAAGATGATCCGCGAGGCGGACCGCGAGCGTGAGCGGCGCCAGCGCACCCGGATCTGGACGCCGGGACGGCCCGAGGTCATCGAGCGGCTCGACGCGGAAGGGCTGCTGCCCGCGATCACCTTCATCTTCAGCCGGGCGGGCTGCGAAGCCGCCGTACAGCAGTGCATGTACGCGGGACTGCGGCTCAACGCCGAGGAGGCGCGGCTCAAGGTGCGCGAGATCGTCGAGGAGCGGACCGCCGCAATCCCCGGCGAGGACCTGCATGTCCTGGGTTACTACGAGTGGTTGGAAGGTCTGGAGCGTGGCATCGCCGCGCACCACGCCGGCATGCTGCCGACCTTCAAGGAGGTCGTCGAGGAGCTTTTCGTACGCGGTCTGGTCAAAGCCGTCTTCGCCACCGAGACACTGGCACTCGGCATCAACATGCCTGCCCGCTCCGTGGTGTTGGAGAAGCTCGTCAAGTGGAACGGCGAGCAGCACGCCGACATCACCCCCGGTGAGTACACCCAGCTCACCGGCCGGGCGGGACGGCGCGGCATTGATGTCGAGGGCCATGCGGTGGTGCTGTGGCAGCGGGCCATGGACCCGGCCGCTCTCGCCGGTCTTGCCGGCACGCGCACGTATCCCCTGCGCTCCAGCTTCAAGCCCTCGTACAACATGGCCGTCAATCTGGTGCAGCAGTTCGGACGCCACCGCTCGCGCGAGCTGCTCGAGACCTCGTTCGCGCAGTTCCAGGCGGACAAGTCGGTCGTCGGCATAAGTCGCCAGGTGCAGAAGAACGAAGAGGGACTCGAGGGCTACCGCGAGGGTATGACCTGCCACTTGGGAGACTTCGAGGAGTACGCACGGCTGCGCCGTGAGCTCAAGGACCGCGAGACGGAACTGGCCAGGCAGGGCGTCGCACAGCGGCGGGCCGCCGCGGCATCCTCGCTGGAGAAGCTGAAGCCCGGCGATGTCATCCATGTCCCGACGGGCAAGTTCGCGGGTCTCGCGCTGGTGCTCGACCCGGGCATTCCGGCCGGACGCAGTAACGGACACCGCGGCTTCGAGCAGCACGACGGTCCGCGGCCGCTGGTCCTGACCGCCGAGCGTCAGGTCAAGCGGCTGGCGTCGATGGACTTCCCGGTGCCGGTCGAGGCGCTGGAGCGGATGAGGATCCCGAAGTCGTTCAACCCGCGCTCCCCCCAGTCGCGGCGCGATCTGGCGTCCGCGCTGCGGACGAAGGCCGGCCACATCGTGCCCGAGCGGCATCGCAAGCAGCGGGCCGAGGCCGCCGACGACCGCGAGATCGCCCGGCTCCGTGCCGAGCTGCGCGCGCACCCCTGCCACGGCTGCGCGGAGCGCGAGGACCATGCGCGGTGGGCGGAGCGGTACCACCGGCTGCAGCGCGACACCCGGCAGTTGGAGCGGCGCATCGAGGGGCGTACGAACACCATCGCCCGTACCTTCGACCGGATCGTGGCGCTGCTGACCGAACTGGACTATCTGCGCGGGAACGAGGTCACCGAGCACGGCAGGCGACTCGCGCGGCTCTACGGTGAGCTGGATCTGCTGGCGAGCGAGTGCCTGCGCGATGGTGTGTGGGAGGGGCTCAACCCGGCCGAACTGGCCGCGTGCGTCTCGGCGTTGGTGTACGAGGCACGGCAGGCCGACGACGCGGTGGCGCCCAAGGTCCCGGCGGGCAAGGCGAAGGCCGCGCTCGGCGAGATGATCCGGATCTGGGGTCGGCTCGACGCCCTGGAGGAAGAGTTCAAGATCAATCAGGCGGAGGGTGTCGGACAGCGCGAACCCGATCTCGGCTTCGCCTGGGCCGCGTACCAGTGGGCCTCCGACCGGAGCCTCGACGAGGTGCTGCGCGAGGCGGAGATGCCCGCCGGCGACTTCGTCCGCTGGTCCAAGCAGGTCATCGACGTCCTCGGCCAGATCGCGGCGGCGTCGCCGCGGGAGGGCAGCACGGTCGGGAAGAACGCACGCAAGGCGGTCGACGCGCTGTTGCGGGGTGTTGTGGCGTACAGCTCGGTCGGCTGAGACCGTCAGCCGTCGCACTGCCCCGTCCACCGCCTGTACGCGGTGGACGGGGCGGAGACGTTCGGCTCCGGGAGGTCAGCTCCAGAACCTGTCTTCCTCGTCGATGTCCTCGGTGCACTGGTCGATGTCAGTGATCTTGCCGCCGACGATGGTGAAGAAGAGCCCCTGGCGGACCTCGATGCCGAGGTCGCCGCGGTCGGCCCGGGTCGTATGGAAGGACATGACATGCCCGCGGCCGTCGCCGAGCACCGCTTCGAGCTCGATCAGCATCGTGCCGAGGGTTTCCTCGCCGAAGCGGCGATAGAGGTCGAGAACGGCGTCGCGGCCCTTGTGGTGTCCGGACAGCGGGTTGTCTCCCGGAACGTGGTGGACGACATCCGCGGTCATCAAGGAGCCGAGTGCCTCCATGTCACCCAGCCCGAACGCTGCGTAACCCCGGCGTACCAGAGCGCAGTCCGGGTGTTCAGCCATAGCGATTCCCACCTTTCGTCCCAATAACCTCCGCTTTTCTCCATCATCCGTCGGGTTCGGATGGCTGTCCACGCAGCTCCGCGACGGCGAGAAGGTGCCGCGAGCCCGAGTCAACTGTTTCTGAACGCCCGCCAGCCGCCGTACTCCGTGATGTCCAGGGCATCGTCGAGCGCGGCGGGTTCGCAGAGAAAACCGGGGGCGGTGGTGCCGTCGGCCAGCTCCACGCGGCCGATGGCCATGGGGCGGGGGAGGGCGGCGGTGAGTGTGCCGAGGCCCTCCGGAGGCAACTCCCAGATCTCGGCCTCGATCTTCTGGCCGCCGGTTTCCACATGGACAAGACCTGGCTTGGGCGGGTCGGTGCGCAGGGCGAAGAGCCGGTAGGCGGGGGCTGTGGTGGTGGTACGGATCAACCGCGCGCCGACGGCAAGGAGTTGGGGATTGAGAGGCTGGCCGCTGAGGTGGGCACCGACGACGGTGAGGCAAGCCGGCGGGGTGAGGTGCCCGGCGATCCTGGCGAGTCGGTCGTCCGTGCCGGCCGGGCCGATCAGCATGACACCGAAGGGGCGGCCGTCCACTTCATCTGCGGGGACCGCGACCGCGGCGAGGTCGAAGAGATTGGTGGAGTTGGTGAACCGGCCGAGCCGGGCGTTGGCGCCGAACGGGTCGGCGGCGACGTCGGCGAGAGTGGGATGGCCCGGGGTGGTGGGCAGGAGGAGCGCGTCCGCTCCGGCGAGGGCGGTCATGGCGCGCGAGCGGAGGGCGGCGAGCCGGGCCTGGTCGGCGAAGAGTCGATGGGCGGGGATGTCGCGGGCGCCACGGATGATGGCGGCGACGGTGGGGTCGAGGTCGCTCATGGCTTTGTCGACAAAGGTGCCGACGGCTGTGTAGCGCTCGGCGACGAACGCGCCGTCGTAGAGGAGCGCGGCTGCCTCGGTGAAAGGCGTGAGGTCGATGGGGCTGAGGCGGGCGCCGACGCCCGCGAGGCGGTCCGCTGCCGCTTCGTACGCCTCGGCCCAGCCGTCGTCCATGGCCCCGAGCTGCGCTGCCGAGGGCACGGCGACCCGCCAGGGGCCGGGGGCGCGGTGCGGGGCCGCGCGACCGGGCGGCGTGGCTACGACGGCGAGGGCGAGCTCGGCCTCGGGGAGCGTTCGGGCGAAAACGCTGACGCAGTCGAGGCTCGCGCAGGCGGGGACGACGCCGTCCGTGGGGACGAGGCCGCGGGTGGGCTTGATGCCGACGATTCCGTTGAAGGCGGCGGGGACCCGGCCCGAGCCGGCGGTGTCCGTGCCGAGCGCGAGATCGGCGATGCCGAGGGCGACGGCGACGGCGGATCCGGAGCTGGATCCGCCGGCGACCCTCGCCGGGTCGTGGACGCTGCGTACCGCGCCGTACGGGGAGCGGGTGCCGACGAGGCCGGTGGCGAACTGATCCATGTTGGTACTGCCGAGCACGACGGCACCGGCGGCTCTGAGCCGCGCGACGGAGGGGGCGTCGGCGGCCGGGTTGTAGGAGTAGGAGGGGCAGGCGGCGGTGGTGGGGAGGCCGTCGACGTCGATGTTGCCCTTGACGGCCACGGTGCGGCCGGCGAGGGGGAGTTGCTCACCGGCGTCGATGCGCGCGTCGACGGTACGGGCATCCGATTCGGCGTCCGCGCGGGGGCGGAGGGTGATCCAGATGTCGGGCCGCTGGGCCCGGTCGATGCGCTCGTATGCGTCCCGCACGCGGGCGAGGGCGGTAGGGGGCATGTGTGGCGGCTCCTTGGGCTGCGGTGATGGTGGTCGGGGTGCGGGGGGTGCGGTGCGGGGCGTTTCCCCCACCCCGCCCCTTCCCGAAACTGTGGGCGGTGCCCCCAGGCCCCATGGGGGGAGGGGTTCGTGGGGGCTGACGCCC
The DNA here is from genome assembly GCF_053591755.1 of Streptomyces sp. NPDC002926. Lineage (NCBI taxonomy): Bacteria > Bacillati > Actinomycetota > Actinomycetes > Kitasatosporales > Streptomycetaceae > Streptomyces > Streptomyces sp. NPDC002926. Next base: position 13,800 of record NZ_JBSFUK010000059.1, read on the forward strand.
CCTCGCCCCCGGAGCGGCAGCTTCGCGCAGCGGTGCGACGGCCTGAGGCCTTCAACCTCGGGTGCGCCGGGTGTGCTCCGCCGCGAGCCTCCCGGCAGCGGCGCCTCACCCACCTACGGCCACCGGCTCCGGGTCGCCGCCCCTCACACCACCGGGTGCGGGTCGCCGCCCCTCACACCACCGGGTGCGGGTCGCCGCCCCTCACGCCCAGGAGTGCCGGCACCCGAGGGGGCCCGCCCTTGCCTCCGGGCAGGGGGACGCGCAGGGGTCGTGTCCGGGACGTAAAGCGTCGCAACTCGCGCGAAGCGCGGTGAG
>NZ_JBSFUK010000060.1:0-13813 GCF_053591755.1 Streptomyces sp. NPDC002926
GTTGACCGCCGCTCCGGCCACCGCCGCACCCGCTGGCCCGCCACGCCGTACCCGCCCGCGCAGCAGGCGCGTCCCGGGCGGGAAGGGATAGGCGGGCAGCGGATACAGCCGTACCCGCGTCACCGCTGGCGCAGCCGCCGCCGGAGCGTCGAACTCCACGCCGCCCGGGTGCTCCGCGTCCAGCAGATACGGCGAGACGAGCCGGATACGCAGGCGCTGTACGCCGCCCGGTGCGGGAGCGGGATGCGCACTCGCCAGCGACGGCAACACGATCGCACCGCCCGGAGTCGTCACCACCGGCACGTCGTCCTCGGCGGTCCACCGGCCGCCCGCCAGGCGCCGCTCGACCACGGCGGTGACCCGCAGGACGGGCGTACGTCCGGTGAAGGCGTCCAGCGGCAGCAGGCAGACCGGTCCCGGTGCGATCCGTACGGTGTCGACCGTCGCGCCGCCGGCCGTCATGTGCGGACCCCGGCACGCTGTCCGACGGCGACGCCGCCGCCGGTGACGGCCGAAGCCGCGGTGATGTCGCGGGAGGCCAGATTGACCACCCGCACTTCGTAGTTGAGGGAGAGCCGGTACGGCTGCGAGATCGCCCACCACACCTTCGCCCGCTCGTCGAGCGACAGCGGAGCCAGGCGCAGCTTCAGTGACTCCCCGGCCTCGGCCACGCTGTTGCTCTCCGCGGCCGCCACGAGCAACGGGCCCTGCAGGATGGCGTCGTCGTACAGCGCCCGCATCGCCCGGCCGAGCATCCGCTGCTGGGCATCGGGGGTGCCGCCGGTCGGGACGAGCAGATAGCGCAGCAACAGCGCCATGTCCGCCCTGCGCCGCTCCTGGCGCACGGCGCCGGTGACCGGGTCCTCCACCACGGTGTGGCGGGGACCGCGGTTGCGTGCGCTGGGGTCCTCGGCGACCTCGTAGAGGAAGAGCTCGAGTCCGAGCCCGGAGTTGCCGCCCTGTTGCTGACCGATGAGGTCGACGAGGCGCACCTGGGCCTGGGAGCCGGACTCGCGCACCGCGTCGGTCAGTACCTTCAGCAGGATGTCGGACACATCGGCGATCACATCGGGACTGCCCACTGCGATCACCCCCTGATCGTGCGGATGCGGCACGGATACTGCCCGACAGATGTGTGCCGGACCGGCCACCCACCAGCGAGACTAGGGCCGGGTGACACCCCGGCTCTTCGGGGAAATCCCTGGTTCCCTCCCTGGATCCGCAGGCCGCCGCCGGGCCGGAGGCGGCGGTGCCGAGGCGGCCCGGTGCCGGGAGATCGCCGCACGGAGGTTCATGACATCCTGTGATGTCACAACTCGCCGGATGGGATCGGCGGACGTCCGGGGGTTTACGGGGAAGGTCGATGAGGCTCTGCTTCCTGGTGGAGGAGCACTACCGTCATGACGGCATGCCGATTGAGGTGATCCGTCAACTGACGTCCTGGGGGCACCAGGTGGACGTGCTGCGGCCGGGCGGTTCCCTGCTGTGCATGACCGAGGCGGTGCGCGCGGGCACCCATGACGCCTGGGTTCTCAAGACGGTCTCCGGCGGCCCGGGGCTCACCTTGCTCGAAGCCGCGGCCGCGGCCGGGATGACGACGGTCAACGACGCGCGGTCGATACGAGGTGTACGGGACAAGGCACTGGCCGCGGCGATCGGTCGCAGCCGTGGTCTTCCGCTGCCTCCGACCTACGCGGCGGCGCGGCCTGAGCTGCTGGCGGAGATACCGGCGTCGGAGTATCCGCTGGTGATCAAGCCCGCGGACGGCAGCTCGGGACGGGCCGTGCACCGGGTGTCGTCGCCGGATCGGCTCGCCGCGATGGTCCCCGAACTCGCGAGGGAGGGCATGCTCATCGCCCAGCCGTATGTGACCAACTCGGGCATAGACGTCAAGGTGTACTGCGTCGGCGGCGAGCTGTACGCGACCGAGCGCCGCTCCCCGCTCCATCCCGGCCTCCCGGTGCGGGAACGCCGCGTGTCCCTGTCGGCCGAGGTTGCCGCAATTGCCGCTCAGGTCGGGGTGGTCTACGGCCTCGACCTGTACGGCGTGGACGTGCTGCTGGGTCCGGACGGCCCCGTGGTCGTCGATGTGAACGACTTCCCCAGCTTCCGTCAGGTCCCCGACGCTGCGGGCCGGGTGGCACGAGCCGTACTCGAGCTGGCCCGCGCCGGCCAGGCGTCCGGCGCGGCCGTGCTGCCCTCTGCCCGTTCGCAGGAGCAGCACGGCGAGGCCCGCGGGCCGTCGTTGACACCCCGGCCTCACCCTGCGCAGGTCCCGACTCCTGCCCATGTCCCGACTCCTGTGCAGGTTCCTGCGGCGGCGGGTGAGAGCGTATGAGGATTGGCCTGATCACACCCGAGCCCGGCCATCCGCTGCTGGCCGCCACCGTCGCCCTCCTCGTCCCCGAGCACCAAGTGCAGACACTGGACCCGAGAACGCTCGGGGAAGTCCCCGAGCCGCTTGCCGACGTCTACCTGCTGAAGTCACGTACGCCACGTGCCCTGGCCCTCGCTCGCGACCTGGAGCAGCGCGGCGCGCAAGTGGTGAACTCGGCCGCGGCGACCGCGTTGTGCCAGGACCGTACGGCGATGGCGGAGCTGACCCGGCGGGCAGGCCTTCCGTTCGCGAGCACCCGGACCTTCACCACGCTCGCTGAACTGGCGTCCGGCCCACGGCTCCCCGGCCCGGTGGTGGTCAAGAGCCGCCACAGCCGAAGGCACGACCTGGTGGCCCGTCTCGACAACGACACACAACTTCGAGACCTCGCCGCCGCATGGCCACAGGAGCCGGTCGTGGTGCAGGACTTCGCACCGAACAGCGGCTGGGACCACAAACTGTGGGCGGTCGGAGACCAGCTTTTCGCCGCCTTGCGCCGGACCGAACTCTCGCCCGGGGGAAGCGGCCCCACACTGCCGCTCACTCCCGGCAACCTGCCGCCTGGCTGGCCCGCCCTGGTGCGCCGGGTCGGCGAGGTCTTCGAACTCGACGTCTACGGTGTGGACATCATCGACACCGGCGACGGCGCCCCGCTGATCGTGGACATAAACGCCTTCCCCGGCGTCCGGGGTCAGTCCGGCGCTCCGGAGGCCCTTGCGGCACTGACCCTGTCCAGCACCAACCGGTCCTCAACTGCCGGCACGCGGCCGGTGACCGGGGCACGGGGCGCGTAGGGCAGGCCGACGCTTCCTGACCGACGGGAGGGGGGCAGGCCTCAGTCGACGACTCTCTGCCACGCCGTCGTGCCGAGCAGTCCCGTGTCGCCGATGTCGAGTCCACCCTCCGGCTGCACAGTCTGCCGGTCGACCCCGACGGCCGGGGCGATCTCCACGTACACGCCGCTCCCGCGCCGTGTCGCCGTGTCGACGGCCGAGTAGCGCCATACGAACACGCTGCGCGCGGACTCCCCGGGCTTCAACGTCACGGGGTGTGGTCCCGGGTCGTCGAGCTGTGTGATCGGTTCCGGTCCTTTGAGCACCGTTACGTCCATGCGCTCGTGGTCCACGTCCCGCACCCGAACATCGGGGTAACCGTTCAGCCGGTGGTCGCGCTCACCGCAGTTGGTGAGGGTCACGGGCATGGCGCGGAGTCCCATGGCGGCGTTCACTGTGCCGGTCGACACGAGCACACCCGTGTCCGGGCAGCCTTGCCCGTCCACGGAAGAGGGCGGCTCGGCATCACCCGGCGGAAGCGTCCGGGTACCGGTCGACGGACCGGTACCCGGCGGCCGGGGCGACGCCTGTGCTCCGGTCCGCGCGGGATTCGATTCACGATCGAGTTCGGCCGAGAGCCCGCACCCGGTGGTCAGCAAGGCCACCGCCGTCAGGATCAGCGCGTGCCTGAAAGGTATGACGGTCATGCCGAGATCATCACACGCAGCCTCGTACGCCCCGGCCATGATTCGCCGCGCCGTCGGCGGGGTGCCCGGCCCGCAACGACGGGATCCGGCGGGCGAGTTCGCCGCTCCCGTCGTGACCGGCAGGCGCTGAAGCGGGACCTGGTCCATCCTTTGTCGGGGACAGAAAATCCGGTGCCCTGGACCGTCCTCGCTCACTACACTCGCCACACGCGCCGCCACGACATCACAGCGTGCGCATCGACAAGTGAGGGGAGCCCGACCGTGCGTTACCGCACCGCTGTCGTCCTTCCCCGTTCACGGTACGACGTGATCCTGATGTCCACGTGCGCCCGGTGGCGGCCGCGCGGCCGCCACCGGACGTCCGGGACGAACACCTGATCCCTGCCTGCCCGTGAGCCGACTTGCCGGCGTACATGCCGATGCGGTCGCGCCACATCACGGGGTGATGCCGGGTCGGGGAATTCTGCCGGCCTGACCCCAGGCCGTTTCGTCCGGGGAATCGCGCTGCCTGTTCTCGATCACCCTGAAAGGCCATGGGCCGTGCGTACCGACCTGCACACCACCAGTCCGCTGACCGGCGTCCGAAATCTGGGCATCCTCGCCCACGTCGATGCCGGCAAGACCACCGTCACCGAACGGATCCTGTACGTCACCGGCGCCACCCACAAGCGGGGCGAGGTCCATGACGGCACGACCGTTACCGACTTCGACTCACAGGAGCGCGACCGTGGGATCACCATCTTCGCCGCGGCGGTGAGCTGCGTCTGGGACGGTCACCGGATCAATCTGATCGACACGCCGGGCCACGTCGACTTCTCGGACGAGGTGGAGCGCTCGCTGCGGGTGCTCGATGGCGCGGTGGCGGTGTTCGACGCGGTAGCGGGAGTCGAGCCGCAGAGCGAGTCGGTGTGGCGCCAGGCCGACCGGCACGGAGTGCCGAGGATCGCCTTCGTGAACAAGCTGGACCGTGCCGGTGCCGACCTCGACACGGCGGTCGAGTCGATCCGGGAACGGTTGCATACGGTCCCGCTGGTGGTCCAGCTGCCGATCGGGCAGGAGGACGAGTTCACGGGTGTGGTGGACCTGCTGCGTATGCGCTCGCTGGTATGGGGCGCCGGACGCGACACGTTCGAGGACGGCCCGGTGCCCGACTCCCTGCGTGCGGAAGCGCAACGTCGCCGCCGACTGCTCGAGGAAGCGGTGGCGGAACTCCACCCGGTCGCATTGGAGGAGTTCTGCACGCAGTCGACGGTCTCCGCACCGACTCTGGCCGCGGCACTGCGCGACCTGACCCGTAGTGGTGAGGGCGTCGTGGTGGTGTGCGGTTCGGCCTACCGCAACCGCGGGATCGAGGCGCTGCTGGATGCCGTCGGGGCCTACCTCCCGTCGCCTCTGGACGTGCCGGCGGTACGCGGCTCCTTGGGCGGCACGGTTGAGGAGCGGGCCGCCGACCCGGCGGCGCCGTTCTCCGGACTGGTCTTCAAGGTGAATTCGACCGCCACGGGCCGGCTGACCTACCTGCGTGTGTATTCGGGAACGATTCAGAAAGGAGACGCAGTGCTCGACGCAGGCGCGCACCGCAGCGAGCGGATCGGCCGGATCCTGCGGGTGCAGGCCGACCGTCACGAGGAGGTGGACCAGGCGGTGGCCGGGGACATCGTTGCGGTGGTCGGGCTGAAGGGCGCCCGCGCAGGGGCCACCCTGTGCACACCCACGGCGCCCCTGGTCTTCGAACCGCCCACCGTGGCCGATCCGGTCGTCTCTGTAGCGGTCGAGGCCCGCAGGAGCCTTGATACCGGCCGTTTGGCGTCGGCGTGGGCACGGCTGGTCGAGGAGGATCCTTCACTGACGGTCCGGACCGACTCCGAGACCGGTCAGACAGTGCTGTCGGGGATGGGCGAGCTGCATCTGGAGGTCGCGGTGGAGAAGATCCGCCGCACTCATGGGCTGGATGTCAGCGTCGGCCGGCCGCAGGTGGCCTACCGCGAAACCGTCGTGCGCGGCGTGTCCGGTCTGGTGTACCGGCACGTCAAGCAGGATGGAGGCGCGGGCCAGTTCGCGCACGTGGTCCTCGACGTGGAGCCACTGGAGGCAGCGGTCGGCGCCGCCGGTGACAAGGCCGGAGCCCACGCGGGCGACTTCGTGTTCGGATCGACCGTCGCCGGTGGACGGGTGCCGCAGGAGTACGTCCGCGCGGTGGAGGCAGGTTGCCGGGATGCTCTGGCCGAGGGTCCCCTCGGCGGTCACCCGGTGACCGGACTTCGGGTCACACTGACCGACGGAGCCACCCACTCCAAGGACTCTTCGGAGATGGCGTTCCGGACAGCCGGCCGGCTCGCGCTTCGGGCTGCCCTGCGCGCCGGCGTGATGGCGCTCCTGGAACCGGTGGCTGAGGTCACGGTCACCGTGCCCGACGACGCCGTGGGCGGGGTGCTCGGTGACCTGGCGGCACGACGCGGCCGGGTCTCGGGCCAGGCCGCCCGGGCCGGCACAGCGGTGATCACCGCGACGGTGCCGCTGGCGGAACTGTTCGGCTATGCGTCCCGGCTGCGCAGTCGGACCCAGGGCCGGGGAAGCTTCACCAACCGGGCCACCGGCTACGCCCCTGCGCCGGCAACGGTGTCCGACGGGATGCTGTCGCGGTAGATCTCAGGGATGGCTCCGCCCGCACGAGGGCGGGGCCGTCCCGGCCGCCTGCGGACGCGCCGTGGGGGCAGTACATTCTGCGCTCTCGGCGCGGCCCCGGGGGCGGGACCCCGGCCTGCTGAACCCTGGCCGACTCACCGGTGTCACGGGTGTTGGCGGGTGTGGTGGGACCAGGGGTGGTTACGATGACCCGGCCTTGTCACCGCCGTGTCACAGACGATCAATGGCCGAAACCCGACGCCGGCGGGCGCTGTCTGCAGTGACGAGTGCCGGCGAGAGACCGGTACCTGGACGTTTCTCATTCGGGGGGCATCATGCAGCACAGGAACGGCATCCGCAGAGCCGTGATGGCGGCGGTCGCGACGTCGGCGGCCGCACTGCTGGTGGCCGGGTGCCAGCCCGGCGACGGCGAGACAGGGGCGGCCGGGTCGCCGACGGCGGCGGCGGGGGCTTCTTCCGGAGGGCCGGACTCCGCTGCCTCAAAGCCCGCCGACGGGGGCGCATCGGCGGTGCCGGCGGCGAGCGCCTCGCCCGCGGCGCCTGGTTCGGGGTCCGGATCGCCGGGCGAGGACGCCCCGACATGTGCGGTGACCGGGCTGAAGGCTGCCGCGTATCAGGCCGCTGTCCGCCCTGAAGGCACCGGAATCGGAGCGGCGGTCGTCGAGTTCGCCAACACCTCCGGGCACGCGTGCACCCTGCAGGGCCACCCGACGGTGGCGGGGGCGGGCAACGGTTCTCCGCAGCGCAACACTCCGCTGGCGGTGACACGCACCGGATCGGCGTCCCAGGTGCGGCTGGCGCCGGGCGGCAAGGCGTGGGTGAAACTGACCTTCGTCCAGGTTCAGGGCGAGGGGGACGGCTACTGCAAGTCCGGCTCCGAGCCGGTCGCTTACCCGACGCTGGTGGTGGGTCTGCCGGGGTCGGGGATGCACCAAGTCGCCCTGGAGGACGGGCTCTTCGCCGAGTGCGACAACAAGGTGACCGTCACCGCCGTGACGGCGGCGAAGCCTTCCTGACGGAAGCGCACCAGGCAGGGGACGCGCACAGCGGGATACCGGGGCTGTGGCCGCCTGCAACAGAGGGACGGGGCAGGGGAGTGGCGGCTCCCGCGCCGCCTGTGCAAGACCCTTCACTTCGGGCCCGGTACCCCCAGCGGTGCCGGGCCCGGAGCCATGAATCCAAGATCATCCGGCGCAGGGTTCCGGCGTAACCGGGGCACCCCGTCCGGGCATGTTGCGCGCCGGACTTCACCTATCAGGCCAATCGCCTGTACCGGCACGGCCGGTGTCAGCTCGGGTCGTGGAGGAAGGCGAGGAGCGCCGCGGTGAGTTCGGCCGGGGCGTCCTCCTGGACGAGGTGTCCAGCCGCGGGGATGAGCCGGAGTCGTGCGCCGGGGATTCGGGAGGTGAGTTCGTGGCCCTTGACCACTGGAATCCACGTGTCGTCGACACCCCAGCAGACCAGGACAGGGACATCGATCGTGCCGTAGCGGTCCTGTATCTCATCGGTGTACCGCTGATCAGCCTGTGCGATCTGCCGGTGGAACGCTGCCTGGCCGGCGTCGCCGAGCCACGGTTCGACGAGCCGGTCGAGGGACGTCGGATGCAGCCCGGAGCTGCTCGCTGAACACCGCACGCGTTGCCGCTTCCGGCACCCCGCCGTACGCCGTGACGACGCGAGCCACAGTCCGCCCCCGCTGGGTGTGGGAGCCGAACTCCGGTGCCGGCCGGCGCCGGAGACTCGGCCGCGGCGCCTCGCAAGAACCAATCACCGGTCAGAGAACGGCACTTGCGTGATCGGAACCATTTCATCCGGGACCATTGTCTGACATCTTGCGTCCACCACTTCCCACACTCGACCCGGTCGGCACCACCAGCGCCGCCGGGTTCTCGGAGGATGCATTGTTTACCCTCATATCCGGCCGTCTCAGACGCTCGGTCGTGGCCACCGCCGTCCTCGGCGCGGCCTTCGCGCTGGTAACTCCGGTCGGGGCTGCCCAGGCAGCGACGACGGCGGCGGGGACTTCCGCGGCGTCCGCGGCGCCCGCCGCCTCGTGGGCCGCCGGTACCCGGGCCTACCTGGTCATCACCGCACCGGGCGACACGTCGGCCGTACAGGGAGCTGTCACGGACAACGGCGGCACGGTGTTCGCGCACTACGACGCGATCGGCGTGATCGTGGCGCACTCGGCGTCCACGACCTTCGCGGGCACGATGCGCTCGGTCAGCGGGGTGCAGCAGGTCGGCGCCACCCGGACCTCTGATGTTCCGGCCGACGCGTACAACCCGGCAATTCCGGCTTCTCCCACGCAGGCCACGACCACCCTCACCGAGTCCAACCGCTGGGACATGACCCAGATCAATGCCGACAAGGCATGGGCCGTGACCACCGGCTCCTCCGCGGTCAAGGTCGGCGTCCTCGACACCGGCGTCGACGACCAGCATCAGGACATCGCGCCCAACTTCGACGCGGCCGATTCCGTCTCCTGCGCCTACGGCAAGGCGGACACGAGGACCGGCGCATGGCGCCCTGTCGGCGACCACGGCACGCATGTGGCGGGCACGATCGCGGCGGCCAAGAACGGCAAGGGCGTCATCGGTGTGGCCCCGGGCGTCAAGATCTCCTCCGTCCGGATCGCCGAGCCGAACACCAGCATGTTCTTCGCCGAGAACACCGTCTGCGGCTTCATGTGGGCGGGTGACCACAGCTTCCAGGTCACCAACAACAGCTATTACACGGACCCATGGATGTTCAACTGCCCGGACAACGTGGACCAGGCAGCGATCATCGAGGGGGTCAGGCGCGCCCAGGAGTACGCGGAGAGCAAGGGCTCGCTGCAGGTCGCGGCCGCGGGCAACTCCAACTACGACCTGGCGAACAAGCGGACCGACACATCGAGCCCGAACGACTCGACCCCGGTCACCCGCACCATCACCAACGCCTGCATCGACATCCCCACCGAGCTGCCGGGCGTGGTGACCGTGGCAGCCATGGGCAATGGCAACGTCAAGGCCTCGTACTCCAACCTCGGCCGGAACATCATCGACATCGCGGCCCCGGGCGGCGACGGCGCGTCCGGGGTCTACTCGACGCTGCCGGGCGGCAAGTACGGAACCATGAACGGCACGTCGATGGCTTCCCCGCACGTCGCCGGGGTGGCCGCGCTGCTGGCGAGCACCAACCCCGGCTCCACGCCTGCGGACCTCCGGGCCAAGCTGGCCGCCCAGGCCACCGACACTGCCTGCCCGTCCGACAGCCGCTGCACGGGCACGACCGCCAACAACAGTTTCTTCGGCGAGGGCAAGGTCGACGCGCTGAAGGCTGTCGGCGGCACGCCGCCGCCCGGCACGTACTTCGAGAACACAGTGGACGTGGCCATCGCCGACAACGCCACGGCGGAGTCTGCGCTCACCGTGACCGGGGTCGGCGGCAACGCCCCGGCCACGCTCAAGGTCGGTGTGGACATCAAACACACCTACCGCGGCGACCTCGTGCTCTCTCTCGTGGCGCCCGACGGCACGGTCTATACGCTCGAGGACTTTCCGGACAACGACGGCACCGACAACGTCGCCAAGACGTACACCGTGAACGCCTCATCGGAGGTGGCCGCGGGCACGTGGAAGCTGCGCGTCCGTGACCTGGCCTCCCAGGACACCGGCAAGATCGACTCCTGGAACCTGACCTTCTAGCGCGTCACCGGGTCCCGGTGAGAGCTGTGCGCTACTCTCACCGGGACCTTTCGGCTGTCACTGACCCTGGTGGGTATGCGGCGACGACCCAGGGCCGGGTGGTTCGGGTGGGAAGCGGACGATGCGGCGCCGACCGATGGTGACGATCCGATGACTCGGTATCAGACACTCCGCTCCTCACGCGAAACCTGGTGGCGGGCGACCCGTGAACAACAGGCGACACACGCAGAGGTCAGGCAAGAAGCGGAATGCCGTCAACTCAGCCGGATCGGATCTGCCTGCCTGGATGGGCGTACCCATAGGGTTTCGCTCATGGGTTCGACCGCCTGCATATATGAGGAGTAGTTATGAGGCGCCTTCGCCGCTTCGCCACTTCGGCAGCAGTCGTCATCACGCTGTTGGCCGGCACATCCGCACTCTCCATGGGCACCGCGTCGGCTGCCCAGTCGTCCCCCGCCGCACCGGCGGGTGAGACAGGGGCAGCCGCCGTCTACTGCGGCTACCACGGCGCGGTCACCCCGCCCACCATCCGGCGGGGCAATACGGGCAACGCCGTACGGGAGGCCCAGTGTCTCCTCCAGTTCTGGGGCTTCTACATCGGCCCGACCGGCATCGACGGGGACTTCGGCGGTTACACCGACGCGGCCACCAGGGACTTCCAGCGCACCTGCCGCATCGGCGTCGACGGCATTATCGGTCCCGTCACCTGGAACCGGCTGCGCAACGGCTGCTGACACCCGAGCACGCACCATGCCGGTCCTGGACCTACGTCCTGGACCGGCGCCGCGTCGGCCGATGCCGGAAATTGTGAACGCTCCGCCACGGCGTTTCCCAAGTCTCAGCAGTCACTTGATGGACCGGTCGGCTCCTCGGTGTGCACGAGGTTGCCGTTGCTTCAGGCGGTGATCAGAGACTTCCTTCCATGTGCCCATTGTCCAGGCCCGGTTGAGCCGCTCAGTCAGTGGTGTTCGTTCATGTGGGCGAGTGCCTGCCGGGCCGAGTCGGGGGCGAAGGCGCTGTCGAGTCCTTCGGCGCTGCCTTCGGCCGCCTCGACGGAGCGGGGCAGCAGCAGCTTCTCGTAGGCGCGGACCGCCTCGCCGAGGGTGGGCCGGGCGGTGATGGCCCGGGCGAGGTCGGTGGCGTCGAGCATGGCGAGGTTGGCTCCCATACCGGAGAAGGGGGACATGAGGTGGGCGGCGTCGCCGAGGAGGGTGACGCCGGGGGTGTGGTTCCAGGTGTGGGGTACGGGCAGGGCCGTCAGTGGCCGGTTGATGTAGCCCGTGTCGGTGTCGGTGATGAGTCCGAGCAGGTCCGGGCTCCAGCCGATGAACTGCCGCAGTAGATGTTCGCGGACGGCGGCGGTGTCGGTGAGGTCCAGGCCCGCACGTTCGTGCCAGTCCTGCTCGATGCGCATGCCGATGTAGATGCGGATGTGCTGGTTGCTGTTGCGCTGCGCGACCAGACCGAGGTTGTTGTCCAGCGCCATCATGGTGCCGTCGCCGGTGAGCGCGGCGAGCTTGGGGTGGCGGGTGTCGGCTTCCTGGAGGCCGGCCTCGACGAAGGTGACGCCGGTGTACGCGGGCGTGGCCTCGGAGAGGAGGCACCGCACGCGGGACCAGGCGCCGTCGGCGCCGATGAGGAGGTCCGTGTCGGTGGTGGTGTCGTCGGTGAAGTGCAGCCGGTGGACACCTTCCCCGAGCGGTTCTGCGTGGGTGAGTTTGTGGCCCCAGCGCACGGTTTCGGGGGTGAGGGAGTCGAGGAGCAGGTCGCGCAGCTGGCCGCGGTCGATTTCGGGGTTGCCCTGGCCGTCGGCAGCCTCCGGGGGGAGGGCGTCGAAGTGGACGGTGGCGTCGCGGCCGAGCAGGCGCATCCGCTGCCCCTCGGGCCGGGACAGCTCGGTGAACTCATCCATGAGGCCGGCGGCAGTCAGGGCGGCTTGGCCGGAGGTGGGGTGCATGTCGAGGGTGCCGCCATGGTCACGGGCGGTACGTGACGCCTCGGCGTCGTGAACAGTGACGGCAATTCCGCGGCGCTGCAGGATGCGGGCGCAGGTCAGTCCGCCGGGTCCGGCCCCGATGATCGCTATGCGGGAGGCGGGGGTGCTGGTGTTCATAGGTGCTCCGTTCTTTCAAGGGGGCGTCGAGGGTTACTTGTTGGCAGGGGCTCACGGCCTGGTCCGAGCGGGCTCGGGGGTGGCCGGCTCGAGAAAAGCACACTCACCAAAAAAGTGCAACGAGTCAACTTTTTGCACGAGGCAACCATGCGGCTATGCTGGGTCCATGCCTGAGACGACCGTGGGACGCCGTGAGCGCAAGAAGGCCGCCACCCGCCAAGCCCTGGCCGACGCCGCCCTGAACCTCTTCCTGGAGCGCGGCTACGACCAGGTCTCCATCCGGGACATCGCGGAAGCCGCCGACGTCTCCACCACCACCCTCTTCAAGCACTTCTCCGGCAAGGAGGCCCTGGTCTTCGACGAGGACTCCGACCAGCAGGCCGCCCTCGTCGCCGCCGTACGCGACCGGGCGCCCGGCCAGTCGATCCCCCAGGCCCTGCGCGAGCACATCGAGCGGGTGAGGATCAGGCCCGACGACTCGGACGCCCGCCTCACCGCCTTCATCGAACTCGTCAAGAACACCGCCGCCCTGGCCGATTACGCCCACCGCATGTGGATGCGCCACCAGGACGCCCTCGCCCGGGCCATCGCCGCCGACATCGGTGCCCCCGTCGACGACCCCCACTGCGGGGCCCTGGCCCGCTTCGCCCTCGAAGCCCGCAACCTGGGCCACGCCGGCGACGCCCCCCTACGCGCCGTCGACGCCGCCTTCGACCTCCTCGAACACGGCTGGAATCCCGTCCTCCCCGCGCCCGTTGATCCGCTCAGCCGCCTGGACACCGCAGAACCAGGCTGACTTGCACGAGGACTCATCCAGCCGTGCATCCGCGGTCGCGGACCGCCGCTGCCCGGGCCTGTGGACGGTCATGACGCTCAGCTCACCAGGACCCGCCAAGTGGTCGGTCGCCGGACGCGGCATGGGCCTGGGTGTCGTGGTCCTGGCGCCGAGGGCGCGGCTGCGGGTGCGGTGACCGCACCGGTGGTGCGGGGCGGGGTGTCGGGGAGCCGGCGGCGGCCGGCCCGTGGGGGTCGAGAATGTCCTCGCCGTAGAGGTCCTGGACCCAGTTGGCCTGGTAGATGGTGTCGAGGTAGCGCTCGCCGAGGTCCGGGGCGATCGCCACGGCAGTGAGCCCTCGCGTGTCGTGCTGGGCGAGCCAGCCCATCGCGCCGCTGACGACCGTGCCGGTGGAGCCGCCGAACAGGAATCCGCGTCTGGCAAGGCGACGGCAGGTGCGGATGGTGTCGGCCTCCTCGACGCGCACGGCCTCGTCCACATAGGACTCGTCGAGCAGCGGGGGACGGATGCTCATGCCCAGGCCCGGGATCATCCGGCGGCCCGGCTCACCGCCGAAGGCCACCGAACCGACGCTGTCCACGGCGACGACATGCACCGGCCGCTGCCACTCCCGGAAATAGCGCGCGCAGCCCATCAGGGTCCCGGTGGTGCCGGCTCCGACGAACAGCACGTCCAGTCCGGGGAACTGGCGGGCGATCTCCGGCGCTGTCCT
>NZ_JBSFUK010000061.1:0-13402 GCF_053591755.1 Streptomyces sp. NPDC002926
AGGCGAGCGTCTTGCCGGAGCCGGTACGTCCGCGGCCCAGAACATCCCGCCCGGCCAGCGTGTTCGGCAGCGTGGCCGCCTGAATCGGGAACGGCTCGTTCATGCCGAGGCTGGTGAGCGTCTTCAGCAGCTCGGCCGGCATGTCCAGTTCGCCGAAGGTCGCGGCCGCGGGGAGGGCCGGGGTGATGGTGACGGGCAGCGCGAACTCCCCCTGCACCGCGGCGGGACGGCGTCCGTGGCCGCCGGAGCGGTTGCCGGGGCGGCTCTGGCCCTGCGGGCGGAAACGGGCGCCCCGGTCGGAACCGGCGGATCCGCCCCTGCGGGGGTTGGAGTAGCGGTCGTTCGTGCGAGCTGAGCGGTTCATGCAGAACCTTCCTCGATATGGCACGTATCGAGGAATTCTCGGCAGCAATGAGCGCCACGGAATTGCAAGAACGAGCCGAATAAAAGACTGGAACGAAACCGGCCGCACCGGTGCGGAATATAGCGACGATGCCCGGCTTCACACTGCCGGGAATCCACCGGATGGGGCGGGTGGGCCGTACAGGGACGCGAGCGGACCTATTTCCGGCCGAAGCCATGCACGCAGAACAACAGTGCACGGCCTGATATCACGCATACAGGGAAATGCCATAACGGCACCTCGGGCATCCCTGCGAACAGCAACGAGCCGGGGCCCGCACCGCAAGGTGCCGACCCCAGCTGCGTCGCACGCTTTCAGCGTCAGGCAGGAACGATGTTCTCCGCCTGCGGGCCCTTCTGGCCCTGCGTGACGTCGAAGTTCACCTTCTGACCTTCCTGCAGCTCACGGAAGCCCTGGGTGGCGATGTTCGAGTAGTGGGCGAAGACGTCGGGGCCGCCGCCGTCCTGCTCGATGAAGCCGAAACCCTTTTCCGCGTTGAACCACTTCACGGTGCCAGTAGCCATGTCAAAATCTCCTTTGGGGCAGTACTCGGAGTCCACACTGTGCGAACCCCGACGTCGCCGCGATGATTACCCCGTCCGGAAAACAGCACCGGAAATACAAAAGTGCCCGATGGCTTAAAGCCATACGAAGCACTTGAAGTGTCAATGGGAACCACAACTGCAAGTGGGATCAAGAGTAGCACGGTGCAAGCATCCGGAGCACGGCAAGTACTACCATTTCGCCCGTGACGCCAGGGACCCGCATCACACACTGCGTAAATTTCTGAAGCTGCGGCAGCAGATATCAGCTCCCGCGGAGCGTGGCGCAGAAGCAGGGCAGGGCGGGGCCACGGCTCATCGGGCAAGTCGTGAGCCACATCCCCCGTCGCTGCGTGCTTGTTCCGTACCGCTCGCGGCCTCCGGGATCGGCCATCTCCCCGGTCGGCCGAGGAAGCTCAGGCCTGCCGGTCCCGGTTGTCGCGGTTGGTGTCCGCCGGACTCCGTCAGGGCGATCCTCAGTCAGCCGTCAGCGCGGAGGGCAGCCAGATCCGTACCGGGCAGGTGGATCCAGCCCTCCTGCCGGGCGGCCGCGCGCTCGTCCGGCGAACGCGGCCACCGAGTGTCCCCGATCAGGACGGCGCGAGCGACCAGGGCGCAGAGCAACGCGTCCAGATGGTCGTGGCTGTCGACACACTGCCCGCGCACCGGCTCGGGGAGCGCCACCCCCAATCCCGCCTCGACCGAGCGGACGATGTGCTCCCGGGCGGCACGCGCTGCGGGCGTGGCGCTCTTGTAGCTACCGGCACGGTGGATCCCCCACCGCCGCAGTGCGGCAGCGGGGTAGACCTCGGCAATCGGTCCCGACCCGTCCCGGGGCACGGGGACTCCGGTCGCCGCGAGTCCATCCAGCAGATAAGCCGCTCGCAGCGCCACGACGCCCAGAAGATCGGTGGACACCGACAGCGGAGGCCGCATCGAGGTCGCCTTCCATGTGAGGTCGTCGGTGACCCTGAATCGCAGCGCATCCAGACCGGGCCTCCCGTCCGCACGCTCCTCGAACCTGACGGCAGGCGGCAGCCGCTCGCCCCGGTGGTGGGCCAGGACCGTTGCCACAAAGCTCGACGGCCAGCCAAGAGGGCAGTCGAGGCCTGTCTTGTCGGCAGCCCGGACAACCGCCAGCAGACCCTCGTCCCCCTCGGGCACGACGAACTCCACCGCCAAGCCTTCTCCGCCACCCCAGAGCACCCGGCACACAGCCGTACGCCGTGCGCTCGCGGCAAGGTCGACCCCGACCGTGACCGCCTGTCGTTGCCTCATGCCGCGATCCTCCCGCAGCAGGGCGGCAGACACCGCACCCGGGCGCTACGTGCAATGCCGGACCGGCGGGACAAGCTCCGTCCGGGAACCGGGAACCGGGAACCGGGGCCCGGCCGCGGTGCGGCACCGGCCGCCCTGCCCTTGCCCCGGCCGAGCTCGCGCCGATGCCCGACGATCGGGCCGGACGGCTCGATCTCTCCCACATCGCGGAGCGCGAGCCGGAAGCAACCGCGGTCACCAGCGGTGCGACGAGCGGACATCGCTACTCCTTGTCAGAACCCGGCTTCGTCAGCGATTCGGCATGCCTTGTCCACGAGCGCATCGACGCGTTCCACGGTGGGCGTGCCCGTCGCGCTCTTGTTTCTCGGTTCATCGATGGCTCGCCTCATCACGCCCTCGGCAATCACAGCCACCTTCCACAGGCCCAGCACGTGCCAGAATTTCAGTGCCGCCGGGTCCCGGCCTGTCTCGGTCAGATACGTCTGAGCGAGCTCGGCACGGCCCGGGAAGCCTTCGAGGACGGAGGCGGCGAAATCGCCCCCGGTCTCCTCCTCCCCCGGTTCCGGCCAGTACGCCAGCAGGCTGCCCATGTCCGCCAGCGGATCCCCCAGCGTCGACAGCTCCCAGTCGAGCGCCGCGGTCACCTCCCCGCTGTCGTAGGAGGTGATGACGTTGCGCAGATGGAAGTCGCCGTGTACGAGCGTCAGTTCGCGCTGCTCCGGGACGGCCGCGGCAAGGCGCCGGGTGAGGTCCTCGAGGGCGGGCAGCTCGCGGGTCCTGGACTTCTCCCACTGGCCCGACCACCGCTTCAGCTGACGCTGCGCATACGGCTTGTGGCCGGCCAGACCGGTCAGCCCGGTCGCCCCGAGATCGACCGCGTGGATCTTCGCCAGCGTCCGCGGCAACGACATCCCGATCGCCCGGCGGCGCTCGGGCGTCAACGACTGCGCGATCGACATCCTGTCGACCACCTGGCCGTCCACGAACTCCATGAGAAGCAGCGGGACATCGGTCACCGCAGGATCACCGGTCAGCCCGAGCACCCGTGGGGTCGGGACGGCGGTGCCCTCCAGCGCGGTCAGAATCCGCGCCTCGCGGGCCACGTCGTGCGCCGAAGCCAACAGGTGACCCAGCGGTGGGCGCCGCAGCACCCACCTGCGGCCGTCCCGGTCCCGTACCAGGTAGGTCAGATTCGACTGGCCGAGCCCGATCCGGTCGAAGGTCAGCGGCCGGGCGAAGTCGACGCCGAGAGTCACGAACCAGCGGCTCACCGCCTCGGCGTCGATTCCGACGAGGTCGGCGCTAGACACCTGTGCCGGCCCCTTGCCCGAACGGGAGCACGTCACCGAGCAGTTGCCCGCCGTCGATCACCAGGGGCTCACCGGTGAACCGACTCGCGGCGTCCCGGCCGAGAAGGGAGACCTCCGCGGCGACGGCCCGGGGGATCGCCGGCCCGATACCGCGCGAGGCGCCGGTGACGACCGCGGTGCGACCGGTGAGACCGGGTCCTGCCATGTCAGCTCACCGCTGCCGTGGCCGCGTCGCGGTACTGCCGCAGTTCCTGTCTGGCGATGGCCCTCTTGTGGACCTCGTCGGGACCGTCCGCCAGCCGCAACGTCCGCAGATGCGCGTACATCATGGCCAGCGGGAAGTCGTCGGTCACTCCGGCTCCCCCGTGCACCTGGATCGCGCGGTCGATGATCTTCAACGCGATGTTCGGGGCGGCCACCTTGATGGCCGCGATCTCGGTGCGCGCTTCCTTGTTCCCGACCGTGTCCATCAGATGCGCGGCCTTGAGCGTGAGCAGGCGGATCATCTCGATGTCGATCCGCGCTTCCGCGATCCAGTCCTGGACATTGGACCGTTCGGCAACCGGACGACCGAAGGTCACCCGTGACTGCGCGCGCCGGCACATCAGCTCCAGTGCCCGCTCGGCCGCGCCGATCGCCCGCATGCAGTGGTGGATACGACCGGGCCCGAGGCGGGCCTGGCTGATCGCGAAGCCCTCGCCCTCACCCTTGAGGATGTCCTTGGCCGGCACGCCCACATTCTCGAAGGTGATCTCCGCGTGGCCCTCGCGATCGGCGTACCCGAAGACCGGGAGGTTCCGGATCACGGTGACCCCGGGGGCGTCGATGGGGACGACCATCATCGACTGCTGGCGATGCGGGACCGCCGTGGGGTCGGTCTTGCCCATCACGATGAGCACCTTGCAGTTCTTGTGCATCGCGTTCGAGGCGAACCACTTGCGGCCGTTGAGGATGTACTCGTCGCCGTCGCGCTCCATGCGCAGCTCGATGTTGGTGGCGTCGGAACTGGCCACGGCCGGCTCGGTCATCGCGAAGGCCGAGGCCATGGTGCCCTCGAGCAGCGGCCCCAGGTACTTCTCCCTGTGCTCCTCGGTGCCGAAGAGGGTGAGCACCTCCATGTTCCCGGTGTCCGGGGCATTGCAGTTGCACGCTTCCGAAGCGATGTGGCTGCGTCCCATGATCTCCGCCAGTGGCGCGTACTCGAGGTTGGTGAGTCCGGGCCCCCACTCGGGATGCGGGTGGAAGAGGTTCCACAGTCCCCGCCGACGGGCCTCGGCCTTGAGCTCCTCGAGGATCGGGGGCTGGAAGTGCGGGTCACCCGACGCGCGCATCTGCTCGTCGTACACCGCCTCAGCGGGGTAGATGTGCGAATCCATGAAGTCGAGCAGATCCGCCTGGTACTTCTTGGCGCGGTCCGAGGTCTCAAACAGCGACATTTGAACTCCTGATGGGTAGGGAGGGAAAATTCGGTGGGCGCCTGTCGAGGTGACTGGCCACGCCTTCGACGAGATCGGCCCCGCGGAAGGCCTGGAGCATGACGCCGGAGACCTCGCCGACCGCCTGCAGCCGCTGGAGGTCGGCGCCGGCGCGGAATCCGCGTCCGGCGCCGGTGACCACGACGGCGCGTAGGTCCGGGTCGTCCTCGGCGGTGTCGAGCAGCGTGAAGTAGCGGTCTTCGAGTTCGTCGGTCCAGGCGTTCGGCCTGGCGGGCCGGTTGAACGTGAGTACCAGTACGGGCCCGCGATGTTCGGCGAGGACGAGTTCATCCGGCGCGCCGGTCATGCCTGCGCCAGCAGGGAGTTCTGGTAGCGGCGCATCCCGCGCAGCCACCGGTCGTAGTCCGAGCCCTTGTTCCGGTACATGTCCAGAACCTCTTCGTGCGGCAGGATCAGGAAGCGCTCGTCCTCGATCGCGGCGAGGACGGCACCGGCGACCTCGGCCGGCTCGAGGACGTCACCCGCGGACGTGACGGCTCGCGTGGCCGCTTGCCCCAGGGCGTCCCCGGAGTCCTTCCCCGAGTACAGCATCCTGGTGTTCACCCCCATCGGACACAGACAGCTGACATGGACCCCGCGATCGCCATGGGTGACGCTCAGCCATTCGGCGAAGCCGACGGCCGCGTGCTTGGTGACGGCGTACGTGGCGGAGCCGATCTGGGTGAGCAGCCCGGCCGCCGAGGCGGTGCTGACGAAGTAGCCCTCGCCGCGCTCGAGCCACCGCGGCACCAGCAGCGTTGCCGCGCGGATGTGGGCTCGCAGGTTCACGTCGATCGAGAGGTCCCAGTCCTGCTCGCTCGCGTCGAGGCCGGGTGCCCCGGCGATACCCGCGTTCGCGAAGTAGAGGTCGACCGGACCGAACGCGCTCTCCGCCAGATCGATCAACTGCTGGATCTGCGCGGTCTCCGACACGTCCGCGCCGGCGCTCACGGTGCTGCCCGGATGGTCGGCGTTGACCGACTCCGATACCGCCCGCGCGGTGTCCGCATCAAGGTCCGCGACGACGATCCGGGCACCTTCGCGAGCGAGCCGTGCGACCAGCGCGCCGCCGATGCCGCCTCCGCCACCGGTGACGATGGCGACTCTCTGTGCAACGTTCACAGCGAACCCTCTCCATGGGCGGGGCGTGCGGTGCCGGGCACGGTCCCCCGAGACGGTGCGACCGTGGCCTCCGCCCACTTGTATAGTTGAATCCGACGTCAAGTTCAACTACCTGGGACGCATCACCACGCGCAGCAGGTCGCCTTGCCCCCTGGACTGCGAACAGAGAATTCACGGTGGACGTCGCCGCACTTTCGTCCGCCCCAGGTGTAGGAGCGGCCCACCGGAACAAGGCACCGCCCGGCGCCTCGTCGTTTCACCTGCTGACGTCCGACGGCTGCGCCCTGAGCCGTCGACGACAGCTACGGCCAGGTATCGTTCCCCGGCCGCCGACCGGTCGGCTCACCCATCCGCCTGCGCGCGACGTCACACCGGTGGAGGAGACGTCACACCGGTGGGGAGGAGAGGAGAAGATCCGCGGCGGCGGTCTCCGCCCCGGCCTGCGCTACTGCCGGATCAGGGTCAGCGGTGGCCGGGGAACCGCAGGGCGTTCGCCCAGAGCCGGGTGACCGTGGAAACGAGTTCCTCGAAGGCCGCCGGCGTACCTTCTTCTTGCCCAACGCCTCGCGCGAAGGCGTTGTAGGCCATGACGCTGACCATGCCCGACAGCGCGCGGGAGGCCAACATCGGATCGACCTCACGGTCGGCGACACCCCGCGCCTGCAGGTCGGCGATGCCGCGGGCGTTGCGGCTGATGAACGCATCCGTGCGCCGGGTCCGGAACTCACGGAACTCCGGCTCCACCTGTGCGACCTGCTCGAGCAGTGCCATCAGCTTCGCGTTCCGCCTATACGCCTCGAGATACGCGCGATTGCTCGCCTCGAGTACCGCATATGGATCGTCGGTACCCTGCACCCGGCCCATGCCGGGGTGCATCATGTCCTCCTGCGCCTCCAGCAGGACGGCGGCAAGCACCTCTTCCTTGTTCGCGAAGTAGGTGTAGAAGGATCCCGCCGCGCAGTGGGCCTCTTTGGCGATGTCGATCAGGCGGGTGTCGAGGTAGCCGTCCCTCTCGAACACCTTCCGCGCGGCCGTCACCAAAGCGGCCCGTGTCCGAGCTCCGCGCTTCGTCGTCGGCGGCTCGCGAAGTGACGAGAGGGGCGCCATCGGCGGTGCCTTCTCGCTGTAGATCTCCTCGGGCGCGGTGGTATCCATCGCCGAAAGGTTACTTGAATCCGACACCGGAGTCACAAATTCGCCAAGCGCGCGCAGGCCGCCGGGGCCGACCTCGCCCACGTGGCCGGACACGTCTCGTCCGCCGACGGCTGTTCGGCTACCGGCGGGCGGGTGCGTCGCCGGGCGAGGGGTCGCGAGTCAGCTCCGTACGGTCGATGGAACGCTTGAGGATCTTCCCGCTAGGACCCTTGGGCAGCTCGTCGACGAACCGGATGATCCGCGGGATCTTGTAGGCGGACAGTCTCTCCCGTGTCCAGCTCGACACCTCGGCGGCACCGAGCTCCGAACCCGGCCGGGCAGCGATGAGCGCGGCCACCTCCTCGCCGTAGTGGTCGTCGGGAACGCCGATCACGGCTGCCTCGATGATGTCCGGGTGCTCGTAGAGAACTTCCTCGACCTCACCGGGGTAGACGTTGTAGCCACCGCGGATGATCAGGTCCTTGATCCGGTCGACGATGCGCAGGTCGCCGTCCGTGTCCGTTTCGCCCAGGTCGCCGGTCCGGAACCAGCCGTCGGGCGAGATCGCCGCGGCGGTGTCCTCGGGGCGGTTGAAGTAGCCGCGCATCACCGTGGGTCCCTTGATGTGGACCTCGCCGACGGTACCCGGCGGACACTCGTTGCCTTCGAAGTCACGCACCTGGATCTGCAGCCGCGGGACCGCCCGCCCGGTGTACCCGGTCTTGCCGCCGCGGTCGATGTCGTTGAAGGTGCCGAACGCGGTGGTCTCGGTGAGCCCATAGCCTTCGAGGATGGTGCAGCCGAACCGGGCCTCGAACGCCCGGGCGATCTCCCCGGGCAGCGAGGCTCCGCCGGAGACGGCGACACGGAGCTGGGCGAAGTCCGCCGGGTTCGCATCAACCGCCGCGTGCAGCATCGCGTTCCACATGGTCGGTACGCCGGCCATGATGGTGAGCCGGTCGCGGCGCAGCATCTCCAGCATCGACGCCGGGTCGAATCGGGCCAGCAACGACATCGAACCGCCCGCGGTCAAGGTCGCCATCATGACGGACGCCTGGCCGAACACATGGAACAGCGGGAGTCCGGTGCCGGTGCGGTCGGCGCTCGATCCGCGGCTGCACTCGGCACCGATCTCCCCGGCGGACAACAGGTTCCCCACCGTGAGCTGGGCGCCCTTCGGCCGCCCTGTCGTACCCGAGGTGTACAGGATGGCCGCGGTCTCGTCGCCGTCCCGGTCGACCACGGGGACGGAGCCGGCATCGGTGACATTCGCGCCCGGGGACAGCGTCCAGGAGGGCAGCTTGAGCGTCGTTGCCGCCTCGGCGACGGCGGGGCCGAGGGCGTGCCATGCGATCGCCAACGAGCACCCGGCGTCGCCGAGGACGTACTCGGCCTCGGCCCGGGTGGACATCGTGTTGACCGGCACCACGACGCAGCCCGCGGCCTGGATCCCGAGGTAGGCCACCACGAACTCGGGCACCGACGGCGCCGCCAGCAGCACCCGGTCGCCCGGGGACAGGCCGGCGGTGGCCAGGGCGCCCGCGTACCGAACGCTCGCGTCGTGCAGTTGCCGGTAGGTCCACTGATCCGCGCCGTCGCGCAGCGCGATGTTGTCGGGAGTTGCGGCCGCGTGGCGGCAGACCGGGTCGAAAACACTGGCCATGGGCGGTGCCCTCCGGGGATGTGAGCAGCTGATGCGGTACGGGTCCCCCTCGCCCGCCAGTAGAATTGAATCCGACCTCAACTTCAAGCCATGTGCCGGGGGAAATGGCGGGGACGTGCATTCGCCCGGGCGTCCGGCCGTGGTCACCGGCGAGGCCGTCCACGAACCGCGTACGGACGTTCATCCGGAAGGGATTCGGCCGGCGGCGCGACTCGAAGGGGAGCGCAGGCGTCCCGCCGGGCAGGCAGAGGTGGTACCGAAGCGCGTGAGCCCGCACTTGGCGGGCGCGAGCATCGCGCCGCCCGCGGGCGGCGCCGGTCCCGGGCATGACCGTTCTCCCGCGCCGGCCTCCCATCGATCGGCCGGCCGGTCAGGTCGATCGGTCAGATCGGCCGGCCGGTCAGGCGGTGATCCTGAAGCGTTCGGCGAGTTGGCGGCGGGTGTCGGCGGCATCGGTGTGCAGCACACCCCCGATTCCGATTCGCGCCGCTCCGTCGAGGTTCTGACGCAGATCGTCGATCATGACTGCCTCCTCGGGGGTGACGCCGAGTCGCTCACATGCGATCGCGTAGATCCGCCGGGAGGGCTTGCGGATCCCGACCTCGGCGGAGATGACGACCGCGTCGGCCACGGCGTCGAGGTCGACGCCGTCGTAGGTTCCGTTCCCGAACGAATTGGACACCAGCGCCACGGGGCAGCCCGCGGCGCGAAGATCACCGAGCAGCGCGAGCATGTCCTGGTCGATCGACATTCCCGCTTGCATCCGGGCCGTGAGCCCCTCGGCGGATACGTCAGCGCCGTGGGCACGGAGACGTTCGGCGAATCCTCGCTCGAAGGCCTCCGCGTCGATACGGCCGCACTCGTGGTCGGCCAGGAGAGCCCGTGACGGCTGGTCCCGGCCGAGGAGTTCCAGCGGCAGGCGCGGGTCGCCGCCGAGTGAGGCGCCGAAGTCGGTGAAAGCCCGCAACACACTGGAGGTGATGACCCCGCCGAAGTCCACAAGGACCGCGGTTCGGGCCTTTTCCACCACGTTCGACACCGTATTCACACCCTCTCTCATGGCCGGCCTCGCACCGGCCGTGGCGACGGCAGCCGTGGTCGGCGACTCCCCCGAGGACCTGAGCGACCTCGAACAGCCCGACCGAGTCGCTCGGCCTCCGATCGTTGTATAGTTGAATTCGACGTCAAGTTCAACCAGCTCGCGCGGGGAGGGCGGCTCGCGGCTGCCGTTGCGGGAAATGCGCGCGCTCTCGCTCTTGACAATCGCCTTCCACGGCTCAAGGCTGACCGACCAGTCGGTATGAAGGGGCGGATCGTGACCGAGCTGAGCATCTCCACTCCTGCGGGCGTGTTCGACGCGATCGTGGCGGGTCCGCCCGAGGGCCGCCCGGTGCTGCTGCTCCACGGCTTCCCACAGACGCGGCTGGTGTGGCAACGGCAGATCGCGGAACTGGCCGCGCACGGTTACCGGGTGGTGGCACCCGACCAGCGTGGGTACTCCCCCGGGGCCCGCCCCGAACGGCCCGAGGACTACCGCATCAGCGTCCTGGTCGACGATGTTGTCGCGATCACGGAGGCACTGGGCTGCGCTTCGTTCGACCTGGTCGGCCACGACTGGGGAGGCGCGGTGGCATGGTGGACCGCCGATGCCCACCCCGGCCGCGTACGCACCCTGACGGTGGTCTCGACCCCGCACCCCGGCGCTCTGGCCACCACCTTGCGTACCGACCAGGACCAGCGCGAACGATCGCAGTACATGATCGCCTGGCGTGAAACGCCCGCGACCGAAGAGCGCATGCTCGCAGGCGATGCCGAAGCACTTCGCGCCACGTACGCCGGAAAGGTCCCGCAGGCCAGCGCCGAGGCCTATGTGCGGCACCTGTCCCGGCCGGGTGCTCTCACCGCGGCGCTGAACTGGTACCGGGCCGGCCGTCCCGACGGCACGATCGGCGTCATCGACGTGCCCACGCTGTACGTCTGGAGCACCCAGGACAGCGCGTTCGGCCAGGCGGCCGCGCGGGAGACCGGGCAGTGGGTCAACGGGCCGTACCGGTTCGAGACTCTCCAGGGCGTCAGCCACTGGATCCCCGAGGAGGCACCCGAGGCGCTGAGCCGCCTGCTGCTCGAACACCTGCGAGCGCACGGCGAGTACGGAACCACGGCGGACACCCCGTCGGCCGACTCTCAGAAGAGGTGACCCATGAAGACAGCGCGAGCAGCCTGGCGCCGGCTCGAGCCCGTACACGGCATGATCTACTTCGCCCCCGAGGGAAGGCGACGGTACGCGGACCTCGGACTGAGCGGTCGCGCCGGGTACTTCGCCTCCCGGAGCGCCGCCTTCGGCCGAGCCTCCGCCGAGCTGGTCATCTCGACCTTCTACAACTTCAACCCCGGTCTCGTACGGAAGGCGGTCGACGGGGTCTGGGAGGCGGCGACACCGCAGCAGGTGCTGGACGCGCGGCACGCCGCCGCGAGCGAGGCCCTGCGACGGGCCGGGATCCACGAACTCCCCGCTTTGGACGAGGTCCTGGCGCTGACCCGCACGGCCGCCGAGGCGGCCTGCGAACACCCGCAGGGCCGACCGCTGTTCGCCGCGCACGCCGCCCTGCCCTGGCCGGAGGAGCCGGTACTGCAGCTGTGGCACGCCCAGACGCTGCTCCGGGAGTTCCGTGGAGACGGCCATGTCGCGTGCTTGCTGAGCGAGGGTGTGGGGGGCTTGGAGGCCCTGGTTCTGCACGCTGCCACCGGTGAGGTTCCCGTCGACTTCCTCAAGGCAAGCCGCGCATGGCCCGAGGAGGAGTGGGCCGACACCGAGGAGCGCCTGCGCACACGAGGTCTCCTCGACGGCGACTCCCTCAGCCCGGAAGGCGTACGCCTGCGCCGGCACATCGAGGACCGCACCGACCGCCTGACCCTGCCCGCCTACGCCGCCCTGGGTGACGCCGACTGCGAACGTCTCGCCGAACTGGCGAGCCCCTTCGGCCGCGCCGTCATCGAAGCCGGGCTCCTCAAGATCGGCTGAGCGCGCGCTGAACGCCCCCTCCGCTTCCGCTCGTTCTGCTCGAACCGGGCGGCCATGGCCTCGGAGAGGGCACGCCGTCGCGGGCTCGAGAGGGGGCTGGGCCACCTTGGCTCATCCGTCCGGGCAAGCCTCGAGGCACGTCCGGCCGACCGAAGAACAGGGCTGCCTCGGAAGGAGCGTTGGGCATACGCAACGGCTGCCCGCATGCGTGCGGGCAACCGAAGCCGTCCGCAGCACTGCAGTGCAGGCCACCCGCCCCCCCTGTGGGAGGCCATGAAACGGATGCTGTGCCAACAGGGCGTGTGGTCCTGGACGCCATCCTCCTGATTCGACGCGGACGCGCAGTCCGCCCGGGCGTAGGCTTCGCTCAGCATGGACGCGACGGGGGGCGGAGCACATGACGGCTGGGTCGACACAGGCTGAGTCAGCACAGAGGTGGGGGTCGACCCTCGATTCGGTCGTGGTGTACGCGCAGGGCGCCGTCTGCCGCCGCCTGGCCCGGGGCAGCGTGCCGCCTGACGGCCGGGTGCGGGTGACGGGACTGCCCCGCTCGCTGGACCCGGGCTCGCTGCGGGCCCGTGTCCTGGGTGCCCCCGGGGCGCGCGTCACCGAGGCCCGGGTGGAGGTCGAGGCCGAGCCACTCCGCGCGGGCACGCCCGATGAGTTGCGGCGCGAGGTCGAGCGGCTGAGCGACGAGTACGCGGCGGCGCGGGGACGCCGGGACCGACAGCTGAGCCTGATCGAGGAGGTCCGGGCGCTCCACCCGGTCCCACCTGCCCGCAGGCGCGAGGACCCGCACCGCCGCACCCCAGTCGACACGTGGCTGGAGCTCGCCGACTTCGTCGAAGAGCGGCTGACGGGACTGCACAACCGCCTCGTCGAACTGGAGGAGGCACTGCGCAACGTCGAGCACGAGCTCACCGTCGCCGCCGACAGGCTTGCCCGCGCCTCCACCGACGCGCCGTCAGCGCATGTGGAGACCACGGTCTGCGCGGTCCTGACCCTCGACGGCACCGGTGACTCGGAGGTGGAGCTGGAGCTGGAATACGGGGTGCCGGGCGCCGTCTGGGTGCCGGCCTACCGTCTCACTCACCGTCAGGGCGACGGCAGCGGCCGTCTGTTGCTGCGCGCCTCGGTCGCCCAGCGGACCGGCGAGGACTGGACCGGTGTGCGCATCGCCCTGGCCACCGCCGATCTCCGGCGCCGCACCGACCTTCCGAGGCTCCGCTCGATCCGGATCGGACGCAGTCAGCCCGCCCCCGTGCCTTCTGGCTGGCGCGAGCCCCCGGCCGGGCTCGTCGACCTGTTCTCCGGGTACGACGCGGCAGGCCCCGGCCCGGCCACGACCACGGCTGTCGCGGCCGGCACCGCGCCCGTGGGTGCCGCGGGCGGCTCCGCGTCCGGTCCCGTTCCGCCACCGCCGCCTCCCCCGCCGCCGGCACCGCAGGGCTAC
>NZ_JBSFUK010000062.1:0-11842 GCF_053591755.1 Streptomyces sp. NPDC002926
GGCGGTGCGGATCTCGGCCGCGCCGCGCCGTACGGTCGCACCGAACGGCTCGGTGTCCGTTCCGCCGGTCCCGGGCGATGGGTTGGTCACCGAGGCCACCCCGGGCACCGCGGTGCGCAGCGCGGTTGCCGTGTCCGCCGCGACGGCGCCCTGCCTGCCGCCTCCGGTGCGGTAGCTGACGGCCCGTACGTGGCCCACGCCGGGCGGCAGCGCGACCCCGTGCACCCCGTCGCCGAAGGTGAGGACGCCGGTGTCGGCGTCGAGCGAGAACACCCGGTCGGCGGGGCCGGCGAGGACCAGGTCGGGCACTTCCCGCCACACGGGCAGCGGGTCGTGCGTGGTGGGGGCCGCGCCGTCGACCGGGAAGAGCGGCGCGGCGGGGTCGTCGGCGACGGTGACGGTCAGGGATCCGGGCACGACGGGCGTCGTCGCCAGCCGCAGCCGCACGCCCGCGCCGCCGTCCTGCTCCCGGGGGTCCGCGGGCGCCGGGCTCAACACCTCGTCGCGCACGGTCCGTACGGCGCTCGCGAGCACCGTGTGCGGCAGGACGACGGCGAGCCGCGGCGGCTCGGCGTACGTCCCTGTGGTGAGCCGCACCCGCAGCCAGCGGGCTTCCGGAAGCTGGGCCCCGCCGGGCGGCCGGCCCGGCCGCCAGCCCGTCGGCAGCCGCAGCTGTACGGTCCCGGTGCCGGCGAGATTGCCGGTGTGGTCCACCACCACGTCGGCTTCCCGGAAGGTGTCACCGTCCAGTACGGACCAGCGCAGTTGCGGCGGGGCCGCCTCGGGCGGAGCGACGGCTCCCCGGGCGGCGGCGGCCGGACCGCCGGGGCGCGGGGCCGCCACGATGGCGAGCGAGAGTCCGCCCTCGAGCGCCTGGGGGGCGGTGAACCCCAGCCAGAGGGCAGAGCCGGGCGCGCTGTGGGCGCCGAACGGGAGGAAGCCGTCGGCATAGGGCTCCTGACCCGGCGTCACCTCGTCCACGGGGCCCGGCAGGATGCCGGTCGCGGGGCGGCCCACGGCCAGGCACGTGAGCTCGGCGGGCGACACCCACATGTCGTCCACGGTCTCCATCACCACTTCGGCGCCGTCCTCGCCGGGCGCGCCGGCCTGGAAACCCGCGGGGACCTGAACCCCCGTTCCTGCGGCTGCCGTTGCCGTGAGGCGCAGCAGCACCTGGGCGGGCTCGGCGGGCAGCGGGGAGACCCCGGCGATCCGCAGATGCTCGACGAGCAGCTTGCCGGGCAGCCGGTCCACGCGTGCGGCCACCGCCTCGGCCATCAGCGCGAACAGCCGCAGCAGCGCGTCCCCCGCGTCGTCGGGGCCCGTCCCGGTCCAGTCGGGAGTGAAGCCGCCGGCCCGGGTGCGCAGCGCGGCTACCAGGTCCTCCCGTGCGGCACCCAGCAGCACCGGGCGGCCGTCCGCGTCGAGCAGCGCCGTCCGCGCGGTGCCCGCGGACAGCGTCCACCACGGTTCGTCCGCCCCGGGGGCGAGCCTCGCGGAGGGATCGACAGCGGCGGAACGGTCCGGGCCGTGGGTGTTCATGCGCGTACCTCCCGTGGAGCGGCACCGGAGGGCGGCGTGGTGCACACGAGGACCTCGACGGGGCCGGGAAGTTCACCGGGTCGCAGCGGAAGATCGCCACAGGACTCGTAGGGACCGTCGTCCAGGGCCGCGGCGACGGACTGGACCGGGGTGCGGTCGCCCGCCGCTCGAAGTGCCCGTTCGGCCGCTCGCAGCAGCGCCGAGGGGCGCAGCACGCCGCCGAAGGGCCAGCCGGTGCCGTCGTCGCCGCCGGTGAGGGGGTCGAGGAAGCGGCGCAGTGCCGCATCGAGGAGCTGCCTTCGGGCGGTGTCCGCGGGGAGGGTGATGCGGACGCGGACCCGGCGGTAGCGCGGGGGCGCCGCGAACACTCCGGCGCCGAGCAGGCGTGCGGCCTCCAGCCGGGCGCGTACGGCGGTCAGCGCGCCGGGGTCGGGAACGGGCAGGGGTACGGCGTCGGGCGCGGTGCTGTCGCCGGGGGCGCGCGGCACCCGGGGGACGACGATGGTGGTCACGGCGCCCGGCACGTTCCGCGACGGGTGCGAGGGGTGGGCGCCGACCAGCGCGTGGGCGCGGGCCACGGCGACCCCGGGGGTGGACAGGGCGAGTGCCTCGTGGTCGGCGGCTGTCACGGCCCGGGTGACGACAGCGAGCGCGGTGGCGGCCCGGCGGCGGGCCGCCACCGGGGTCTCCGGCTCGGCCCCTCCTGCGCACGGGACGAGGGCGCGCGCGGTGCATGGGGCATCCGGTGGTTCGGTGTCCGAGGATCCGCCCGTGAACACCCAGGCCCCGGGCGGCGCTTCCTCCTCGGTCGCGCGCTGCGGCCGCGGGCGGGCGAATCCGGACAGTGCGGGGAAGGCCAGCAGTGCGGCCGGTTCGGCAGCGTGGGCGGGGACCGCCGGGTCCGCGCCGCCGTTGCCGGACGGTCCGCCGCCCAGCCGGTACGCCGCCCGCAACACGGTCCCGGGCCTGGTGGCGTCGGGCCGGGGGATCCGCCCGGTCAGGCCGTCGCCGAAGCGCAGCGCCCCGAAGGCCCGGTCCACGGTGAACACCCGGTCCAGCGGTCCGCTGAATGCCAGGTCAGGCACGGCCGCCCAGTCGTGGGTGCCACGGCTGCCGGTGTCGTCCGTCTCGCGCAGCGTGAAGTGCGTGACGTCGATCAGCCGTCCGGCGGCGTCGCCGGGCAGTACGACGGTGAGGCCGGGCAGCGGCGGGCGGCCCGTGAGTTGGGCCACCACGGGCCCGTCGGCGCTTTCCTCCAGGCGGACGCGCTGTGCGTGGTGCGCGGGGACGGAGTTGGGGGAGAGCCGCAGCAGTCGCGGCGGCGCGGCGTAGGTGGCGGCGGATGTGGCCAGCACCAGCTCCATCTCGGACCCGGCGGCCGTTGCCGGCAGGGTCAGCCGGACCAGGCCGGACCGGCGCAGTCCGCCGGTGCCGTCCGACACAGCCCTCCGGGGCAGTGGCGTGGTGTCCCCAACGGGACCGTAGAACCAGTTCAGTTGAGCCGGGGGAGGCACGTCGGGTACGGCCCCCTCGGCCCAGCCGTCGGCCGTCCGGCTCCCGGTCCACGGCCCGGCGGGCTGCTCCAGTGAGAGCAGCAGCGAGAGTGTTCCGCCGTCCGGAAAACCGTCGCCGGACACGGAGAGCCGGATCCGGACCCGCGCGGGGCGGCCGTGGGCGCCGGCCAGGGGCACGGGGCGTCCGGCGGCGAGGTCGGCGGTGCGGTCCCGGTCGCCCGTCGCCTCGCGCACCGACAACCCGGCCACGCGCACCGGCAGTACGTCCAGGTCCCGGTCGAGGCAGAAGTCCCTTCCGCGCTCCGGTTCACGGCTGAACGACGCGCCCTCCCGGATCCGCAGCCGGGTGCCGGGCGTCTGCGGGACGATCTGCAGGACCGTCACCGCGGCCGTCGCCGGGGCCGGTCCGGGCACGCCAAGCAGCCGCAGCACCGCGTGCACGACGGCGTCGGGGATCCGGTCGAGCCGGTAGACCTGCTGCTCCAGCAGATATGCCTGGAGGTCCAGGAGCGTCATGCCCGGGTCGACGGGGGCGTGCAGGGTCCAGCGGCCCGAGGATTCGGCGGGGATCCGGGAGCGGACCGCGTCCACCAGTTCGGCCCAGGACAGATCGTCCAGCCGCAGCGGCGTCAGGGTCATGACGTGTCACCCCCGCCGGCCGGCCCGGCTGCCCCGAACGCGCCCGCGCCGCCCACCAGTCCGGAGCCGCCGTCGAGGTAGTAGGGGAAGACCAGCGTCTCGTGCCGGCCGGTCGCCCTGACCCGGTAGTCGACGGAGACCGTCACCCGCCACTCCTCGCCCGGCTGCGCCTGCGCCCGTACATCGTCCACGGCCGCCCGCGGCTCGAAGTCGCGGATGGCGATCCGTACCGAGTCCTCGAGCTCTCGCAGTGAGCGCGAACTGCCGGGCGCGAAGACCAGCTCCGGGGCGCGGGTGCCCAGCGTGGGGCGCATCACCCGCTCGCCCAGCGCGGTACGCATCAGTACCAGCAGGCAGTCGCGGACGCTGTCCTCGCCGGCCGCGTACGCCAGCCGCCCCGAGGCGTCCGGCAGCAGGGGGAAGTGCCAGCCCTGCCCGAGGAAGGCCTCCGCGCCGCCCGGCGCGCTGCCGTTCACAACGCCACCTGCACCGTCGTCGACATCGGCGGCGGGCCCGGTGCGGGGATCGCCGGACCGGTCGCGCCGGGCGTGGCGACAGGGTGGGTGTGCCCGGTGAACCACGGCAGGAACGTCTCCCACGGGACCACGTGCTGCGTGGCGCCGGTGCCCAGCTTCACCTGCGGCGCGTCCAGCGTCACCGAGCCGCCCGTGACCTTGACAGGGCCGGAACCGGCGCTGATCTCCACCGAGCCGTCGGCCGTCACCGTCACCTTGCCGCCGGACGCGGTGCGCACCACCACCGAGCTGCCCGCGTCGTCGAGTTCGATGCGGTGCCCGGCGGACGAGGTGAGCCGCACGGCTTCCTTGCCGGGGCTGTCGTCGAGGGCCAGTTCGTGGCCGTGCTTGGTCCGCAGCAGCTTCTCGTCCCGGCCGCTCGCCCGGTGCGTGGGCGGCTTGTCCACGCCGTTGTAGAGGCTGCCGATGACGACGGGGAACCGCATGTCACCCTGGTCGAAGGCGACAAGCACCTCGTCGCCCTTCTCCGGCACGAAGCTCGCCCCGTATCCGTTGCCCGCGTACGGCTGGGCCACCCGGCACCACTCGGTGATCGTGGCGCTGTCGAACCAGGGCAGTCTCAACTGCACCCGGCACTCCTTCTCCGGGTCGTCCTCCACCCGCTCCACCACACCCGTCGACACACCGAAGTACCGCTTGTCCACGGCTGATCCCGGCATTCCCGTCATCGCTTCGTCACCGCCCCTCGGAAGTACGCCGTGCCTCGAACGAGGTGAAGAATCCGGATGAGTTGAAGGAGTGCGTCACCTTGGTCGTGTAGTAGGTGCCGCCGAACCTGCCCCCCACCCCGCCGATCCGCAGTGAATCGCTCGGCACCAGATCGGGCAGGCCGGCCAACTGGCCCGCACAGGTCACGAATTCGTACGATTTGCCGCGCAGCACGCTCACCGCCAGCGCTCGCGCCTCCTGCTCCGAGCTCACCGGGCGGTCCACGATGACCTCTTCCCGGTCGCCCATCTCCTGTGCGGCGGCCGCCGGACCGCTGCGTCCGGCGTCGTGCTCAGCCTGCAGATCCGCCTGCGTGGCACTGCCGACGATCGCCTTCTTCGTCCGGGGATCCCAGCCGCGCACCGTCACCTTGGCGACCTGCCCCGACAGGGTCAGGGTCGGGCGGAACGAGATCAGGCTGGGCGCGGGGGAGGTGGTGGAGGCCTCGCCCAGTTCCGGGCGTCCGGAGCGGGCACCACGGGCCAGCACCGCGTACCAGAGGTCGAAGGTGCGCGGCCGGCGGGCCGTCGAGCCGGCCCTGCCGTCGGCGGGGGAGACGAAGTACAGCTGCTCCACTCCGCTCTTCGGGTCGGGCGCCACGTAGCACTCCCGGTCGACGCCCTTCGCCCGTTCCAGCAGGAAGGCGACATCGTCCTGGTTCTTCTGCATCACCAGGGGATGCACCACGCCCTCCTTCTCGGCCACCAGCTCCAGGCCGTGCCGCTCCGCGACCTTCTGCGCGATCTGCCAGTCGGCGAGGTCCAGATACTTCTTCACTTCGTCGGCCCGTGGTTTGCGGGCCTTCATCTGCGCCGTGCGGTCCTGGCAGGAGACCTGCAGCGTCGGCGGCCCGGACGAGGGGAAGTCCGGCTGGATCGTGGTGACCTGGCCCTTGGCCACCACCGGCGGCCGGGGCTGCGAGGTGTAGCCGAGCCGGACCTCCACCACCTGGCCGGGGGCGAAATGCTTCGGGTCGTCGAAACGCAGGCGCAGATTCAGCTCGTCCCAGTTGCTCAGCGCCAGTGAGAACGTCCCGGTCTTGTCCAGCTCACGGACCACCTGGATGTCGAGCACACAACTGCGCATCTGCTGGGCGATCTCAGAACCGTCCAACGCGACCTCGAAACACGGGGCGTACGTGTCGGCCGGCAGCGGTGTCGCGGTCGTGTTCCTCAGTAGCGCCATCACCCCTCACCCCCGGTCCAGGGCGGGGACGACGAGCGCCATCCCCGGGGCGAGCGCCCGCGGATCGGCGAGGGAGTTGGCGGCCGCCAGTTCCCGCCAGCGCCCGGAGTCCCGGTACACCGCGGCCGCGATGGAGGAGAGCGTGTCGCCGCGCCGGACCGTCCATACCTTCTGCACGGTCGGTGAACTTGTGGCCGTGGTGAGCTTCTGCTCCTCCGCCGTCCTGAACTCCTTGAGCGACAGGGACACTTTGGCCCGGGTCGGTGTGCCGTCCCGGTCGAAGAGCACATAGGTGATGGAGAGGCTGTCCACGACGCCGGTGAACGAGGGATTGGCGCCCCAGGCGAAGGTCACCACCGGCGGTGCGTGGGTGGTGCTTTGACGAGTCGTCAGGGACTGGAAATCGTTGAGCCACCGCCGCTGCACATCGCGGCGCCCGCGCACCGGCTCCTCGGCCGCGTCGACCAGCGCGTCCAGCTTGAGGGTCCGCGCGCCGCCGCGTACGAACTGCAGAGGGGGCGCGTCCAGGCCCGGGACGCCGATCTCGGCGAACGTCACGGCCTTGGAGACGGCGTACTCCGTCGGATTGACCGGCAGCGTCAGCAGCGGGGTCACCGGCCCCGACACGGAACCGGGCGGGTGCACGCTCAGGGTCGCCGGCGTCGCAGCGGCGTCCCGCCCCGAGGGGAGTCCGGGCAGCGGGAGCATCAGGCACCCCCGAAGCAGTCGGCCGCGGACCCGCCGGAGGAGTCCTGGCCCGCCCCGTCACCGGTCAGGGACGCCTCCCTGGCGAGCAGCCGGCCGCGGGCCCTGACGTCCTCCTGCCGCTGGGACCACTCCCGGATGTGCTGTGCGAAAAGCCGGGCGAAGACCGCCGTGTCATCGCCGCCGACCTCGAAGTCGACAGAAAGGTGATGGATCGTCAGCATTGTTCTCTCCCGAACCCGTGATCACGACATGCCGTGCTTTCCCTGCGGCCGTTGCCGCGTACGTCAGCCCAGCCCCGGCACCGCCTGCTCCACCGCCACCAGACCCTCGTGCGCGATCTCCAGCTGCTCCACGGCCACTTCGCTGCGCTCCGCGTGCAGATCGGGGCCTGTCCACTTCGAGGCCAGGCCGCCCCTGAAGGCCCATACCGCGCCGGGCAGTCCGGCCCCGTCCAGCAGCAACACCGCCCCGCTGCGGCGCGCGCCCAGCGGGTTGCCGAGCCCGGCCTGGTACCAGGCCCACAGGCCCGTGCCCCGGGCCACCCCGCGGTGCAGCACGATCCGGTTCCAGGAGTGGCGTACCGGGAACTGCCGGACCCGGTCATTGACCCCGCCTTCCGGATACGAGGTGACCTCCAGCTGCGCCCCGAGCCCGGAGACCTGCTGGAAGGCGCCCTGGGCGGTGAGCGGCAGCAAAGCCGTCTGCGCGGGCGGCAGATGGGCGGCGGCCGGGCCGAGCACCACCAGGAACCGGTACTTCGGCAGCGGCTCGGCGAAGAACTCCAGCGCCTGCTCGGTCATCCCTCCACCACCTCCAGCCGGTCCCGCCCGCCCATCAGCAAGCGGATCGCGATGAATTCCATGGGCGCGGCCGGAGCCACCTCCACCTGGCAGACCACCTGCCCGAGCGCCGCCTGCTCCGGAGGGTTCAGCCCTTCGTCGCACCGCACCCGGAAGGCCTCCGCAGGCCGGTCCCCGGCCAGCGCGCCCGCCTCGAACAGGCCGAGCAGTACTTCGGTCAGCCCCTGGACGAGCAGTAGCCGCAGACCGGGTGTGTCGGGCTCGAACAGCAGCGGCCCGGCCACCTCGCGGGCCGCCCGCACCAGCCGGTGGACGAGCCTGCGGTGGGCGATGAACCAACCGTCGCCCACGCCCTGGGCCTGTGGTTGCGGAACCGCCGTACGGCCGCCCCACACGAGCGGGCCTCTGCCGGGCGGGCAGCGCAGCAGATTGGCGCCCGATCCGTAGACCGCCACTTCCTGATCGGGGCGCAGTACGTGGGCGAGGTCGACGACGCCCTCGAGCGAGGCGTTGGCCGGGGTCGCGAACACACCTCGCTCGCGGTCCAGCCGCGCCGCCACTCCGGCGACATGGCCGGAGGCGGGCACCGTGCGCAGCGCCGGGAGCGTGGTGGCCAGCGGGTCGGGGACCCGCAGCGGTGGCCAGTGCACGGCGCACGCCTGCAGGCCGGGTATGTCGTGACGCAGGCGCAGTGCGTCCATCCAGCCGGTGGCCTGCCGGGTGGCGGCGGCGGGGTCGGAGGTCCTGGCGCCGGTGAGAGGCGGGTCGAGCAGTGCCAGCCGGTCGAGCGCTGCCGCGCACCCCTCGACCAGCAGATCGGCCAGGTCTTCCCGGCGGGTCTCCCCGATCCCGCAGCGGTCCAGGTCGGGCAGCGCCAGCAGGGCGGGTTCCGGTAGTTCCACCATGGCCCGTACGGCGTCGGCGTAGGCCTCGGCGAGGGTCCCGGTGTCATCGGGGCTGCCGGGAGAGGGAGCGCCTCCGGTGAGGGTGGCCGTATGCGTTCCCGCGTGCGCGGCCGGTGGGCCGGCGGGTGCGGGACCGTCGGGGACCAGCCGGATGAGCCGGGAGGCAGCTGCCACGGCGTCGGGGAGTTCGGTCGGGCGCAGCCAGCCGAACGACTCGGCGGACTCGCCGGGTGCCTCGACCCGCACCAGCACCTGGGGGTGCCCGGCGGATCCGGTCAGACGATGACGGACCGTCACCCGGGTGCCGTCGGCCCGGCCGCCCGGGGACGCGGCATCGATCCGGCAGCCCGCCGCGGGCGCGAAGGGTGAGGGCGCCCCGGCCGGCCAGGCTGCCGTGGCGGCGGTCGCGCCCGCCGGCTCCGTCCGCAGTACCCACAGCGCGGTGCCGCCGTTGGCGAAGAATCCGCGCACCGCGTAGGGCAGATCGAGTGCCGCGTCCAGGCCGCCGAAGGCCGCGGTGTAGGACGCCCAGTCCGTGACGCGCACGGGGGTGGCCACCGGGCCCCGCCGGGTGCGCCCCGCGAAGCACGCCACATCGGTGCGCAACGGCTGAACGGGATCGGCCGCCGCGGCTGCCGTCGCGATCAGTCCCGGCAGCAACGGCTTGGCGGGCAGGGGCGGTTCGAGGGCGGATGCGGACACGGCTGTCTCCCGGTCAGACGTCGATCTGGAGGTCTTCGACGCAGAGCTCGAGCGTCTCCATCGCGATCTCGTTCTTGGTCGCGCCGAGCGAGGGCCCGGTGTACTTCACCGGCCAGCCGCGGTCGAAGTTCCAGCGCATGACCTCCTGGCGGTTCTCGTCGAGGAGGAGGATCGCTCCCGGAGCGCGCTGGGTCTGGCCGTTCATCGACTTCTTGATCCAGTTCCAGAACTCCGGATGGCCGGTGATGCCGCGCTTCAGCGTCAGGTTGGAGAATTTCTTGAGGCCGGGGATCTTGCGGACCCTGATGTCCTCGCTGCCGTTGCGGTAGTCGATCGGCTGGATGTCCACGGTGAGCCCGGAGACCTCCGTGAAGGACGCCTGGACGTCCTGGCCGTTGGCGGCGACACCGGTGACCTGCACGAGGAAGTTATAGGCGCCGTACGGATCGTCACGCTGAACGGGTGGCACAGCCGTCCCCTTTCTTTTGCGGCGGTTGAAGCGTTCTCAGTGGTCGCGGCGATGCGGGTGTTCAGGAGGTGTTCGACTCGCGGGTCGCCTGCTGGATCCGCACGACCACGAACTCGGCGGGAAAGACGGGGGCGACACCGACCTGGCAGACCAGGCGGCCCTGCGCGAGGTCGTCCTCGGTCATGGTGGACCGGTCGCAGACGACGTAGAACGCTTCCTCCGGTGTGGTGCCGGCCAGCGCGCCGGCCCGCCAGACCTCTGTCAGGAAGCTACTGATGCTCTGCCGGACCGAGGCCCACAGCTGCTCGGCGTTGGGTTCGAAGACGACCCACTGGAGTCCCTCGTCGAGTGACTCCTCGATGAAGAGGAAGAGCCGGCGGACGTTGACGTACCGCCACCGGGTGTCGTCCGACAGGGTCCGCGCGCCCCACACCCGCTGGCCCAGATTGGGGAACGCCCGCAGCACATTGATCCCGACGGGATTGAGGGTGTCCTGCTCGCGCCGGGTGACGTCGGAGGCCAGACCCGCGCCGGGGACGATGCCGCGCAGCACCGTGTTGGCCGGCGCCTTGTGGACTCCCCGCTCCACGTCCGTACGGGCGTAGACGCCGATCATGTGCCCCGACGGGGGTGCCTTCGCGGTACCGGCGCCCGCCGGATTCGGCACCTGGAGCCAGGGGTAGTACAGGGCCGCCCGGTCGGTGGAGAGCGGCTCACGGAAGTCCCTGATGGCCTCGAGGTCGGCCGCGGGAGGTCCGTCGAACACGGCGAACCGGTCACCGAGGATCTCGCAGTGCGTGTTGAGGCCGTCGAGGACGGTCGGATCCCAGACGCCGGGCACGGCGCAGATCGCCACCTCGTCGATGTCCTCGAGGGCCTGGATGCCGGTGCGGTTCCCGCTGCCTCCGTCCACGCCGATGTAGTCGGCGGGCGTGAGACCTCCCGCGCCGCCGGCGCCCCCGGCCAGATCGAGTGCGGCGAGCGGCCGGCCCGGGTCGGTCCTGGAGATACCGCTGCTCAGGAACGGCAGCGGATCGGCGCCGATCGTGAGCGAGAGGAGCGCGTCCGGGTCCGCGCCGACGGCCGTGGCGAGCGTCGCCAGATCGGCGGCCGGCGGGTTGAGCGCCGACGGGACCGTCCGGGTCTGCCGCGGGACGCCGGGCGGCGCGTCGACGATCTCCAGCCGGAAGCCGGCCAAGACGAGGGTGTCGCCCTCGACGGCCGCGGCCGCGGGCGGGCGGTCAAGCGTGAGCGTGACATTGACGCCGTCGGGGGCGTGACTCACGACCGTGTGCAGACTGGGCTGCTGGGTTCGGTCCGCGGGAATGAGGAGAACCGTGCTGCCGGTATCGATCGCGCCCAGCGCGGCGATCGTCACGGTGGCCGGGGGATCGCCCGCGGGTGGCGCGGCGGGCGCCACCACGGCGGAGGTGGCGGACCGCGCGAGCCGCAGCACGGCATGCAGGGCGTTGCCGCCCTCGCCCGCCTGCACCGCCTCCGCGGCGAGGACCGGCACCGGCGGGGTGGCCTGGTCCACCAGAGTCGCGGTGGCCTTGGTGCTGCCGACGGCCGGGGGCACGATCCGCTTGACGTAGAGCCGTTGGCCGCCGTTGTCGAAGAATCCCTTCACCGCCAGCGGCAGCAGCCACCACCGGATGCCGTTCGCGTCGGCGGCGGCGACGTCGGCGTCGCCCGGTCGGGGCAGGAAGCCGCCGAAGAGCCGGTGGAAGTCCAACAGGCTGGTCACCAGCTTGGGTTTGCCCGAATCCGGCCCCCGGGCAGTCACCCCGACCATGCCGGCGGTGCTGGTGGCCACCCCGGTGATGGGCCGCGGGCCGGTGGAGATCTCCTCGACAAAGACGCCTGGGCTGAGATATTCGGGCATCGGGGCTTCCTCCGCTACGGGATCTCGATGAGCTGCTCGGTACCGCTGATGTCCTGCGCGGTCAGATGGATCGACGCCTCGGGGCCGCCGGCCTGGCCGGGATCCGCGAGCGCCGTGACGGTGAACCACTCGGCCTCGGGCGCGGCGGGATCCTGTGCGGGCAGTTGAGGCTTGCTGCCGGGACGCCGCAGCGGCAGCCGGAAGGCGCCGTCGTGTGCCGTCGCGGCGTACTCCGCCCACTCGGCGACC
>NZ_JBSFUK010000063.1:0-10418 GCF_053591755.1 Streptomyces sp. NPDC002926
TAGTCGGGGGTGAGTCCGCGTTCCTGGAGGTAGGTGATGAGGGCGGTTTCGAGGGTGAAGAGGGCGGGCTGGGTGTAGAGGGTGTCGTTGAGGAGGTCGGCGTGGGGGGTGTCGGGCTGGGCCCACATGATGTCGAGCAGGGGGTGTTCGAGGTGGGTGTCGAAGTGTGCGGCGACTTCGCGCAGTAGCTGGTCGAAGCGTGGGTGTGTGGTGGCGAGTTCGTGTCCCATGCCGGGGTACTGGGAGCCCTGTCCGGCGAACAGGACCGCGAGCTTCCCGTTCGGGGCGGGTGTTCCGGTGGTCAGAGCCGGGTGGTTGTGGCCGGTGGCCAGTGCGGTGGCCTGGGTGATCAGGTCTTCGCGGGTGCGGGCCTGGAGGACGGCGCGGTGGGGGTGGGTCTCGCGGCGGGCGAGTGCGTCGGCGATGGCCACCGCGCTCAGTGCGGGACGGTCGCCGGCGTGTTCGGCCAGACGGCCCGCCGCCCGGCCCAGCGCTCCCTCATCACGCGCCGACAACACCCAACTCACCCGCCCCGCAACCAAACCACCTTCCTCTGCGGCCTGGCCGGGAGTGCCGTCGTTGGTCTCCGGTGTGGAGGAGGACGCTTCGGTTTGGTCGGTGGGTGGTTCTTCGATGATGACGTGGGCGTTGGTGCCGCTGATGCCGAAGCTGGAGATGGCGGCTCGGCGGGGTGTGTGGGTGGTGGGCCAGGGTTGGGGTTGGTTGAGGAGGGTGAGGGGGGTGGTGTTCCAGTCGATGTGGGGGGTGGGGTTGGTGCTGTGGAGGGTGGGGGGGAGTTGTTGGTGGTGGAGGGCTTGGATCATTTTGATGATGCCGCCGACGCCTGCGGCGGCTTGGGTGTGGCCGATGTTGGTTTTGAGGCTGCCGAGCCATAGGGGGTGGTTGGTGGGGCGGTGGGGTGCGTAGGCGTGGTGGAGGGATTGGGCTTCGATGGGGTCGCCGAGGGTGGTGCCGGTGCCGTGGGCTTCGATGGCGTCGATGTCGTGGGGGGTGAGGTGGGCGTTGGCGAGTGCTTGGGTGATGACGCGTTGTTGTGCGGGGCCGTTGGGGGCGGTGAGGCCGTTGGAGGCGCCGTCCTGGTTGATGGCGCTGCCGCGGATGATGGCGTGGATGGGGTGGTGGTGGCGTTGGGCGTCGGAGAGGCGTTCGAGGAGGAGGAGTCCGGCGCCTTCGGCCCAGCCGGTGCCGTCGGCGTCGGCGGAGAAGGCTTTGCAGCGGCCGTCGGCGGACAGCGCA
Organism: Streptomyces sp. NPDC002926; assembly: GCF_053591755.1. Lineage (NCBI taxonomy): Bacteria > Bacillati > Actinomycetota > Actinomycetes > Kitasatosporales > Streptomycetaceae > Streptomyces > Streptomyces sp. NPDC002926. The sequence goes on from NZ_JBSFUK010000063.1 coordinate 1,258, forward strand.
CGCTGACGGCTGAACTCCACGAACATGCCCGGTGTTGACATGATGGTGACGCCGCCGGCGAGGACGAGGTCGCATTCGCCGGTGCGCAGGGCCTGGGCAGCCTGGTGCAGGGCGACGAGGCTGGAGGAGCAGGCGGTGTCGATCGTGACCGCGGGACCGGCCAGGCCGAATGTGTAGGCCACCCTTCCCGAGATGACGCTCGGCGTAACGCCGGTGAGCAGGTAGCCGGCCGTGTCCGCCGGAGCGTCGGCGAGCCGCGGCCCGTAGTCCAGCCCGGTCGCCCCCACGAAGACACCGGTGTGGGTGCCGTGGAGGGTGGTGGGGTCGATGCCGGCGCGTTCGAAGGCTTCGGTGGTGAGTTCGAGGAGGAGTCGTTGTTGGGGGTCGATGGCGAGTGCTTCGCGGGGGCTGATGCCGTAGTAGGCGGGGTCGAATTCGGCGGCGGTGTGGAGGAAGCCGCCGTGGCGGGTGGTGGAGGTGCCGAGGTGGTCGGGGTCGGGGTGGTAGAGGCTGTCGGGGTCCCAGCCGCGGTCGGTGGGGAATCCGGTGACTGCGTCGGTGCCTTCGGCGACCAGGTGCCAGAGGTCTTCGGGGCTGTTGACGTCGCCGGGGTAGCGGCAGGCCATGGAGACGACCACGATCGGGTCGTCCTCCAGGTCCCGCGGACCCACCGTCGCGACGGCCGCCGTGCCGCCGGAGCGCACCTCGGCCAGATGCCGGGCGAGCGCGGTCGGCGTCGGGTGGTCGTAGAGCACGGTGCTGGGCAGCGCGATGCCGGTCTCCGCCTCCAGTGCGTCGCGCAGTCCCACTGCCCCGAGTGAGTCGAGCCCGAGGGTACGGAAGGTGCGGTCGGCGGCGACGTCCTCGGCGCGGGCATGACCGAGCAGCTGCGCGGCCGCACGGCGCACCGTTTCGAGCAGGTCGCGACGGTCGGCCGACGGTCGCGTCGCCGGCGGTGCGGCCGTCGCGACGGCAGCCACGGGACCGGTCGGCGCGGTGCCCGGCCAGTACCGGCCGCGGTCGAACGCGTAGCCCGGCAGTGCGACGCGGGCCGGGAACAGCCCGGTGAAGGCCGGTGCCCAGTCGACGGCCTCGCCCTGCTCGAACCGGTCCACGAGGGCGCGCAGTTCGGATGGGACGGGGAGACCTGCCGGACGTACGCCATCGGCGACCGCGTCGAGCCCGTCCCGCAGTGCCTCGCGGTCCGCGGCGAGCACGACGGCCCGGTGTTCGTAGCTCTCGCGGGTGGTCGCCAGCGAGAAGGCGATGTCTGTCGGGCTGAGGTCGTCGGACTCCAGTGCGGCATGCAGTCGGCCGGCCTGGGCGCGCAGCGCGGTCTCGGTCCGGCCCGACAGCGGGAACGGCAGCAGACGGGAGACCGGCGTCTCGTCACGGGGAGCGGGCACCGGCGCATCACTCAGCACCAGGTGGCAGTTGGTCCCGCCCATGCCGAACGAGCTCACGCCGGCGATCAGTTCCCTGTCCGGTGCCGGCCAGGGAGTGAGCGACTGCTGTACGCGCAGGCCGAGCGCGTCCAGGTCGATCGCCGGGTTCGCCGTGTCGAAGTTGAGGCTGGCCGGCAGCCGCCGGTGCCGGATGCTCAGCGCAGTCTTGATCAGCCCGGCGATGCCGGCGGCACCCTCCAGGTGCCCGATGTTGGTCTTGGCCGAGCCGACGCGCAGCGCTCCCCGGCGTGACGCCGGGGCCAACGCCGTACCCAGGGCGGTCGCTTCGATCGGGTCGCCGACGCGCGTGCCCGTGCCGTGCAGCTCGACGTACTGCACCTCGTCGGCCGCTACTGCGGCCGTCGCGTACGCGCGCCGCAGCAGAGCGGTCTGGGCGTCGGTGCTGGGGACCGTCAGCCCGTCCGTCGCGCCGTCGTTGTTCACCGCGCCGCCGCGGATCACGGCGTGAACGCGGTCCCCGTCGGCGAGCGCGTCCGGCAGCCGCTTGAGCAGCACCACGCCACCGCCCTCGCCACGGACGAAGCCGTTGGCGCGGGCGTCGAAGGTGTAGCACCGGCCGTCCGGCGACAGCCCGCCGAAGCTCTCGACCGCCGCGGCCGCCGCCGGGTCGAGCAGTAGGTTCACGCCTCCCGCGATGGCCAGCGAGGATCCGCCGCCGCGCAGGCTCTCGCAGGCGAGCTGGACGGCCACGAGGGACGACGCCTGGGCCGCGTCGACGACCATGCTCGGGCCCTGCAGACCCAGCGCGTACGAAACCCGGTTGGCTATCAGCCCGCGGCGGGTGCCGGCCAGGGTGTGGTGGCTGACCGCCTCGGGCGCGACCCGGTGCAGGATGGCCCCGAAGTCGTCGGAGAACGAGCCGATGAAGACACCCGTCGAGCTGTCACGCAGGCCGGACGGGCGTAGGGCGGCGTCCTCCAGCACCTCCCAGCTGAGCTCCAGCACCAGCCGCTGCTGCGGGTCCATGGTGACGGCCTCCTTCGGCGAGATGCCGAAGAAGGCCGGGTCGAACGCGTCGACGGACTCGAGGAAGCCGCCGAAGGCCAGGGGACCGTCCACCTGTGCGGCCGGGTCCGTGGCGCCGGACAGCTCTGCGCGGCCGGCCGGCAGTTGGCCGACGGCGTTCTCGCCGGCGCTGAGGAGCCTCCAGAACGAGTCGAGGTCAGGGGCGCCCGGGAAGCGGCACGCCATGCCGATGATGGCGATGTCGACCGGTGCGGACTGCGCGGCGTGCGTGTGCTCTGACTCCATGGCGCCTGGCGGCCTTCCTGTGGCGAGTTCTGGCCGGCGGGACCTGGCGCCTGCGGAACACGGCGCTCTCGGACCGCCCTGCCCGATAGGAGAGTGTTGTGCCGAGTGCAGCTCGATCATGGTGGATGTGCCGTGAACGTCACCACCCGTAGGCACCCCTAGACACGCCACCGGTGACTTCGAGTGCGGACGCGCCGATCAGTGGGGTGCGGCCGTGGCCCGGACGGGTGGGACAGGTGGTGTCCGGGCCGTTGCGCGGGGACGTACCGCAGGCACGAACCGCGCGGGTGAACACCGAGCGTGAAGGGACACGGTGATCGCCTCGGACTCGTGCCTGCGGTGCTTCTGTGCGGACGTGTGACGCGCGTAGGTGCAGGGCCGCAGTTGTCGTTACGGTACGGGTGCTGGGGGAGTGCGACGTCAGGCGGCGTAGACGCGCAGCTTGACGGGGAGGTCCTCGCGGCTGCGGACGTTCATCTTCTTGTACACGCGGGTGAGGTGCTGTTCGACGGTGCTCACCGTCACGAACAGCTCCTCGGCGATCTCGCGGTTGGTGAGCCCGCGCGCGGCGAGCGTGGCCACGCGCTGCTCGGACTTGCTGAGCTTGTCGAAACCCCGCTCCTTCGTCGCCGACCAGTCGGAGGTCGACTCGAACCGGGTCGTGGCCACCATCAGCGAGTCGGACAGTGTGTCCGCGTGGCAGACCTTGGCCATCCGGCGTGCCCGCAGGGCCGCCGTGCGCGCCTTGTCCTTGTCACCGATCGCCCGGTGCGCCGAACTCAGATCGGCCAGGGTACGCACCAACTCGTAGCGGTCGCCGCTGGCTTGCAGCAGGTGCAGCGACTTGTTGAGGATCGTGAGGCGGTCCTTGAAGTCCCGCGTCGCGGCCACGCAGCGCAGCGCCATGCCTTGCGAGCGGGTGGTGCCGAAGCCGCACATCGCCAGTTGCGCCTCCAGCAGGGCCGAGGCCTTCTGCTGCTGGGCGAGGGAGAGCCAGGCCTCGGCGGCGCCGACCCGCCACGGGACGAGGACGGGGGTGTCCAGGTTCCACTGCTGCATCTGCTCGCCGCAGGTCATGAAGTCGGCCAGCGCGGCGTACGGACGTCCGCCCGCGAGGTGGTGCCGGCCGCGGGCATACAGGTAGTGCAGGCCGGACCGGGTCTGGAACAGTGCGGGTGCGGCCGCCGTCGCGAAGCACTGGGCGGCCTTCTCGTGGTTGCCGATGGACGTGTGCGCCTCGGCCAGGGTGGCCAGGGCCAGCCAGCCATGGGTGTTCAGGGACCGCGTCGACGCCTCGGCCAGCGCAGCCGAGCTGTGCTCGACGGCGACGTCGAGCTCACCGCGACGCAGGGCGATCGTGCCGAGCAGACCGCGCAGCACGGTGGTCCAGCCCTGCAGGCCGCTGTCCATCGCGTCCCCGAGGAAGCGGCTCGCGGTGAGTTGGGCAGCGTCCAGGAAGGAGGAGTAGATGAGCGTGAGCACGGCGGGCACCACGCAGGCGCGGACCGATTCGTCGAGCAGGCTGCCGGTCTGCAGCGACTGCTCCGCCTGTGCCGCGGTGTAGGCGTCGCCCTTGCCGGTCAGTACCGAGAGCAGGGACTGGTGCGCCCGGAGCCTGGCTCCGACCGCCGGCGACGTCGCGTAGGCCGCGGCCGGGGAGACCGGGGCAGGGGGCGGTGTCGCGACGGCCGTCCGCTGCACGCCGGGGAAGCTCGAAGCGATCTGCAGCTCGGTCACCTGCATCTCGACGGCGACGTCGGGGCGACTGGTGTCCGCGTGCCGAACAACGCTGTCAATGACCTCGACGGCGTCATGCACCTGGGCGTTCCACAGCATGGCCTGGGCGACCGGAAGGGCCGTGCCCGGCGCCATCAGGCCGGTCAGGATCGACGTCTTGAGCGACTGGTAGCGCGCGGCTGCGCCGGCGAGCTCGAGCATCGAGCAGACCTCGGCCAGTTGGGCCTTGATCTCGTAACGCGTCGTGTCGTCGGTGCAGGAGGCGTCGGCCAGCTTGAGGTACCGAATGCCGAGCTCGACCTTGCCGGCGGCGAGCACCAGGCGCGCCGCGTCACGCAGCACCGGCAGGCCCCACTCGTCCTTGACGGGACCGGCTGCCAGCAGGTGGAAGGCGATCGACTCGGGTGAGGCGCCGTGGGCGTGCAGCAGCCGGGCGGCGCGGTGGTGCAGTTCGATCACGGTGGCGCTCGGGATGGCGTCGAGCACGATCTCGCGGACCCGCTCGTGCCTGAACGTACAGCCGACCAGAAGCCCGCTTGCCTGGAGCCGCTGGAGCGCGGTCCGCACCAGTCCCAGGGACGTCTCGCAGAGTTCACTCAGCTGGTACTCGTCGGCGCTCTCCCCGAGCAGCGCCACTCCCTGTGCCACCTGGCGGGCCAGGGGGCCCATCCGGTGCAGGCAGACCTGGACGGCCCGCTGAAAGGCGTCACCCGCGATCGGCTCGGATACGGAACCATTCGGCCCGGTATCCGATGCGGTGGGTTGCGCCTGTCTGTCCTGCATCAGCGCGTATATCAGCAGTGGATTACCGCCGGTTAATTCGTGGTAGCGCGCAGCTGATTCCGGGTCAGTAGTATCGGCCGTGTCGACATTTGCTTCCGCCATCAGTTCCGCTACCGCTTCGGAATTCAGCGGCTCCAGGGAAATGCTGCTTACATCGCATTCGTAGAGGATTTCCTGGAGGATCGGAGAGGTCGATTCCGCGGTCGCGTCCCACGACACGATGACGGAGAGCGACAGAGACTGCGGCGCAGTGCGCGCCGTGAGATACCGCAGACAGCGGACGGAAAGCGGGTCCGCATGGTGGATGTCGTCGATGACGAGCACGACCGGGCCGTGCTCGGCCAGGGCGGTCACAGCGAGTCGCGCCCTCTCCGCGACGTGCACCCAGCCAGGCGCATCGCCGTCGTCCGTGAGGTCCGTAACGGTAGCGTCAGCACGGAATCCCTGGGTGAACAGCTGCTGAACGACGGCGAAGTCCTCGTCGCGCTCTTCCCGCAGGGCGCAGGCTCCGAGCACCGTGGCGCCTGCGGCTCGGGCCCGTGCGGTGAGGGCTCGCAACAGGGTGCTCTTGCCGATGCCGGTCGGACCACTGACGACTGCCAGGGTGCCGACGCCCGAGTCGACGCGGCCAAGTAAACAGTCGATGTCCATTCGAGTTTTACCGCGACCCACCAGAGTCATCACCAAACCTCGCTTTCCCCGTCGCGCAGCCGGCCGTGTCTCTAGCGGACCCGGGTGGTGCACGCAACCTGCCGCTCGCGATTTCCCGTGTTACCGCGGGACTCGTCAATTCAATCTCTCACGAACTTCTGTATATCCTCTACACAGACTCCGCAATTCGTCAATGACTTCCTCGAACGTTTGCCCAAGCTTGGTGAATCGCGTAACATAGGCGAAACGCTAGGTATAGTGGGTGTATAGGGGTTTATCGCCACATGGCACGCAGGTAGCCCCCGCCAGAACCCGGCGGGGGCTGAAAGCGTGAGGCGAGAATCAGCCACGGTGAAATGTGGCCGGCCGCACCGCTCAGACCAGACGAGTGGACAGCACCAGGCCGTCGCCGATGGGCAGCTCCACCGTGTGGTAGTCCGGACCGTTGACGTGCTCCAGGTACGGCTCCCACAGCCAGCGCGCGAGGCTCACATCGTCACCCAGCACCAGGGCGTTGGGGGCCAGGACGGGCTCCAGCATCTTCAGGACGGTGAGGTTGTCGTCCTTCCACGCGTCGAGGAGGAGGAGGTCGATCGGGCCCTCCAGATCCGCCAGCGTCTTCAGGGCGTCGCCCTCGCGGATCTCGACGTACTCGGTGAGGCCGGCCTCGGCGATGTTGCGGTTCGCGACCTCGATCTTGGACGGCATCACCTCGGTGCCGATCACCTGGCCGCCGCCGTTGTCCTTCACCGCCGCCGCCAGGTAGATGGTCGAGACGGCGAACGAGGTGCCGAACTCGACGGCCCGCTTGACGTTGCGCGTCCGGCAGAGCAGGTACATCAGATTGCCGACGTCCCGGTGGATCGGCAGATACGCCTCCTCGAACATCTCGTTGAGGGCCTCGTGGCCGATCTGCTCCGGCGGCCGCCCGTCGGCGATCAGCTTCTGGATCGGCGCCGCGTCCTTGACCTGCTCGTCCTCGTAGAGGCGATCGAGCAGTGCGCTGACGTTGTCATTGTCGAGAGTGGTCATGCCATGCCTTTCGGGTGGTGCGGAGCTGGCCGAGCGGCCACTCCGGGCGGAGATCGAGGGAACCTGTCCGGGCCCGACCCGTCCGTCTGGATCGCATCCGTCTCGGTCACGTCCACCTGAGCATCGGGTTCGCCGATGAGGCTAGAACCCCTTGGCGCCGCAGCGGCTGGGGTGCCGGGCGTCTTAGGGGGCCGAGTCCGCCGATCTGGGGTCGGGTGTGCTGGCGCGGTGTTCGGTCGGATGGCTGAATGACCCGGGCCGGGATCGATTCGTCCGTCCCCGCGTCCTCGCGCTGGACCCGCCCGGTGATGCAGCTACCGAAGCAGACGATTGGACGAACGAGTGGATCTTCTGCGGAGCCGCCGGCTCTTCTTCGCCCACCACCACCTGACCGGGGCGCCCTGGGGGCAGCCCGCCGCGTACGCGTTCCCCGAGCGGGCCGCCGCTGTGGCCGGCGTGGGCTCGACCGGAATCGGCTTCGACGCCCAGGAACTCACCGAGTTGGTCGCCACACACTCCGCCGACCGGGTCCGCGGTGTGCTCGACGAGCACGGCCTGCACATAGGCGAACTCGAGGTACTGACCTGGTGGTGGGGTACGCCCGACGACGCGGACGCCTCGCGGCCGATGGAGCAGCCGATGTTCGCGCTGGCCGACGAGTTCGGGATCGCCCGGCTCAAGGCGTCCGCGGTCTTCCTGCAACTGTCGGACCGGCCACCGCTGGAGGTACTGGCCGAGCGGTTCGGCGCCCTCTGCGACCGGGCGGCCGAGCACGGACTGCGCATCGCCCTGGAACCGGTCGCCGCCTTCCCCAACTTCAGCTACGCCGACGCGGCACAGGTCGTACTCGACGCCGACCGGACCAACGGCGGCATCGAGATCGACGCCTGGCACTTCTTCCGGGACCCGACCGGCTTCGCCGCCCTGGACCGGCTGGACGGAGCGCACATCAGCGGACTGGAACTGTGCGACGGCGTTGCCGAGCCGCAGGTCTCCCTGATGGAGGACTCCGCGGACGGCCGACTGCTGCCCGGTAAGGGCAGTTTCGACCTGCCCCGGCTGCTGCGCGAGGTCGAGCGCCGGCAGCCCGACGTCGACCTGTCGGTGGAGGTGCTGTCCGCGTCGCTGCGAACGCTTTCCCCGGCGGAGAACGCCAAGCACACCCTGGCCGCCGTGGACGCGCTGCTCGACAGGCGCTGAGCGGCTCCCGGCCCGGTCCCCAAGCACCCAGTCAGGACGGCTCCCGTGACCCAGGCACCCCAGCCCCAGCAGGACGACAAGCTTCGCGACTACCTGAAGCGGGCGACCGCCGAACTGCAGAGCACACGGCGTCAGCTGAACACGTTGAAGAACGCGGCGCGCGAGCCGATCGCGATCGTCGGCATGTCCTGCCGGTTCCCCGGCGACGTCGCCACGCCCGACGAGCTGTGGCGACTGGTTGCCGACGAGGTCGACGCGATCAGTGCGTTCCCGACCAACCGCGGCTGGGATCTCGACGCCCTCTACGATCCCGAGCCGGGCGTCGAGGGCAAGTCCTACACACGCGCGGGTGGATTCCTGCACGACGCCGACCAGTTCGACGCCGACTTCTTCGCGCTCAGCCCGCGTGAGGCGATCGAGTCCGATGTTCAGCAGCGGCTGCTGCTCGAACTGGCCTGGGAGGCCTTCGAGGCAGCGGGCATCGACCCCACCTCGGTCCGCGGCAGCCGCACGGGCGTCTTCGCCGGGCTCGTCTACCACGACTACCCGGGCAACGCGAACATGGGCTCCATCGCCTCCGGCCGGGTGGCGTACTCCTTCGGGCTGGAGGGGCCGGCGGTGACGGTGGATACGGCGTGTTCGTCGTCGTTGGTGGCTATGCACCTGGCGGCGCAGGCTCTGCGGTCGGGGGAGTGCTCGCTGGCGCTGGCCGGCGGCGTGAACGTCATGTCCGCTCCCGACGCTTTTGTGGAGTTCAGCCGGCAGCGTGGGTTGTCGGCGGACGGTCGGTGCAAGGCGTTCGCGGAGGCGGCGGACGGTACGGGTTGGGGTGAGGGTGCGGGTTTGTTGTTGCTGGAGCGGTTGTCGGATGCGCGGCGGTTGGGGCATCCGGTGCTGGCGGTGGTGCGGGGTAGTGCGGTGAATCAGGATGGTGCGTCGAATGGGCTGACGGCGCCGAATGGTCCGTCGCAGCAGCGGGTGATCCGGCAGGCGTTGGCGAGTGCGGGTCTGTCGGCTGCCGATGTGGATGTGGTGGAGGCG
>NZ_JBSFUK010000064.1:0-9157 GCF_053591755.1 Streptomyces sp. NPDC002926
GGCCACGCCCCCGCGGGCCCCCCCATCGCCCGGCTCGAAGACGGCCGCGCACCGCGCCAGCAGTCCGTCCTGCTCACGCGCAATCCACACCATGAAGCCCGCTCCCTCTTGACTGTTCCGTACTGCCGTTGTTCCCTACGGTGTTGATCAGCTTGTCAGGTTACGGAACCGCCGTACGGACAGCGGGAAAAACACCGCGCACAGGACAACCGGCCAGACAACAGCCATCAGTTGCGCGTTCTGCGCGATCCAGGAGTCGCCGCCCCAGCCCGGGTTGCCGAAGAGCTCGCGGGTGGCGAGCACGGTGGAGGAGAGCGGATTCCACTCGGCAACGGTGCCGAGCCAGCCCGGCATGGTGGAGGGCGCGACGAAGGCGCTGGTGAGGAAGCCGACGGGGAACTCCAGGGTCTGCACCATCGTGATGCCCTCGGGGCCCTTCATCAGCAGTCCGAGGTAGATCCCGGCCCAGACGAGCGCGAAGCGCAGCAGCAGCAACAGGCCCACGGCGTACACGGTGTCACCGGCGCTGCCGTGCGCCTCCCAGCCGATCAGCAGCCCGACGCCGAACAGAACGGCCAGGGCGAGCAGCGAGCTCAGCATGTCGGTGACGGCGCGTCCGACGACCACCGCCGAGGGCGACATGGGCAGGGTGCGGAAGCGGGAGGTGATGCCCCGGTTCTTGTCGGCGGACACGGCGGTGACGGTCTCGCCCATGCCGAACACCATCGTCATGACGAACATGCCGGGTACCAGGAACTCGCGGTAACTGCCGCCGCCCGGGACCTGCATCGCGCCACCGAAGAAATAGGTGAACATCAGGACCATCATCACCGGGAACGTCAGCGTCCCGATGAGACCGCCCGGTTCGCGGACCCAGTGGGTGAGGCCGCGCAGCGTGACGGTCCAGCCGTCGGCGCACGCCCAGCGTGCCCGGCCCAGCGGCGTACGCGGGATCTTCGGGAGGCGGGAGAGCTGCGGAACCTGCGGTGCGGTGATGCTCATGCCGCCATCGCCTCTCGGGTGTCGGAGGCCGCGGCCTGCTCGTCGCTTTCGGTGGTGTGTCCGGTGAGGTGCAGGAACACCTCGTCCAGGGTGGGGCGGCGCAGCGCGATGTCCTCGACGTCGACGCCCGCCTGGTCCAGCGAGCGCACGACCTCGGACAGGGCGCGGCTGCGGTCCTCGACGCGCACGCTGACCCGCCGGGTGTCCGGGGCGGTCTCCGGCAGGCCGTCGCCGATCGCGGCCATGGCGGCAGCGGCGGCGGCCAGTTCGTCGGCACGCCGCACCACCACGTCGATACGGTCGCCGCCGACCCGGCCCTTCAGCTCGTCGGGCGTGCCTTCGGCGATCACCCGGCCCGAGTCGATGACCGAAATGGAGCCGGCCAGCTGGTCGGCCTCCTCCAGGTACTGCGTGGTGAGCAGCACGGTGGTGCCGGCGCCGACGAGGCCGCGTACGGCCTCCCAGACCTCGTTGCGGCTGCGCGGGTCGAGCCCCGTGGTCGGCTCGTCCAGGAACAGCACCTGCGGGGCCAGCACCATGCTGACAGCGAGGTCGAGGCGACGGCGCATCCCGCCCGAGTAGGCCTTGAGCGGCTTCTTGCCGGTGTCGTCGAGCCGGAAGTGCTCCAGGAGCTCGTCGGCGCGGCGGCCGGCGTCGCGCGGCGACAGATGGTGCAGCCGGCCGAACATCACCAGGTTCTGCCGCCCGCTGAGCACCTCGTCCACGGCCGCGTACTGGCCCACGAGACCGATGCTGGAGCGCACTTCCGCGGTCTGGCGCACGACGTCGAAGCCGGCCACCTCGGCACGTCCCTCGTCGGCCTTGAGGAGGGTGGAGAGGATGCCGACGGATGTGGTCTTGCCCGCCCCGTTCGGGCCGAGCAGTCCGTGGACCGTTCCGCGCTCCACGCTGAGATCGAAACCGTCGAGCGCGTAGCGCTTGCCGTAGCGTTTGCGCAGCCCTTCCGCGAAGACTGCCGGACTGGTCGATTCCACGTCGTCAACTTCTTTCGTCGGTACGGACGTCGGAGAGGTCCGCCCCCGCGCAAGCAGGCCGGAGACGGCACCGCTCCCACCTTCGCGCGCGCCGTTGCAGCGCGGCTCGAGCGGCGCTGGAGCCGGGCCGGTTCCAGGGCCGCTCGAGCCGCGCTTGCGAGGGTGTCCGGCGATTCCCACGTCCCCCTCGCGAGAAGGACAGACCGTGATCACATTCATCAACCGCTTCGAGGTCACCGGGCCGGCGGACGAGTTCGAGAAGGCCTTCGACGCGACGTCCGCGTTCTTCAGTGCCCAGCCCGGTTTCATCGCCCACCGTCTGCTCCAGCACATCCAGGAGCCGGGCCGGTATGTGAACGTGGCCGACTGGCAGGACGAGGAGTCCTTCCGGGCGGCCGTCGCCCGGCCGGAGTTCGCCGCGCACCGCACGGCGCTGCGCGCGCTCAGCAGCAGCGACCCGAACCTGTACACGCCGACGCTGGAGCGCGTCGCTCGCTGAGCGCACCGGTGGCCTGTGGGCCCTCCCCCGGGAGGGCCCACAGGCCATCTTCGGTCCTGCGGTCACGCGGGGCGGATCGCCAGCGCGTGCCGGAAGACGTTCCGCGGGTCCCAGACGGCCTTGGCCCGCTGCAGCCGCGGATAGTTGTCCTTGTAGTAGAGGCGGTGCCAGGGCACGCCCGAGGTGTTCCACTCGGGATCGGCCATGTCGATGTCCGGGTAGTTGATGTAGCAGCCGTCGCTGCCCCGGCCGGGCACCGGCACACCGCCGGTGGACGCGAACACGTCGCGGTAAGTGCGCCGCAGCCAGCCGATGTTCTCGGCGTCGCCCGCCGCGTCCTGCCACGTGTTCATGAAGATCACATTGAGGATCGCGTCGCGGTGCGCGCTCGCGGTGGCCGACGTGGCGAGGCTGTTGACCCGGCCGCCGAAGGACTGGAGCGAGACGGACGCCGCCTGGTAGCTGTGGTCCGTGCTGTTCAGTTGAGTGTGGAGCGCGTCGGCCTGCGCCCCGCTCCACGCCCGGCGCAGATAGGCCGACTTGATCTTCTGGCGGCCCTTGTCGGTGTCCTGCGAGTCGGCGAGCGTGAGCGTCGCGGTGAGCCAGGGCTCGTTCAGCACGTCGGTGACGTACGGGGTGACGGGCACGCCCTCGGTCAGTGCGGCGGCATAGTCCGCCAGCAGCCGCGCCGCTTCGGGCCGGTCGGCGTCCATATGTGTGAAGCTGACGGCGCTCTGGCCCGGGTCGTTCTCCTTGAGCCGGCCGAGGAGCACCAGGCCGCCGTACAGCCCGGCGTACGGAGAGTCGGCGGCGCTGTTGCGCTCGTGCCACTCGCCGTGATTGCGCAGCAGACGCCGGAAGGCCGCCTTGTCCATGCCCTCGCGGGGGAAGATCACCGCGTTGGAGAGGATGCCGGACGGCGGACGCGGCAGCAGCCGCACCGGGTCGGAGCCGACCGCTCCCGGTGAGCGGAACCAGTAGCGGGTGACGACGCCGAAGTTGCCGCCACCACCGCCCGTGTGGGCCCACCACAGCTCGCGGCGGGGATCGGACGCCTCCCGGGTGGCCACCACCGCGCGGGCCCGGCCCTCGCGGTCGACGACAACGACCTCGACGGCGTACAGGTGGTCGGCGGCCAGCCCGAAGGCGCGGGAGAGCGCCCCGTACCCGCCGCCCGCGATGTGGCCGCCGAAGCCCACGGTGGCGCTCGCGCCGCCGGGCAGGGTGACGCCCCAGCCGTAATAGAGCTTCTTGTAGACATCCGTCAGCTGCGCGCCCGCCTCGATCATGAAGGCGCGCATCTTCTGGTCGTAGGAAACGGCGTTCATCCCGCCGAGGTCGACGACCAGCCGGACGGCCGGATCGCCGACGACGTTCTCGTAGCAGTGGCCGCCGCTGCGCACCGCGATGCGCTTGCCGGTCCGTACGGCATCCCCGACGGCCTGCACCACCTGAGCGGTGGTGGTCACGGGGCGAAAGGCGTCGGGGTGCGCGGCGAAGCGCTTGTTGCTGCCGCGTACCGCCAAGTCCGCGTAGCGCGGGTCGTCAGGAGTGATCCAGGGCGCCTCCGCCTCCCTCGCTCCGGCCGCGGGGGCGGCGGACGCGGGAGCGATGCCCGCCGCGGCGAGCCCGGCGGCGGCGGAGGCCGTGAACGTACCGGCGACGAAGCGCCTACGGCTGGGAGCAGTCATCATGCAACCTTCTGGGTGGGCGGGCCGCTCGGGGCGGAAGGTGTTGGTGAACAGGCCGGCCCGCACCTCGACCGGGGTGCGGCCGGGGGCGACGCGCGCACCGGGCCGGGGTAGGGGTGGCCATCCCGGCGGCCCGGCGGCCGCCGGGGAAGGCCCTGGCCTGCGGGCGCCGGAGCCGGGTGACGGCGTCGCCGACGTGTGCGTCGTGGCTCAGACCACCGCCCGGGTGGCCAGCACCCGGTTGACGAGTGCGAGGTACTGGCGGGGGGTCTCGGCCGCGTCGATGGCCTCCTCGTCCAGCGTGATCTCGTAGTCCCGCTCGATGCGTCCGGTGGTCTGCAGGATCGCCAGCGAGTCGTAGTCGAGGTCGAGGAACAGGACGTCCATGATGTCGCCGTCCAGGTTCACCGACTCGCTCTCGCCGGCGCACTCGCGCAGCAGGGTGATCAGATCGCTCAGTTCCATTCGTTCCATGGGGCTCTCTCCTTCGGGTGCCCGTCACGCCTGTCGGCGGACGGGGGGTGGGGGGTGGATCGGGTGGCGCGTCAGTCCGCGGCGCGTACGACGGCGGCGGCGTTGAACCCGCCCCGCCCACGGGCCAGGACCAGCGCTGTGCGCAGTCGCACGCCCCGGCGGGGGACGCCGGTCACCAGGTCGATGGGGCAGTCGTCGGCGGGCGCCGCGGTGCCGGTGGTCGGCGGTACGGTCTGGTCGCGCAGGGCGAGCAGCGCTGCGGCCAGGTCCAGCGAGGAGCCGCCCGCGAGGAGCCGTCCCGTCATGGACTTGGGCGCGGTGACCGGCAGCGCGTACGGGCCGAACACGTCGGCGATCGCCTCGGCCTCCGCCCGGTCGGCCGCGCGCTCGCCCGCACCGTCGGCGAAGACCACATCGACGTCGCCGGGGCGCACCCCGGCGTCGGCCAGTGCGAGCCGCGCCGCGTCGGCGAGCCTCGAGGTGCCCGGACCGTCGAACGTGGCTGCGTGTCCCGCGAGTTCGCCGTACGGGCGGGCACCGCGCTCACGCGCGCTGTCGGCGTCCTCCAGGACCAGCAGCGCTCCGCCCTCTCCGACGAGATGGCCCGAGGCCGCGGCGTCGAACGGCACATAGGCGCGCGCCGGGTCGGCGACGGTGCTCATGGAACCGTCCGCCAGATGGGCGGCCCAGCCCCACGGGCACAGGCCCGAGTCGACGCCGCCGGTGATCACGAGCGGGGTGCCCCTGCGGATCTGCCGCCGGGCCTGGGCGGTGGCGTCGAGGCCGCCCGCCTGCTCGGAGACGATGACGCCGCTGGCGCCGCGCATATTGTGCTGGATGGATATCTGGCCGGTGTTGACGGCGTAGAACCAGGCGAACGACTGGTAGGCGCTGACGTGCTGGCCGCCCTTGCTCCACAGCGCCTGGAGCTCGCGCTGGCCGAACTCGAACCCGCCTGCGGAACTGGCGGTGACCACGCCGGCTCCGTACTCGGGCAGCTGGTCCACGTCGGCCCCGGCGTCCTCCAGTGCCGCCTTGGCCGCGGCCAGCGACAGCTGGGTCACCCGGTCGGTCTGCGGCAGCAGCCTGCCGGGGACGTGGTCCTCGGCGACGAACCCGGGGACCTCGCCCGCCAGCTGTACCGGATAGCCGGTGGCGTCGAAGCGGGTGACGGGACGGATCCCGCTCTCGCCGTGCAGCACGGCGGCCCACCACGCCTCTGTCCCCAGGCCGTTGGGCGCCATCACACCGATGCCGGTGACCACGGCTCTTGCCGTACGGGAGGAGGAAAGACGCGCGGTATCCGGCATACGGGCGGCCCCCGGCGCGGCTGTGGCCGTGGTCATGCTGCCTCCTTCAGACGAGGGCTGGTGAGAACGACAGCGCTCTGGAAGCCGCCGAAGCCGCTGCCCACGCTGAGCACCGTGTCGGTGCGCTGCTCGCGGGCGGTGATCGGGGTGTAGTCCAAGTCGCAGGCGGGGTCGGGCTCGTGCAGATTGGCCGTCGGCGGCACCGTGTCGTACTTGATGGCCAGCGCACTGGCCGCCAGCTCGAGCGAACCGATCGCCCCCAGCGAGTGGCCGATCATCGACTTGATGGAGCTGACCGGCACCTCGTGGGCATGGCTGCCGAGGCTGCGCTTGAAGGCGGCGGTCTCGTGCCGGTCGTTCTGCTTGGTGCCGGAGCCGTGGGCGTTGATGTAGTCGACGGCAGTGGGGTCGAGCCGCGCCTCGTCCAGGGCGAGCCGGATCGCCTCGGCCATCTCCTTGCCGTCGGACCGCAGTCCGGTCATGTGGTAGGCGTTGCTGAGGCTGGCGAAGCCGGAGATCTCCGCGTACACCTGGGCGCCGCGGCGCCGGGCCCGCTCGGCCTCCTCGAGGATCAGCACGGCCGAACCCTCGCCCAGCACAAAGCCGTTGCGGGTGCGGTCGAAGGGCCGGGAAGCGGTCGCGGGGTCGTCGTTGCGCGGGCTGGTCGCCTTGATGGCGTCGAAGCAGGCCACCGAGATCGGCGAGATCGGCGCCTCGGTGGCGCCGGCGACCATCACGTCGGCGCTGCCCTCGCGGATGAGCTCGACGGCGTGCCCGATCGAGTCCAGCCCCGATGTGCAGCCGGTGGAGACCAGCGAGACCGGACCCTGGGCGCCGGTGGCCCTGGCCACCTCGGCCGCCATGGAACTGGGCACGAAGTAGTCGAAGAGATGCCTGACGGCCAGTGTGTGGTCGACGTTCCATTCGCTGCCGTGGCGGCTGACGACTGCGTACTCGTTGTCCAGCCCCGTGGTGCAGCCGACCGCGCTGCCGAGGGTCACCCCGGTGCGCAACGGGTCGAGCCCATCGGCCGCGCCGCTGTCGGCGAGCGCCTCCCGGGCGCTGGTGAGGGCGAACTGGGCGGCCCGGTCGAGACGCCCGGCTTCCTCGGTGCCGAATCCGTGCGCTGCCGGGTCGAAGTCGGCCTCGGCGGCGATCCGTGACCGGTAGCCGGAGGCGTCGAACAGGGTGATGGGCCCGGTGGCCGTACGGCCCGCGGTCAGCAGCTCCCAGAACTCCTTGGTGCCCACCCCGCCCGGGGCGACGACTCCGATACCCGTGATGACGACCCGTCTCATCGGCTGTTCCTCACAGTTGTCCTCCTGATGGCAGAGCGGGTGCCGGAGCACCGGCCGCGCGGCCCCGTGCGCCGGGCTTGTCCGCGCCACCGCCGGGTCCGCGCTGCCGCCGGACGCGACCGTTCATGGCGCTGAGACTCCTCGAACGGCCTGGAGAGCCGCTTGAATCTGCCTCCGACCCACCCGAAACCCGGCTCGCGGAGAGCGGGTTCACACCTCAGGAGCGGCGTGCTCATCAGGGGTACAACCGCAAGCGTCAGCCGTGTCCGGCCGAACAGATCCGGCCACCGGTCCCACCGTCAGGGAGCACCTTTGAGCGACACCACGTCCACCGTGTCGCCGAACGTCGACGACGTCGCCGCGTCCGGTGCGTTCCTCAGAACCCATTTCGGCTTCGTCGAGCGGATGGCCGCCGACGGGTTCTTCTCGCTGGGGCGTGACGAGGCGGTCACCGACCCCAACGGCGTCGTCATCCAGCTGGTCGAATGGGTGACGCCCGCCGGAGCCTGAGCCGGCCGGGACGGTCGGCGCCGCCCCCGCACGTGCTGTACGACCTGTACGACGCGCCCGCCGCCGTCCGTCCCGGCTCCAGCGCTCCCCCGTGGCCACCGGGGGTGCGGACGCCCGCGTCGGTCACGACGGGGCGCCTCGCGGTCGTCCCGCCGGGACAGTGGGCACGTACCCGTCCCGTACGCGTGGTCCTCGGCCGGTGCGGGTGCGTGTCTCACTCGGGGCGAGGAGTCACGAGGCGCTTCACCATCTCGCCGATGAGCTCGTCGTACGGGTACGGGGCGAGGGTCTCGGGCACGGTGAGGTCGTCCACGATCAGGCCGAGCGTGGCGAGGTAGAGCAGGACCACGGCGATCCGGTCGCCGGGCAGGCCTGCCTCGATGTGGAAGCGGACGTTGGAGTCCAGCTCCGCGCTGAAGACCTTGTTCAGGTCCCGCTGGATCTCGGGGCGGCGCGTCGCCTCCAGGCGCAGCTCCAGCATGGCGAGGTAGCTGCTGCGGTCGGCGCGCATACGGTCGACGAGCTGGTGCATCAGGGTCGTCACCAGCTCGGTGGAGGGCCCTGCCTGCATGGTGTCGGCAAGAGCGGTCGCCTCGGGCGTCAGCCGCTCGTGGGTGCGGTCCATGATCTGCCGCAGCAACTCGGCACGGTTGGCGAAGTAGTTGGACGACGTACCGGCGGGCACCTTGGCCTCGGCGTCGATCGCGCGGAACGTCAGCCCGCGTGACCCCTCGCGGGCGAGGACCTCGATGGCCGCGTCGAGCAGTGCGGTACGGCGTGCTGGGTTCTGCCTCATGAAAAATCTCCGAAGTCCATTGACACCACTTCAAGTGAAGTACTACATTCAAAGCACTCCAAGAGAGTACATCGCAGCAGACACGAGGAGTCAATATGCGAGCCCGTCACACCTCCCAGCACCGCACCGGAACGTTCACCCAGTTCAACGGCGGTCACGGCGGTCGCGGCGTCCAGCCGCAGAAGCCCCGCTCCGTCCCCCGCCCCCGTCCGCTGCCCAAGCCCGGCACCCGCCGGTGAGCATGAACTCAACGAGGGGACGAAATGGCCTCCGCCTCGACGGAGGTCAGGAACTCGTCCCGGCTGAAGACCCGTTCGGCCCGGTGTGCCGTTATGGGCGCATGGCACGACACCATGCAACCGACACACACCGGCCGGCCCTCTTGCCGGTTTCAGGTGGTGGCGGGTGGACTCAGTAGCGGTAGTGGTCGGACTTGTACGGGCCGTCGACGTCGACGCCGATGTAGGAGGCCTGCTCGGGACGGAGTGTCGTCAGCTTCACGCCGAGCGCGGCGAGGTGCAGCCGGGCGACCTTCTCGTCCAGGTGCTTGGGCAGCACATAGACGTCGGTCGGGTACTCCTC
>NZ_JBSFUK010000065.1:0-8921 GCF_053591755.1 Streptomyces sp. NPDC002926
CTTAACCCGTGTTCCGCCCGCCGCCCCGAGTCCTGGCCAGGACTCGGGGCGACGGGCGTAGGACCGACCGGGAGGTTCGGCCGGTCAGAGCTTTCCATTGGCCATACGGCGGCGGCGGGCGATGAACAGGCTGCCCCCGATTGCCGCCGTGGCGACCAGGCCGGCGCCGATCGCCATCTCGGTGGTGCTGGGAGCGACCGAACCGCCAAGACCGCCGAGCGCGCCGCGGCCCGGCAGCACGGTGAACTGTGCGGTCGCCACCGTCCCGGCGACGTTCCCGATGCCGTTGTTGGCGAGACCGTTGTTGATGACGCCGTTGTTGATGATGCCGTTGTTGTTGCCGAGACCGTTGTTGTTCCCGTCCCGGCAGTCCCGGCCGTTGTTGTTCCCGAGACCGTTGTTGTTGCAGTTCCGGCCGTTGTTGTTCCCGAGACCGTTGTTGTGCGCGTCCCGGCCGTTGTTGTTGCCAAGACCGTTGTTGTTCCCGTCCCGGCCGTTGTTGTTGCCAAGACCGCTGTTGTTCCCGTCCCGGCCGTTGTTGTTCCCGAGACCGCTGTTGTTCCCGTCCCGGCCGTTGTTGTTGCCAAGACCGCTGTTGTTCCCGTCCCGGCCGTTGTTGTTGCCAAGACCGCTGTTGTTCCCGTCCCGGCCATTGTTGTTGCCAAGACCGCTGTTGTTCCCCTCCCGGTCGTTCTGGTTGCCGTTCAGGCCGATCTGGTTGCCGTTGCACCTGATCGCCATGTTGTACTGACCCGGCGTCGCACTGTTGTGGATCCGCACGATGGCGGTCGAGATGCCCGAGCGCTGCTCGGAGAGGTTGCCCAGCGGGAAGGCGTTGGACGCGACCGTGCCACCGCGGCTGCAACCCCGGGCCGTGATCGTCAGGGTGCCGCCCTGGTGGATCGCCTGCGGGCTGACATTGACATTGATGGGATCGTTGTTCCGGCTGTCGCCGCCCGCGGCGGCCAGCGGGGCAGAGAGCCCGACGGCCACGCAGGTGGCGCCGGCCACTGCGAGAGCGCGTGAAGCACGCATCGTTGAACCTCCAGCGGAAGACGCCCCAAAGCGGGCGCTCCGGGAAATTCGACGAGTACGTCTTCCATGACGAACCCTCACTGGGGCGCGCAGCCACCGCATTTCGGCGCTGGTCCACCATGGTGAGGCGACACGCCGACGACGCGCCGAAAGATCTGGTGGAGCCGCAGGTCACAGACCGTCTGAATTAATATCCGCCGATTACTCGGATGGGCCATCACCGCAGGCCCACCACCCGTTCGCCTCTCCCTCCTCGCAGGTTGCGCCGAGCGCACTTAGCGTGATGACAGATGCCACGGAGGGAGAACTATGGGCCAGCAGTACGGCGGCTGGAAGTCGAGGAGGCGCTCACCCTGGGGCGTACTGACGCTCGCCCTGCTCAGCGGGATCGCCATGATAAAGAATGGCTCGGACGTCACCCTCGGGCCGCCGCAGCCTGCCGCCGCGGCCGCGCTGGCCGGCCGCGCGGCCGGCGAGACGTTCATCCCTGTCTCCGTCGAGCCGCTGGCGTACGCCCCTGCCGCGCGGGTGAAGATCCCGGCACTCAACGTCGACGCCCCGGTCGTTGATGTGGGCGCCGACCAGGACGGCTGGATCGCCGCACCGCCGCCGCAGGACCCCAATCTCGCCGGCTGGTACCAGAACGGGGTCTCCCCCGGCCAGCGCGGCACCGCGGTCATCGTCGGCCACGTCGACAACCTGTCGGGACCCGCCGTCTTCTACGGTCTCGGCTCCATCCAGAAGGGCTATCACATCGAGGTGGACCGCTTCGACGGCAAGACCGCGGTCTTCGAGGTGTACGGCGTCGAGGTCTTCCCCAAGGATCAGTTCCCCGGCGCCAGGGTGTACGGCGACACCGGGCAGCCGGAGCTGCGTGTGATCACCTGTGGCGGCGGCTACTCGAAGGCCGGCGGGTACAGCGGGAACGTCGTGGTCTTCGCGCGCATGGTGAAGACCCTCTGAAGCAGGACCGGCGGCCGCGACCGCCGGTTCAGCGGCGCGGGACGGTGATGCGGTATCCGGCGGCCAGCAGCTCGGGCAGATAGCTGCGCAGCGCGGCGACACTCTGCGAGCGGTCTCCGCCCGCGTCGTGCGAGAGGACGACGGCTCCGGGACCCGCACCGTCCAGCACGTTGCGGACGATCGATCCGGTGCCCGGCTCCGTCCAGTCGAGGGAGTCGACGGTCCAGGCCAGCGGCTCCATGCCGAGCTCCGAGCCGATCTCGAAGGAGAGCTTGTTCCAGGCGCCGTACGGCGCCCGGTACCACAGCGGCGCGCAGCCCAGCGTCCGCTCGATGACCTCGCTGGTACGGCCCAGTTCGTCGCGGATCTCGGACGGCGGAAGCTTGGTGATGAGCGGGTGCGACCAGGAATGGTTGCCCACGACATGGCCGTCGTCGGCCATCTCCCGGAGCAGGTCGCGGTTGTCCCTGGCCAGCTCGCCGCAAACGAAGAACATCGCCCGCACCTCGTGCTCGCGCAATGTGCTCAGGATGGCGGGGGTGTATGTGGGGTTGGGCCCGTCGTCGAAGGTGAGCACCATGGTGCGGCCCGCCTCCGACATCCTGAGGAAGGGGCGCTGTCGCACCGGTGGCAGTGCCCGCCTGAAGCGCGGCGGTGTGTACGCGGTCATGGGCTGCAGCCGGTAGGACGAGGTGTAGACCGGCTGGCTCGCGGAGACCCGGGAACCGCCGGCCGGGTGTGCGGTCTTCGCCGGGGGCTGTGTCCGCTCGGTGCAGAGCAGCCCGGCCGTGACGGCCGCACCGAGGCAGGCGGCGATACGGAGTACCGACCGGCGCCCCGGCGACATCTGATCCTTTTTCATGACCAACTGCTCGCACGACTGCCACTCGGGGTGCCCCATCCACACCGGTTTCGCAGGCGAAACCACCCGATGGGAGCAGCGGAAGGAGACATGCGACGGAGCTCAGTTACGGCGGACCAGGGGGAAGGGCAATGTCTCGCGGATGGTCAGCCCGGTGAGGAACATGACGAGCCGGTCGACCCCGATGCCGAGCCCACCGGTCGGCGGCATCGCGTACTCCAGCGCGTCGAGGAAGTCCTCGTCGAGCTCCATGGCCTCCGGGTCGCCGCCCGCGGCGAGCAGCGACTGAGCGGTGAGTCTGCGGCGCTGCTCCACCGGATCGGTCAACTCCGAGTAGGCGGTGCCCAGTTCCGTTCCGAAGGCGACCAGGTCCCAGCGTTCGGCGAGGCGTGGGTCACGGCGGTGCTGGCGGGTGAGCGGGGAGACGTCGGTCGGGAAGTCCTTGTAGAAGGTGGGCAACTTGGTCCGCTCCTCGACGAGGCGCTCATACATCTCGAGGACCACATCGCCGCGGGTGTCGTCCGGGGTGTGCGGGACGCCCGCCCGGTCGCAGAGTGTTCTGAGCACGGTCTCTTCGGTATCGGCGTCGACCTCCTCGCCGAGCGCTTCGGACACCGCCCCGTACAGCGTCTTGACCGGCCAGTGTCCCGAGATGTCGTGCTCGACGAGCTTGCCGTCCGGGCCCGCCTTGTGCGCGATCGCGGAGCCGAAGGCGGCGGTTGCCGCGCCCTGGATCAGTTCACGGGTCAGTTCGAGCATCACGTCGTAGTCGGCGAAGGCCTGATAGGCCTCCAGCATCGTGAACTCGGGGTTGTGCTTGTACGAGACGCCTTCGTTGCGGAAGGTGCGGCCCATCTCGAAGACTTTTTCCAGGCCGCCCACGCACAGCCGCTTGAGATACAGCTCGGGGGCGATGCGCAGATACAGGTCGAGGTCGTAGGCGTTGATGTGGGTGGTGAAGGGACGGGCGTTCGCGCCGCCGTGGATCTGCTGCAGCATCGGCGTCTCGACCTCGAGATAGCCGCGCTCCAGTAGCCCCTGGCGCAGCGCCTGGACGGCGGTGGAGCGGTGACGTACGACATCGCGGGCGGCGGGACTGGCGACCAGGTCCAGATAGCGCCGGCGCACCCGTGCCTCGGGGTCGGCGAGTCCGCGCCGTTTGTCGGGCAGCGGGCGCAGGCATTTGCCCGTCAGCTGCCACTCGGTCACGAAGACCGAGAGCTCGCCCTTGTCGCTGGCGCCGATTTCGCCGGTGGCGGTGATGTGATCGCCGAGGTCGACGTCGGAGGTGAATCCCCTGATGACGTCCGGGCCGGAGCCGTCGCGGGTGAAAGCGAGCTGAAGGTCGCCCGACCAGTCGCGCAGTACGGCGAAGACAACGCCGCCGAGGTCGCGTACGACCATCACGCGCCCTGCCACGGTGGTCTGCCTGCCGGTGCGGGTGCCGGGGACGGGCGTGGGGTACGCGGCGCGGATCCCGGCGAGCGTGTCAGTGCGCTCGGCGATGCCCACGGGATACGGGTCGGTGCCGTCCGCGCGCAGCCGCTCCAGCTTGCGGTGGCGGATGAGAACCTGCTCCGGCAGCCGCTGTTCCCCCGCCGGCGCGCCCGGCTCGGGTCCCGCCAGGCCGAGCGAGTCGATGGGCGGCAGGCCCTCGGTGGTGACGGGAGTGACGACGCCCGGCCGGCTTCTGCCCTTCCCCCAGAGCTTGCGCAGGCTCGGTACGGAGACGAAGCCCTCGGCGATTCCGGAGGCGAGGCCGATCCGGGCGAGCGAGCCCGCGTCGCCGTAGCAGAGGAAGCGCGGATACCACTCGGGCTGATATTTGACGTTGGACCGGTAGAGGGCTTCCAGCTGCCACCACTTGGAGAAGAAGAGGAGCAGCTTGCGCCACATCCTCAGGACCGGGCCCGCACCGATGCGGGCGCCCTCCTCGAACGCCGAGCGGAAGACGGCGAAGTTGAGGGAGATACGGCGTACGCCGAGTTTGGGCGCGTGGGCGCAGAGATCGGCGACCATGAACTCCATGACACCGTTGGGGGCGGTGCGGTCACGGCGCATCAGGTCGAGCGAGATGCCGTCCTTGCCCCAGGGCACGAAGGAGAGCAGCGCCATCAGATCGCCGTCGCTGTCGAAGGCCTCGACGAGGAGGCAGTCGCCGTCGTCCGGGTCGCCGAGGCGGTCGAGCGCCATGGAGAAGCCGCGTTCGGTCTCGGTGTCCCGCCAGGCGTCGGCCCTTTCCACGATCTTCCGCATTTCCTCGTCCGTGAGGGCGGAGTGACGGCGGATCTCGGTGCGCGCCCCGGTCCGCTTGACGCGGTTCACGGCCTGCCGGGTGACGCGCATGTCGCGGCCGTCCAGGTCGAACCGGGCGACGTTCAGGATCGCCTCGTCACCGAGCTGGATGGCGCCGAGCCCGGAGCGCGCGAACACTTTGGCGCCCTCCTCGGACGCGCCCATGACGGCGGGGGCCCAGGCATAGCGTTTGGCCACCGCCAGCCAGGCCTCGATGGCGGGGGTCCAGGCCGCCCGGTCGCCTACCGGGTCGCCACTGGCCAGGCACACGCCGGCCTCGACGCGGTAGGTGACGGCGCCCCTGCCGCTGGGCGAGAAGACGACGGCCTTGTCGCGGCGGGTGGCGAAGTAGCCGAGGGAGTCATGGGAGCCGTACGCGCCGAGCAGTGCGCGGATACGGGGCTCCTCGTCGCCGTGCAGGGCGGCTTCCAGACGCTGCGAGCGGAACAGTGTGCTGGCCGCGCTGAGCAGGGCGATCGCGCCGAACAGTCCGAGGAGGAAGAAGAGCAGGCGTGGCGGGCGACCGTCGAACTGGTCGCCGGAGACCAGTCCGCCGAGCACCCGGTTGGCGGCCCACAACAGCCGCTGCCCCTCCGGCAGCGAGCCGGGGAAGAGCTCGACCAGACCCCAGCCGACGAGTACACCGGCGGCGAGCCCGAGAACCAGGACGAGCAGCGCGCGGCGAAGCGCACCGCGCCGGGTCTGGGCGTAGAACTCGCGGCGCGCGATGACCAGCACCACCAGGACGATCACGCACAGCACCAGGTTGGGGATCCAGGAGACGTCCCCGTCGAAGATCACCACCAGTACGTCCGCGATCAGCAGCAGCACCAGATAACAGACGACCAGCCACCACGCGGCCTTCTTGCGGGCGCCGATGGCCGCCGCGAGCAACAGAAGGAAGACCGCGTAGGCGAGGTTGGCGCTGACCGGGACGGCGACGCGGTCCAGGAACAGGGCGACAGGACTCAGCAGACGCCGCAGTGGAGGGATGAGCGAAAGGATGACGCAGAACACGCCCAGTGCGGCGAAGAACACCGCGAACGCCCCCGGCACCCTGCTGAGCCGGCCGCCGCGGGCGGACGTGGGAGCCTCCACGCTGACAGTCATATTTCGCACTCTAAGGAGACCACCGGCGGGCCGCCTGTCGGGAACGGATAGCCTCATTCGTGTGACAGAGCAGCAGCCACACCAGTTCGAACGCGGTACCGACGGCCCCAAGGTCATCGTCGTCGGTGTCGACGGATCCGACTCGTCACTGCGTGCGGCGTCGTATGCGGGCGGCCTCGCGCGACGGCAGAACGCCCTGCTCGCCATCGTGTACGTCCAGCCGGTGATGCCGGCGGGTGCGGCGCTCGGGGTCCCGGTCCCGCTCGGGGACATGACCGGCGAGATCGCCGAGGGGCTGGTGGCCGAGATCCGCTCCGCCACCGAGCGGGTCAAGGGCATATGGGAGGTCCGCTGGGAGTTCCACACCTTCCACGGTGATCCTTACAGCGGGCTTGTCACGGCGGCCGACGAGCTGAAGGCGGACGCCGTGGTGGTCGGGGCTTCGGAGTCGGCGGGCCACCGGTTCGTCGGTTCGGTCGCGGTCCGGCTGGTGAAGGCGGGGCGCTGGCCGGTGACCGTCGTTCCGTAGCGGACGAGCCGTCGCGGTAGCCCGGCCCATGACCGGCTCCCTCGCCGGCGGCCCATGGTGAGACCTTGCCCCGGCGGGGCGGATGATCGGACGCGCGGGAGCACGCCCGCGGAGCTACTGTCTCCGTTTGCTTCCGGC
The DNA here is from genome assembly GCF_053591755.1 of Streptomyces sp. NPDC002926. Taxonomy (NCBI): domain Bacteria; kingdom Bacillati; phylum Actinomycetota; class Actinomycetes; order Kitasatosporales; family Streptomycetaceae; genus Streptomyces; species Streptomyces sp. NPDC002926. Next base: position 6,933 of record NZ_JBSFUK010000065.1, read on the forward strand.
GGACCGTTCACCGCACCACTCGTCGCTCCGTGCGACCGCTCGCCGAAGACAACTGTGCGCCGTCTGTCCCTGCGCGTCCTGATGCGTTCGTATACGCCACGTGGCATCGACCTCAGCGCGAAAGGGTGTTGGCAATGGCGACGGCGACCGCGACGACCGACGATCGAGCCATGGCGCAGCTGCAGCGTGAACACGGCCCCGCGCTGCTGAGCTTTCTGCTCGGACTGACCTACGGGGACCAGCAGCGCGCCGAGGATCTGCTGCAGGAGACGCTCGTACGCGCCTGGCAGCACCCTGAGGCGTTCGACGGTCCGTACGAGTCGATGCGGCCCTGGCTCTTCACGGTCGGGCGCCGCCTCGCGATCGACGCCCGCCGGTCCCGGATGGCCCGTCCCACCGAGATAGGCGACGGCGTACTGGCCACCACGCCCGACCCGGCGGACGTCACGGAGAGCGCTGTCGCCGCTCTCGACGTCAGGGCTGCGGTCGGATCGCTCAGCCCCGAGCACCGCGCCGTGCTGGTGCAGATCTACTTCCACGGGCTGAGCGTCAACGAGGCCGCGCAGGCACTCGGCATACCCGCCGGCACGGTCAAGTCGCGTTCGTACTACGGGCTGCGCGCGCTCGCGCGCTGCCTCCCGGGCTACAGCAGGCCCACCTCGTCGGCGGCCGCCGGCCGCTGAGAACCAGGGGCATGCGTGCCCTTGGGCAGTCGACCGCGCACCGTTCGTGGCACCACGTGTCGTGCCGTTCGACCGCTCGTCGCCGTTCGACGCCGCACTCGTCGCCCCGCTCGGCCGCTCTGCCGAGCGGGCCCGTATACGCCAGGTGGCGGACAGCTCCACGGGAATGTCCCGCCGCCCTCCGGGGTCGGTGGCCTGGGACCGGTGCACAGCCGGAGAGGAGCCGCGGCGGGACCGGTGCACGGCCGGAGACGATCCGGCACCAGGGTCGCGGCCACCGTGACACCCGGAGGCGACCGACACCGATGAGTTTCCGCGGCCACCGCGGTCTCCTCAGTCAGTCTCCCCCCGCATGCGGAAGGAACCAGGGCCATGAACGCGATCGCCGATCGTTACCGCAGACACGCCGATGCCTTCGAACTCAGGATTGCGGCGGTACGGCCCGAGCAGTGGGCCGACCAGTCTCCTTGCGCGGCGTGGAACGCCCGCGACGTGGTGGACCACATCGTCACCATGCACCAGGTCATGCTGCGCCCCGTGGACCGCGCTCCCAGTCCGGCGCCTTCGGTGAAGGACGATCCCCTGGGCGCCTTCCGGGCCGCACGTGCCGATGTGGAGACCGTGCTCGACGATCCCGCGCTCGCCGGCGCCGACTGCGACACGCCCACCGGGCCCATGTCGGTCGAACGACACATCGACCTGGTCGTCAGCGACGATCTCGTACTTCATGGGTGGGACCTCGCCCGGGCCACCGGACAGGACGAGACGATCCCGGCCGACGATGTGGCGCGGCTGTGGGCGAGCACCACAGCCATCCCCGCCGAGCTGATGCGGAAGTACCGGACACCGGGCGCCTTCGGTCCGGGGATCGAGGTGTTCGGACCGGAGGTGAAGGTGCCCGAGGACGCCTCGCTGCAGGACCGTCTGCTCGGGTTCATCGGGCGAGACCCTTCCCACTGAGCCCGGAAGCGCGGCCGGGCAGCCGTATGGCGCCCGGGTTCGGCCGCCGCTGTCGCGCGGGGCCCTCTGCCAGGTCTTCCTCAGGCGCCGACGGGGAGTCTGATGTGCTCATGGGACGCTGCGGCTGAACCCGGGCCCGGTGGTGCGCGTACTGACACGACGTACGGACTGACACGACGTACGGACTGCCTGTTCCGAGCCACCCGAGGACGGTTCCTGTGACCGAGACGCCCCCAGCACGGCGGCCGGCGATCGCCGAGACGGCGCTGGCCTGCCTGGCGCTGAGCCGCTGCCCCGACGCCGCGGCGGCCCGCGCGGCCCGGCGCGCGCGCCGCTGGCTGCGTGG
>NZ_JBSFUK010000066.1:0-8254 GCF_053591755.1 Streptomyces sp. NPDC002926
CGCGCCGTCGCGGCGCGGAACAGGCCGGCCAGCATCGGGGCCCGCTGGCCCGCGTGGTCGACCACGGCGGGCAGCAGCGGGGTCGCGACGACCGACGCCTCCTCCCCGGCGACCGCAGCGTCGAACAGCGCGAGGCCCTGTTCGGTGCTGAGAGCGGGCAGGCCGACGCTCAGGCTCCGCGCCAGTTCCGTCTCGTCGAGGGTCGTACCCATGCCTGCGTCCTGCCACAGCCCGAACGCGATCGAGACCGCGGGCAGATCCTGCTGACGGCGGCGTGCGGCCAGTCCGTCGAGGAAGCCGTTGGCGGCGGCGTAGTTCGCCTGACCGGCCGAGCCGAGCACCCCTGCAACCGAGGAGAACAGCACGAACGCCCGCAGAGGCAGATCCTGCGTGAGTTCGTGCAGCCACCAGGCCGCGGCGGCCTTCGGCGCCCACACCTCGTCGAGGTGATCCTCGGTCTGCTCGGTCAGCACGGCGTCGTGCAGTACACCGGCGGCATGGACGACGCCGGTCAGGTCGCCGACGCTCGCAAGCAGGTCGGCAAGAGACGCCCGGTCGGTGACGTCGCAGGCCACGGCCCGGGCATCGGCGCCCGCGCCGCGCAGCTCCGCGACGAGCTCCGCCGCGCCCGGCGCCGCCTCGCCGCGCCGCGAGGCAAGGACCAGCTTCCGCACTCCGTGCTCGGCCACCAGGCGGCGTGCGACCAGCGCGCCCAGGCCTACGGTGCCTCCGGTGATCAGGACCGTGCCGTCGCCCCAGTCCGGGCCTTCCTCGGCCCGGGGTCGGCGTTCCAGCCGGGCCACGTGCCAGACACCGTCCTGCCGCCGCCACTCCGGCTCGCGGGCGGTGGCCACGGCCCACCAGCTTCGGTTGTCGAGGGACGTCGCGTCGTCGCCCACCTCGACCAGGACGAAGCGCCCCGGGTGCTCCGCCTGCGCAGCACGCACCAGGCCGGCGACGGCGGAGGCGGCGGGTGCCGGGGCGCCCGCATCATCGCCGCCGACCGTGGCGATCACCAGAGTGCTGCCGTCCCTGGCAGGATCGACCGTCCACGCCCGCAGGACGGCGAGCACCTCGGCGGTCAACGAGCGGGCCGTCTCCGCGTCGGCCGTTCCAGGGGTCGGGCAGAGGCAGGCCACGACCTCGCCCTCAGCGGTGGCCACGTCCGCGAGTCCGACGACGACCGCCACTGTGCCGGTCACCTCGGTCTCGGGCAGCGGCGCCTCCACCCAGCGCAGCCGGAACAGCGCGTCCACGGCGGTCTCTGCGACGGCCAGCTCGGCACGGTTCATCGGGCGCAACACCAGGGATTCGACCGTGCCGACGGCGGCGCCCCGCTCGTCCTGCAGCGACAGCCGGCCACCGCTGAACAGCGCTCGCAGCTTCCTCCCGCCGCCGGGCTCGACCGAGACGCCCCGCCAGGACGCAGCCAGCATCGGGGCGTCGGCCGAGCCTCCGATCTCGGCCGCGATGAGCTGGCAGACACCGTCCAGCAGCGCAGGATGGAGGACGAAGGCGGAGGCGGCGGAGCCGCTGTCGGCCGTCTCGGGCAGCGCGAGTTCGGCGTAGAGGTCGGCTCCCTCGCGCCAGGCAGCCTGCACGGTACGGAATGCCGGCCCGTGCTGGTGCCCGCGACGGGCCAGCGCCTCGTACATGGCGTCGAGGTCGAGCGGGACGGCTCCCGTCGGGAGCCACGACGACGGCGACGGCGCAGCGGTCGCACGGCTGGGGCTCAACGTCCCGGAGGCGCAGCGCACCCACTCAGCCGCGTCGCCGGGGCGGACATGAATACTGATGCCACGCCGGCCGGTGTCGTCGGCCGCACCGACGCTGATCTGTACCGGTACGCCGTCGGAGCGGGAGAGGACGAGCGCCGAGGTGAGGTTCAGCTCCTCGACGGTGGTGCAGTCGACTTCCTCGCCGGCCCGTAGGGCAAAGTCCACGAGCACCGATGCCGGCACGACCACGACGCCGTTGATGTCGTGGTCGGCGAGCCAGGGCTGGCTGTCCGGGGACAGCCGCCCGGTGAGGACCACACCACCGGTGTCGGCAATGGTGACAGCCGCACCCAGCAGCGGATGCCCGGTCGCGGACTGCCCCACATGACGCGGATCGCTCCCCGCCACCACCGAGTCCTGCCAGTAGCGGCGGCGCTGGAAGGGGTAGGTGGGCAGGTCCAGATGGCGTGCGGGGGTGGGGGCGGGGAGGTGCCAGTCGATGAGCAGGCCGGAGGTGTTGAGGTGTGCGGCGGCGGTGAGCAGCGTGGTCCGGGCCGTGGTGCCGTCTTTGGGGCGGCGCATCAACGGCGCGAACGTGACCGTGTCGGTCTCGTCCAGGCTCTGGCGGGCCAGGGCGGTCAGGACCGCCTCCGGCCCCACCTCCACCAGCCGCGACACCCCCAACCCGCGCACCGTGGCCAGACCGTCCGCGAACCGCACCGGCTCCCGCACATGCCGCACCCAGTACCCCGGATCCGTCAACTCCCCCGACACCAGCCCACCCGTCACATTCGACACAACAGAAACCGACGGCTCGCGATAGGCCAGTGAGGCAGCGACCTCGGCGAACGGCTCCAGCATCGGCTCCATCAACCGCGAATGAAACGCATGCGACACCGGCAACCAGCTACTGCGAACCCCACGCTCCCCGGCCCGGGCAGCGACCGTCTCCAGCTCCGGCACAGCACCGGAGACCACGACCGCAGCGGGGCCGTTGACCGCCGCCACATCCACCCCCACACCAGCGGTCAACTCCCCCACCGTTTGAGGATCCGCGGCCAGGGCGAGCATCCCGCCACCGGCCGGCAGCGCCTGCATCAACGACCCCCGCGCCACCACCAACCGCGCCGCATCCTCCAGACTCAACACCCCCGCAGCAAACGCCGCGGAAACCTCCCCCACCGAATGCCCCACCACCACATCCGGCACCACACCCCAATGCCGCAACACCCCCACCAGAGCGGCCAGCACCACAAACAGACCCGCCTGAGTGAACACCGTGGCATCCACCCCCGCCGGATCATCCCCCCACACCACCTCCCGCAGAGGCCGCCCCAGATGGGCATCCACCGCCGCACACGCCTCATCAAACCCCGCCGCAAACACCGGATCCGACCCATGCAACTCACGGCCCATACCCAGCCACTGCGAACCCTGCCCCGTAAACAACCACCCCGTACGCCCCGACAACACCCGCCCCACCACCACACCCGCACCCGGACCTGCGGACACCACGGAACCCGTGCCATCGGACGCGAACGACGACAGGGCATCAATCGCCTCGTCCCGGCTGGACGCGATCACCACCGCCCGGTGCTCCAGCCCCGCCCGCCCACCAGCCAGCGCCGAGGCCACCTCCCCCACACCCACATCCGCACGCCCAGCCCACCAGGACGCCAACCGCCCCGCAGCCTGAACCAACGCCTCCGCCGACCGCGCCGACACCACCACCGGAATCCCGGCAACACCGGGCAGATCCTCAGTCGCGGGCACGGGCTGATCCTCAGCACCAGGCATGTCCTCGGACACCTCGGGCGCGGGCAAGTCCTCGACCACGGGGGCCTGTTCGAGGATCACGTGGGCGTTGGTCCCGCTGATACCGAACGACGACACCGCCGACCGCCGCGGCCGCCCCACCACCGGCCACGTACGGGCCTCCGTCAACAGCGACACCGCACCCGCCGACCAGTCCACCTGCGACGACGGCGCATCCACATGCAACGACGCCGGCATCACACCATGCCGCATCGCCTCCACCAACTTGATCACACCCGCCACACCCGCAGCCGCCTGCGTATGCCCCAGATTCGACTTCACCGAACCCAGATACAACGGCTCACCCGCACGATCCCGCCCATACGTCGCCAACAACGCCTGCGCCTCAATCGGATCACCCAGACGAGTACCCGTCCCATGGCCCTCCACCAGGTCGACCTGGTCCGCACCGACCTGCGCATTCGCCAGTGCCTGCCGGATCACCCGCTGCTGCGACGGACCATTCGGCGCCGTCAGCCCATTCGACGCACCATCCTGATTGACCGCACTACCCCGCACCACCGCCAGCACCGGATGCCCCAACCGCCGCGCATCCGACAACCGCTCCACCAGCAACAGGCCGACACCCTCACCCCAACCCGTACCGTCCGCCCCCTCCGCGAACGCCTTGCACCGGCCATCCGCCGACAACCCACGCTGCCGGCTGAACTCCACAAACGTCTCCGGCGTCGACATCACCGTCACACCACCGGCCAACGCCAGCGAGCACTCCCCCGAACGCAACGCCTGCGCCGCCAGATGCAACGCCACCAACGACGACGAACACGCCGTATCCACCGTCACCGCCGGCCCCTCCAGCCCGAAGACGTAGGAGACCCGACCGGAGGCGATGGCACCGGTCGCGGCGTTGTACGGGTAGTCGTGATACATCACGCCCGCGAAGACACCCGTCCGGCTGCCCTTCAGCGTCCCGGGATCAATACCGGCCCGCTCGAACGCCTCCCAGGACGCCTCCAGCAACAGACGCTGCTGCGGGTCCATGATCAGGGCCTCGCTGGGACTGATGTTGAAGAAGGCCGGGTCGAACTGGTCCGCCTCGTGCAGGAAGCCACCCTCCCGCGTGTAGGACTTGCCCTCGACGCCGGGCTCCGGGTCGTAGATGCCGGCGACGTCCCAACCACGGTCGGCCGGGAACAGCGACACCCCGTCGCGCCCCTCGGCGACCAGCCGCCACAGATCCTCCGGCGACGACACCCCGCCCGGATAACGGCAGGCCATCGACACGATCGCGATCGGCTCCCGGCTGTCCGCCGTGATTTTGCGCAGCTGCCCACGGAGCCGCTCGGTCTCCTTGACGGACGCACGCAGCGCCGTGACGAGCTTCTCGTCGGTTCCGGTCATCGGAGCCTCACACATCCTCGGCGATGTCGTCGAAGTCGGCGCCATTGAGCGCCAGACTGATCAGCGCGTCCGCGTCCATGGTGTCGACGTCGGCGTCGACGTCCCCGGCATCGCTGGACGGAGCGGCGCTGGACGGGCCGGAGTGGCCCGCGAGTTGGAGCAGGCTGTCGAGCAGCCCGGCATCGCGCAGCCTGGTGAGGGGAATCCGCTGCAGGGCCAGCCGCACGTGCTGTTCGGCGGAGTCGTCGGACTCGGCGTCGGGGAAGAGCTGCTCGGCCAGGAAGGCGGCCAGACTCGCCGTGGTCGGGTAGTCGAAGCTCAGCGTGGCCGGCAACCGCAGCCCTGTGGCCGTACCCAGCCCGTTGCGGAACTCGACGGCGGCCAGTGAGTCGAAGCCCATCTCGCTGAACGGACGCTGCGTGTCGATCGCCTCGGCACCGGCGTAGCCGAGCAGCGTTGCCGCATGCCCGCGCACCAGATCGGAGAGCCGGTCCAGCCGCTCGGCGGGGGCGAGACCGGCCAGCCGGTCGCGCAGGGCAGCACCACGGTCGGCGCCGGCCGCGGCCTGACGGCGGCCCGGTACCCGGATCAGACTGCGCAGCAGGTCCGGTACGTCGCCCTCACCGGAGGCGGACGTGTCGAGCAGCATCGGTACGAGAAGGGCCCGGTCGGAGCTGCCCGCAAGGTCGAAGAGCTCGGTGCCCTTCTTCTCGGGGAGCGGGTCGATCCCTGCCCGCCGGAGACGCTGGAGGTCGGCCTCGCCGAGCTCGCCCGCCATGCCGCCGTCGAGCGACCACAGGCCCCAGGCCAGCGACTGAGCTGCCAGCCCTGCGGCCCGGCGGTGCGAGGCGAGCGCGTCGAGCAGCGCGTTCGCCGCAGCGTAGTTGCCCTGTCCGGGTGCGCCGAGGACCCCTGCCGCCGAGGAGAAGAGGACGAAGGCCGAGAGGTCCGTGTCACGGGTCAGTTCGTGCAGGTTCAGCGCTGCGTCGGCCTTGGGCCGGAAGACCGTGTCGACGCGCTCGGGCGTCAGTGACGAGGTCACGCCGTCGTCGAGCACACCGGCGGAGTGGACTACCGCAGTGAGCGGGGCGTCGTCCGGGATCGTGGCCAGCACCTGGGCGAGCGCCGCACGGTCGGCGACATCGCAGGCGGCCACCTGAACGTCCGCGCCCAGTCCGGTGAGTTCCTCGACGAGGTCCGGCATTCCCGGCGCGGCCGCGCCCCGGCGGCTGACCAACAGCAGCCGCCGTACACCCCGTTCGGTGACGAGGTGGCGGGCGAAGACCTGTCCGAGGTTGCCGGTCGCGCCGGTGACGAGCACGGTGCCGCCGCCGAAGTCGGTGGCCGGCGACGTCGTCGCAGGGACCGTCGCCCGGAGCAGGCGGGCGGCGAACACCTCGCCCTCGCGGATGGCCAGCTGTGACTCGTCCAGCCCGGCCAGGGCCTCGAGCGGAAGGGCGTCGGTCGGGGCGTCGGTGTCCCTGTCCGCGTCGATCAGGACGATCCGGCCCGGGTTCTCCGCCTGTGCCGAGCGGACCAGTCCGCGGACGGCCGCGGCGGCGAGATCCGACACGGCCTCGCCCGCGACCGATACCGCGCCTCGGGTGAGGACAACGAGCGTCGCCTCGGACGAGCGCGGGTCGGCGAGCCATTCCTGCAACGCGGCCAGCGCAGTGTGCACGGCCGCGCGGGGCTCCCCACCGCCGGCCCGCAGCACGACGCACTCCGGCAGCTCGCCCTCCGCGGGGATCGCGCCCAGCTCGACCATCGGGCGGCCGGCTGCCGCATCGCTGACCGGCTTGAGCGGCCCGCGCGGGATCCAGCCCAACTCGTACAGGTTGTCGGCGGTGGGTGGCGGCGCGTCCAGCGACCCGGCGGACAGCTCCCGCAGCGCAAGCGACCCGACAGAGATCACCGGATGTCCGGCTGGATCCCACGCCTGCAACCGCACCGCGAGGCCATCGAGAGTGAGCCTGACGCGCAGCTGGGTCGGCCGTTCGGCCAGCAGGGAGACACCGGACCAGGCGAACGGCAGCCGTACGGTCGTCCCGCCACCGCCGCTGTCGAGCAGGGCCACCGCCTGCAAAGCGGCGTCCAGCAGGGCCGGGTGAACGGTGTGACCCGAGACGTCGATTTCCTCGGGCAGCGCGATCTCTGCGTAGACGTCGTCGCCGTGCCGCCAGGCCGCGCGCAGGCCCTGGAACGCCGGACCGTACTGGAGTCCCAGCTCGTGCAGCTCCGCGTAACTGTCGGAAACGTCGATCGGCGTGGCCTCCGCCGGCGGCCAGCTGCCAAGATCGTCCACTGCCGGGCTTGTGCTGCGTGTGGTGAGGGTGCCGGTGGCGTGGGTGGTCCAGTCGGTGTCCTGACCGGGACGGGAGTGGATGGAAACCTCGGCCTGCTCCCCCGCCCGGACCACCTGCACCTGCACATCCACACCACCGTGCCCGGGCAGCACCAGCGGATCACTGATCACCAGCTCCGCCACCTCGCCGTACCCCGTCAGATCCGCCGCATGAACCGCCATGTCCAGGAAAGCCGTACCCGGAACAATCACCACCCCACCCACCGCATGATCAGCCAGCCACGGATGACCCCCCAGACCCACACGCCCCGACAGCACCGTCGCCGCACCATCAGCCGTACTCACCACCGCCGCCAGCAACGCATGACCCGCATCACCCAACCCCGCCCCACCCACACCCGCGGTGACCGCGGCGGCCGATGACGACTCCGACAACCAGTAACGCCGGCGCTGGAAGGGGTAGGTGGGCAGGTCCAGATACCGTCCCGGGGCGGGGGCGGGCAGGTGCCAGTCCACCGGCACACCCGAGGCGTGGAGGTGTGCGGCGGCGGTGAGCAGCGTGGTCCGGGCCGTGGTGCCGTCTTTGGGGCGGCGCATCAACGGCGCGAACGTCACGTCGGTCTCGTCGAGGCTCTGGCGGGCCAGGGCGGTCAGGACCGCCTCCGGCCCCACCTCCACCAGCCGCGACACCCCCAACCCGCGCACCGTGGCCAGACCGTCGGCGAACCGCACCGGCTCGCGCACATGCCGCACCCAGTACCCCGGATCCGTCAACTCCCCCGACACCAGCCCACCGGTCACATTCGACACGACAGGAACCGACGGCTCGCGGAACGTGAGAGAAGCAGCAACCTCGGCGAACGGCTCCAGCATCGGCTCCATCAACCGCGAATGAAACGCATGCGACACCGGCAACCAACTACACCGCACCCCACGCTCCCCGGCCCGGGCGGCGACCGTCTCCAGCTCCGGCACAGCACCGGAGACCACGACCGCGGTAGGGCCGTTGACCGCCGCCACATCCACCCCCACACCAGCGGTCAACTCCCCCACC
>NZ_JBSFUK010000067.1:0-8253 GCF_053591755.1 Streptomyces sp. NPDC002926
GGGGGGTATTGGTGCCGGAATCTGCGGGAGCCGGTGCGGTTCGACCGTGCGCTGGAGGGTCTGCTGGATGACGGGCACACGGTGTTCGTCGAGATTTCCGCGCATCCGGTGCTGTCGATGCCGCTGACCGATGCCGGCGCGGACCGTGGTGGTGTTGTTGTCGGTTCCCTCGCCCGGGACCGGGGCGGCATGGAACAGCTGCTGCACAATGCGGGGCTGCTCCACACGCACGGACACGAACTCGACTGGGACCGGGTCCTTCCCGCGACTACCGGTACCGGGCTCGTCCCGCTGCCCACCTACGCCTTCCAGCGCGAACACCACTGGAAGCCGTCGTCCCTCATCGGCGGCAGCCCCGCGACCCCCCAGGGCCAGGCGTTCTGGGACGCCGTGAACACGGGCGAGCCGGCCCGCGTCGCCGAACTCCTCGATGCGCCCGAGCATCTGCGGGCAGGTGTCGCCGAGTTGATGCCCCTGCTGACCGAGTGGCTCGGGCGCCAGGCCGCACAGTCCGCCGACCCGCCCGGCCAGGGACCGCAGCAGGACTCCTCCTTCCGCGCGCGGCTGCTGTCACTCGGCGAGCAGGAGCGGCTCGCCCTGGTCCTCGATCTGATCAAGTCCGAGGTCGCGCCGGTGCTCGGCCTGCCTGTCGGCAGTGTCATGGACGACCAGCCGCTCCCGCAGCTCGGCATGGACTCCCTGATGGCGGTCGGCCTGCGCAGCCGTATCGCCCGGCTCACCGGACAGCAGGTGCCGGCCCAGGTCATCCTGGGCGACGCCGGCTGCGCGGGCCTCGGCCGCGCCATCATCGCCGCCGCCCTGCCCGGTTCGACGGAGGGCCCGGGCCACGACACGGGACCGGGGCGCTGGCTGCGCATCCTGAAACCGGCTCGGCAGCCGTCCGCGCGGATCGTCTGTGTCGCAGGAGCCGGCGGGACCACCGCAGCCCACGTACCGCTGATCCGGTTCCTTCCCGACGGTGTCGAGCTGCTGGGCGTCCGGATGCCGGGCCGGGAGGACCGCTTCGCCGAGCCTGCGGCGACCGACATGTGCGCCGTGATCGACGGCATCGTCGCCGAACTCACCGGCCTCGACGCCGTACCCACGGTGCTGTACGGGCACAGCCAGGGCTCCTGGCTGGCCTGGGAACTCGCGCACGCACTCGCCGACCGGGCCGACTGCCCGCCGCTCACACTGGTGCCGGCCTGCGGCCTGCCGCCCCGCACCCCGCCGCCGTCCGGTATGCGGCGGATGGGGGAGCTGGCCGACACGCTGGAGACGATGTCCGTCCCGGACCTGGCGGCGGCGCTCGCGGGAATTCTTCCCGACAGCATTCTCTCCAGCGAGGAACTGCTCACCGCATACGGCGCGGCGCTGCGTGACGACACCGTACTGGGCCTGAATCACCGTGCGTCTCTCGAAGCCGACGCCAGGGATCCGCTCCGATTCCCCATTCATGCCGTGGCCGCCTCCGACGATCCCGTACTGCCGGAAGAGACCGTACGGGGCTGGCAGGAATACACCCACGGAGACTTCGTGCACCGGACCATCGCCGGTACCCACGCGGCTCCTATCGACAACCACGAGGCAATGGCCGCGGAACTGCTGCAGGCCATTCCGAAGAACCGAGGAGAGAACAATGCCTGACATTGTGCGGCCGGACGGTGCACATATCCACTACGAGGTGAGCGGCTCGGGGGAGCCGGTCCTGCTGCTGGCGCCCGGCGACACGCTCAGCCGGATCGACGCCTGGGACGAGAATTTCTACCACCCGGTGCGGGAGCTGGCCGAGCACTTTCAGGTGATCGCCATGGACCAGCGCCACGGCGGACGCAGCAAGGCGCCGGCCACCCCCTTCTCGTACGAGCAGGCCGCAGCCGACCAACTGGCCGTGCTCGACGAGGTCGGCGCGCAGCGGGCACATGTCGTGGCCGCCGGGATCGGCTGCGCCCACGCCTGGCGGCTGGTGGCCGAGGCACCCGAGCGCATCCGCTCGGTGGTGTGCCAGGAGCCGGTCGGCCGGGAGGAGGGAACCAACGCGTTCGCGGACTTCTTCTCACTGTTCGACGAGGCGATGCGGCTGCCGCGCGCGGCGTCCTTCGACGACGCGGAGACCGAGGGGCTCGCCGCCGTGTTCGCGGCGGCCGCGCGGGACGGGAACTTCGCCACCAACCCGGCAGCCGGCCCGTTCGCGCAGCGGCTGCGCGACGACACCGAATTCCACAAGGAGATCCTGGCGCTGCGGCGCGAGAAGTACATCACGCTCCTTGTGCGGTTCCGCGACGGCCTTTTCCCTGCCGGATCCCCGTACTTCTCCGTACCGGAGGAGACCGTGAGTGAATTCCCGGTGCCGCTGCTCGTGCTCCCCGGAAAGGGCGGACGGCAGCCCCAGGGCGTGGCCGAGCGCATTGCCGCGCAGGCGCCTTCGGCGCGCCTTGTCGACGCGGGATTCGACTCCGCCGAGAAGCGCGCGCAGACGGTCGGGACGATTGTCGGATTCCTCAACGAGAACACCCCGAAGTAAAGGACGACGTGCCCGTCATGAATTCAGTCGCCACGATCGACGTCACCAGTGATCATCTGTACGACACGGGGTTTCCGTGGGGGGAGTTCGACCGGCTCAGCAAGGAGTCGCCGGTCCACTGGTACCAGCAGCCCGGGTACGAGCCGTTCTGGCTGGTGACCCGGCACGAGGACATCAGTTTTGTCTCGCGCAACACGGAATGCTTCTCCCACCAGCAGCGCATCGGTGTGGAGACCCCCGACGAGATCGAGCCGTGGGAGATGGAGCGTGAGCGCCGCTCCGCTCTCTACGGTCACGCACCCGACCATCCTGCCGGGCTCGGGCTCATGGACGCTCCGGTGCACAACCAGGTCCGGCAGGCCATGTACCCGTGCTTCACGCCCAAGGCCACGGCGGCCAGGCAGGAGCGCTTCTTCGAGCTCTCCACCCGGTACGTCGAGGAGTTCGTGAAGCTCCTGGACGAGAACGGCACGGCGGACGTGGCGCACGGGCTGGCCGGCCGCCTCCCGCTGGCCGCCATCTTCGAGCTGCTCGGTGTGCCCGAGGAAGACTGGGACGAGCTGTTCGCCTCGCACAAGGACACCGCCTCCGCCTTCCACAAGGACTACGCGGACGAGAACGGCGAGGAGGCAATGCAGCGCTTCATGCGCGCCATGGGCCACCTGGACCAGTACTTCTCAGAGTTGGTCCGCGCGCGCATGGCCGAGGGCGGCGGCGAGGGCACCGACGTACTCAGCCGGCTGGTCAGAGCCACGGTCCAGGACAAGCCGCTCGAGTTCCACGACATGTCGTACCAGCTCTTCAACCTGGTCCAGGCGGGCAACGGCACGACCCGTAACGCCATCACCGGCGGCATCGAGGCCCTGCTGAAACACCCCGACCAGTTGCAGAAGCTGATCGACGACCCCACGCTCCTCGACAGCGCGGTCGACGAGATCATCCGCTACACGTCGATCGCCATCACCCTCGTACGCACCTGCGTCAAGGACACCGAGATCCGCGGGCAGAAGATCCGCAAGGGGGAGTCGGTCGCCCTGTTCTTCCCGGCGGCCAACCGTGACGAGGCCGTCTTCGATGACCCGTACACCTTCGACATCACCCGCAAGCCGAACCGGCACATCGCGTTCGGCGGCAACGGCGCCCACCGCTGCATCGGCGCCTCCCTGGCCCGCGAGGAACTCAAGGCCATGTTCCGTGCCCTGTTGCCGGTCCTGCCGACGCTCGAACTGCACGGCGAGCCGCGGCAGATGGTGCTGCGGATGCTGATCCTCGAATACGTGCGACTCCCTGTCCGACGAAAGGCGAAGTGACATGACCGAAGTGATTCAGGAACAAGCGACCCAGGAAGAAGCGGTACAGCAGGACGTGATCCAGGAGACCGCGCCGGAGCGCGTGCGGCCCACCACGCTGGAGGAGTACGCCTCCGGTGACGAGTCCGACCTGAACGTCGTGCTCGGCTGGCTGGGTCCGGCGATAGACCCGGAGACGGGCGGACTGGCCGGGCCGCTGCCCGACACCTACATCGTCGCCGAGTCCAACGGCTGGCCGAAGCCGGAGGGCGAGCCGGTGGCCGCCGCGATCAACGAGGTTCTCCTCGAGGATCTCTGGAAGCGTCCGGGGCTGCTGGGCGCCGTCTTCGCCGTGTCGGAGCAGAACTGGCACAGCGGGCGCGCGCTGTCGATCTGGACGGACGAGGAGGCGCTCAACGGATTCCTCTCCTCCGAGGGGCACCGGAACGCCGTGCGGCGTATGAGGGACATCGCGTTCGAATGGGAGGGGATCCGCTGGGTGAGCACCTCGCGCGAGCTCCCCACCTTCGACGAGGTACGTGTCCGGCTGGCCGCGCAGCGAGCCGCCAGGCGCGAGGCCGCCCGCGAGCAGGAAGCCGCGGCCTGACCGGCACAAACGTGCACCTCTGAGTTCCGGCCACGCTGTTCGAGCCACGCTCGAGCGACCGGAACCATGATGAACGCTGTCTCATACCCCGCGTTCCGGCTGATGCCGCCGGCCCGATCCGGCACGCAGCCCCGGCACAACCGGCCACGTCACGTGGGCACAAGCCGCCACCGTGACGTGGCCGGTCTCGTTCGAACTCTTGTTTTTCATCGCTGCCGGAAGTCCGGTCCGACGAGCATCAAGGAAGAGCCGATGAACTTTGCCCAGGTGAACAGCGACGCAGGTTCCGCTGCGACGACGGCCGACGACATCGCCGGACTTGTGCGCGCCGTCCTCGCCGAACTACTGGACACACGCCCGGAGTCGGTGGCCCTCGACCGGCCGCTGCGTGAGATCGGACTTGACTCCGCACGGCTGATGAAACTGGTCGTCATCCTGTCCCAGACCCTGGGGCGGCCCGTACCCAGCTGGGTCGTCTGGCAGTACCCGACCGTGGCCGCACTCTCCGCCCACCTCGCAGGCGACACCTCTTCCGCCGCGGCCCACCCCGCGCCTGCCCGGCCGGGCACGGCGCAGGCGGCCGAGCCCGTCGCCATCATCGGCCTCGGCTGCCGGCTGCCTGGCGGCGTCGAGACCCCCGACGCCCTGTGGCAGGGCCTGCTCAACGGCCTGGACGCCGTACGGGAGGTCCCCCGCGACCGCTGGAACGCCCAGGAGTGGCTCGACCCCGACCCCCGCGCGACCGGCATGATGAACACCCGCTGGGGAGGCTTCCTCGACAACGTGGCCGACTTCGACGCCGGGCTGTTCAGCATCTCGCCCGCCGAGGCCCGGCAGATGGACCCGCAGCAACGGATGGCGCTGGAGAGCACCTGGGCCGCCGTCGAGGACGCCCGGATCGTCCACGGCGACCTCGCGGGCTCCCGTACCGGTGTCTTCCTCGGCACCATGGCGCAGGAGTACCACCTGGCCACAGGCGCAGACCCGGCAGCCATCGGGACCCACTCGGCGGTCGGGTGGGACAACTCGATCATCGCGGCGCGGATCGCGTACACCCTCGGGCTGCACGGCCCCGCCCTGGCCGTCGCCACCGCGTGCAGCTCCTCGCTGACCGCGACACACCTCGCCGTCCAGAGCCTGCGCAGCGGCGAGTCCGACCTCGCCCTGGCGGGCGGTGTCAATGTCCTGCTGCACCCCAACACCACCGTCGCCATGACCAAGTTCGGCGGCATGAACCCCGACGGGCAGTGCCGCGCCTTCGACGCCGACGCCGCCGGCTACGTACGCGGCGAGGGCTGCGGCATCATCGTCCTGCGCCGCCTGTCCGACGCGCTCGCCGCGGGCGACCGCATCTACGCCGTGATCCGGGGCAGCGCCGTCAACAACGACGGCGCCTCCAACGGGCTGACCGCCCCCAACCCGCAGGCGCAGATCGAGGTGCTGCGCCAGGCATGGCAGAACGCCGGTATCGACCCCAAGGACGTCTCGTACGTCGAGGCGCACGGCACCGGTACCCCGCTCGGCGACCCCATAGAGGCCGGGGCACTGGGCAGCGTCTTTGCCGAGGGCCGCCAGGAGGCCCTGCGGATCGGCTCCGCCAAGACCAACTTCGGCCACCTGGAGCCCGCTGCCGGCGTCCTGGGCCTGATGAAGACCGCACTCGCCCTGCACCACGGCGAACTCCCCGCCAGCCTGCACTTCGACACCCCCAGCCCGCACATCGATTTCGATGCCAACCGGCTCGAGGTCGTCGTCGCCCGCCAGGGATGGCCGGGCGACAAGCGCCGGTACGCGGGCGTCAGCGGCTTCGGGTTCGGCGGCACCAACGCCCACGTCGCACTCGAAGAGGCCCCCTACCGCAGACGGCTGCTCGTACCGCTGGCCGCCGACAGCGAGGAAGAGCTGCGCGAGACCGCGGCCACCCTCGCCGAACGGGCCAGGACCGGCCGCGCCTGGTACGCACCAGAACTCCTGGCGGCCGGCACCGGCGAGCAGCGCGTCGTCGCCGCGGTCACCGACCACCACGGTCTCGCCGACGCCCTGCAGGCCCGTATCGACGCCCACACACCGCGCCCGTCCGGCGCGGCACGCCCCGAACTCGCCTTCCTCTTCTCGGGACACGGCGGACAGTGGCTCGGCATGGGCCGCGACCTGCTCGCCGAGCCCGCCTTCCGGGCTGCCCTGGAGGAGTGCGACCGAGCCGTACGCGCGGTCGCCGGCTGGTCCGTGACCGAGGAACTGCTCGCCGACGCCGACAGCTCCCGCCTCGACGCCACCGACGTCATCCAGCCCCTGCTCTTCTCCCTCCAGGTCGCCTACGCCCGGACCCTGCAGGCCTGGGGCCTCGAGCCCACCGTCGTCGTAGGACAGAGCGTCGGAGAAGTGGCCGGAGCCGTCGCCGCCGGGGCACTCCCGCTGGACGAAGGCGCCCGGGTCATCACCCTCTGGTCGCAGCTGTGCGCGGAACGCGCCTCGGGACACGGCACCCTCCTGGTCGCCGAACTCCCCCTGGACGAGGCGGAGCGCCTCGCCGCCGAGACCGGCGGCGAGGTGTCCGTCGCCGGGCACCTGTCACCCGGTCAGGTCTGCCTGTCCGCCCCGGCCGCCGCCGTCGACTCCCTGCAGCGGACGCTCGCCGAGCGGAACGTCCCCACCCAGCGAGTCAACATCGACTACCCGGCACACAGCCCGCAGATAGCCTCCCTCGGCCCTGAACTCGCGCGCCGCCTGGGCACCGTACGCACGCGCCCCGCCGCGGTGTCGATGTGGTCCACCGTCACCGGCGGCTTCATCGACGGCATGTCCCTCGACGCCTCCTACTGGGTACGCAACATGTGCGAGCCCTTCCAGGTGGTCGAGGCCGTCACCGAACTCACCCGCGAACGTGACCTGCGGATCGTGGAGATCGCCCCGCACCCCGTCTTGAAGCACTCCGTCCGGCGCACCCTGATGGCACACCACGACGACCGCTCCATGGTTCTCGGCACCGGACACCGGGGCCGCCCGGCCCGCCAGGCGCTCGAAGACGTCGCCACACGCCTGTGGTGCGACGGCTTCGACCTCGACTGGGGCGCCGTGACCGGACGCCCGCAGCGCAGCGCCTCCACCGCGCCGGTGGTCCTCACCGTGTCGGGCAGGACCGCCGCGGCCCGCGCCGACAACGCGGCCCGGCTCGCCGAATACCTGCAGGGCGCCTCCGTCGCCAAGCTGCGCGATGTCGCCTACACCGCCGCCAACCACCGCTCCCACCTCGAACAGCGGGCCGTGGCCGTCGCCGCGTCCGCCGACGAGGCGGTGGAGGGGCTGCGGGCGGTTGCTGGGGGTGTGCCGCATGCGGGTGTGGTCGAAGGCGTGGCGTCGGCCGGGGGTGGGCTGGCGGTGTTGTTCACCGGGCAGGGCAGTCAGCGGATCGGTATGGGGCGTGAGCTGTATCGGTCGTTCCCGGTGTTCCGGCAGGTTTTCGACGAGGTGTGTGTCGCCCTGGAGCCGCACTTGCGGATGCCGTTGACCGGGGTGGTTTTCGCGGATGCGGACAGCGATGCTGCTGCGCTGGTTCATCAGACGGAGTTTGCGCAGCCTGCGTTGTTTGCGTTCGAGGTGGCGTTGTTCCGGTTGTGGCAGTCGTTCGGTGTGGAGCCGGAGGCGGTTGCGGGGCATTCGGTGGGTGAGCTGGTTGCCGCGCATGTGGCGGGTGTGCTGGGTCTGGTGGATGCGGCGCGGTTGGTGGCTGCGCGGGGGCGGCTGATGCAGGGCTGTGAGCCGGGCGGGGTGATGGTGTCGTTGGAGGCGTCGGAAGCCGAGGTCGCCGAGGTGCTGGCCGGGGTCGGGGGCCG
>NZ_JBSFUK010000068.1:0-7485 GCF_053591755.1 Streptomyces sp. NPDC002926
CGACACCACCCTCACCCACCTCACCCAAACCACCCTCAACACACTTAACGACAACGACGGCGACACCGAAAACGGCACCCGCGAAACCATCACCGTCATCCCCACCCAGAACCCCCGCACCGACCAGACCGAAACCTTCACCACCGCCCTCGCCACCCTCCACACCACCACCCCCACCGGACTCACCTGGCCCACCACCCCCACACCCACCGCAGACCTGCCCACCTACCCCTTCACCCGCAACCACTACTGGCTCACCCCCGAACCCCGCACCGAAGCCCACCACCTCGGTTTCGCCGCCACCGACCACCCACTCCTCGCCACCTCCACCGAACTCCCCGACGGCACCCACCTCCTCACCACCACCCTCACCACTGCCGCGCACCCCTGGCTCAACGACCACACCATCGCCGGCACCACCCTCCTCCCCGGCACCGCACTCCTCGAACTCGCCCTCCACGCGGGCCGAAGGACAGGCTGCGAGGAGGTCGAGGAGCTGCTGTTCCAGGTTCCGGTGGCCCTGTCGGCCGATCGGGAGAAGGTGCTGCACCTCCTGGCCGGCCCGGTCGACGAGTCCGGCCGCCGGCCGATCACCATCTACAGCCGGGACGCGGACGAGCAGGCCTGGACCCGGAACGCCACCGGCACCCTCGCCGGCGTCTGAAACCGCGCGCGTTCCCCTGGCCGACGTGAAGCGTCGGCCAGGGGAACGCGCGCGTTCGTGCGAGCGGGACACGGTGGGACGCAGGCGGAGCGGGTCGTCCTTCTCGGGCAGATGCCTCACGGCTGTGCCGGCACCCGAACCGGCCGGGGCCCGGACACGGCAAGACCCCAGGCCCGGACAGGCAAAGCCCCGGCCCGGCGGGGTCCGGACAGGCAAAGCCCGGCCCGGACACGGCAAGACCCCGACAGGGGCAGAGGTAGACCCCGGCCCGGACACGGCAAGACCCCGGCCGGGGCAGAGAAAGGCCCGGGCCCATGAGGACCCGGGCCGGAAGGTGGAGGGTCAGGCCGGCGTGGCGGCGAACCTGGCTGCGCCGAACGGGCGTGCGATCTGAGGCAGTTCACCCGTCACGACGGCCTCCGCCATCGCCTCGGCGGTGGCCGGTGTCAGCTGAATACCGACCCGGTAGTGCCCGGTGGCCAGCAGCACGTCCTCCCGGGCCGTCACGCCGAGAATCGGCAGGCCGTCCGGTGATCCCGGCCGCAGCCCGGCGGCGGCGCCGACGAAGCGCAGCCGCGCCGTGGAGGGCACGATCCGCCGCACCCGCTCGAGCAGGTCGGCGACGCCGTCCGCGAGCACCTGCTCGTCGTATCCGGCGTCCTCATAGGTGGCGCCGATGGCCAATTCGCCGTCGGCCCGTGGCGCGATGTACACAGAGCGGTCGCCGTAGCTCCCGCGGACTGTGTGGCCGACAACGGCCTCGCCGTGCAGCCGTACGACGTGACCCTTGTAGGGCCTGATCTCGGGGACCAGGCCCGCGGGCAGGCCCGGCAGCAGATGGGTCCAGGGTCCGGCGGCGAGGACCAGCCGGTCGCCGCGCAGGACCTCGCCGCCGCTGAGCCGGACCGCGGGGGTGGCGTCGTCGAGCATCACCTGCTCGGCCCGTTCCCGCACGACCCGTCCGCCGGCGTTGTGCAGCGCCACGAGGAGGCCGCGGGTGAGCATGCGGGGGTCGATCGAACCGTCGGCGGGTGACAGCATGCCGACGTACGCCTCGGGGGCGAGGCGGGGTTCGAGCCGGCGGCAGTCCTCCGGTGACAGCATCCGGTAGTCGATCCCGAAGTCGTCGGCCATCTGGCGCAGCCGTTCGAGGCCCTGGGCGGCCTGCGCGTCGTAGGCGACGTCGAGGATGCCGTTGCGCAGGAAGCCGACGGACGTGCCGGCGGCCTGGGCGACCTCGGCGGCGAACGCAGGGTAGAGGGCCCGGGAGTGCAGGACCAGGCGGGCGAACTCGGGCCGGCCCAGCAACATGTCGCCGGACGGCGGCAGCAGTCCGGCGGCGACGCCGGACGCCTTGCCGCCCGGTTCCGGGTCGATGACGGTCACGTCGGTGCCGCGCTGCGCACAGCGCCAGCCGACCGCCAGTCCGATGACACCGCCGCCGATGACGATTACGCGCATGGGGTCCTCCGTCTGCTCCGTGGGCCGGAGCGCTCAGTCCTGACTCATCAGGCGCAGCAGGTGGGCGGCCAGGTCGGCCGGTGTCCGGTAGTCGAACAGGAGCGTGGCCGGCAGCCGCAGGCCGGTGAGGGCGGCCAGTCGGCGGTTGAGGTCCACGGTGGTCAGCGAGTCGAACCCGATGGCGGAGAACTCGGCCTCGGCCTGGACGGCCTCCGGCCCCGGGAGGGCGAGCACCCCGGCGACCTCGGTGCGGATGAGCTGCACGACGGCGCCGGTGCGGTCGGCGTCGGGCAGTTCTGCTACGGAGCGGCGCAGCTCGGCGGGGTCGACGTGGTCCGGCCGCCGGGTGGGGCGGGTCCGGTCCTCCTGCCTCGGCGGGCACAGGTCGCGCAGCACGTCCGGAATCTGCGGGGAGTGGTCGCGCAGGGCCGGCTCGTACAGCTGGATGGGCACGAGTACGGCGTCGTCGCGGGCGAGGGCGGCGTCGAACAGGGCGAGCCCGTCGGACACTCGGAGCGCCGAGATGCCGGCCCGTTCCATCCGCTTCAGGTCGGCGGCGTTGAGCCGTTCGCCCATGCCGGCTTCGTCCCACAGGCCCCAGGCGAGCGAGACGGCATGCAGTCCGGCGGCCCGGCGGTGCTGTGCCAGGGCGTCGACGAAGGTGTTGGCGGCGGCGTAGTTGGCCTGGCCGGCTCCGCCGACGATGCCGCTGACCGAGGAGAAGAGGATGAGTTCGCAGTCGGGGAGCGACCGGCTCGCCCGGTGCAGGGCGAGAGCGGCGTCGACCTTGGGGCGCATCACGCGGTCGAGGCGCCGGGGGGTCATGGTGCCGACGGCGCCGTCGTCGGTGACGCCTGCCGCGTGGATGATCATGGTGACGGGGTGTTCCGCGGGTACTTCGTTCAGCACCCGGGCGAGCGCGTCGGTGTCGGCCACGTCGCACGCCACCACCTCGGTGTGGGCGCCGAGTTCGGTGAGTTCGGCGACGAGCCGGCGGGCGGCGGGTGCGTCGGGGCCGGAGCGGTTGAGCAGCAGTAGTCGGCCGACGCCGTGCCGCTGCGCGAGATGGCGGGCCAGGACGGTGCCGAGCGCGCCGGTGCCTCCGGTCATCACGACGGTGCCGTGGGTTCGGGTGGGGCGGCGTGCCGGGGCGCCGGTGTCGCCGGGCCGGGAGCGCTGGAGCCGCAGTTGCAGGAGGCTGCCGTGGCGGACGGCCAGTTGGGGATACGGCGTGTCCGGGTCGGTGAGGGCGGAAACGGCGGACAGCAGGGCGCGCCGTGAGCCGTCGGCCTCGTCGATGTCGACCAGTCCGAAGCGTCCGGGCTGCTCGGCCTGGCTGCTGCGGACGAGCCCCCAGACCACGGAGGCGGCGAGGCCGGCGATGTCCTCGTCGGGCCCACAGGACTGTGCGCCCTGGGTGATGAACACCAGTCGGGAGCCGGCGAGCCGGTCGTCGGTGAGCCACTCCTGGACGAGGGCGAGGCAGCGCTGCGCCTCGGCGCGCACGGCGTCGCCCCCGTCCGTGCCGTCGGCGCAGCTGACGAGGACGACGGACGGGACGGGGGCGCCCCGTCGCAGTGCCGCGTCCATGGTGTGGAGGGAGCTGTAGTTCTCGAAGCTCCGTCCGGTGGCCTTGAGTTCGCCGGTGACGCCGAGGTGGTCGGTGCCGAGGAAGGCCCAGGGCTCGTCGGCCGCCGGGCGGGCGGGCACCTCGGCCAGTGGCCTCCAGACCGGGCGCAGCAGCGCGCCCGAGGCGCCGGTTCCGCGCAGCTGTTCGCGGCTGACGGGGCGCACCATCAGCGAGCGGGCGCACAGGACCGGCCGGTCGTCCATGTCGGTGGCGGTCAGGGAGAGGGAGTCGCCCTCGGTGAGGGCGATGCGGATCCGCAGTGCGGTGGCACCGGGGCGGTGTACGCGGACGCCTCGCCAGGCGAAGGGCAGGTAGGTGTCGTCCCCGTCCCGGTCGAGAAACGGGATGCTCGCCGCGTGGAGGGCGGCGTCGAGCAGGGCGGGGTGCATCAGCATGCCCGTGGCGGGGAGACCGGAGTCGTCCAGCGGGACCTCGGCGAACACCTCGGTGCCGCGCCGCCATGCGGTGCTGAGCAGGCGGAACGACGGCCCGTAGTCCATGCCGCGGGCGGCGAGCCGCTCGTAGAGGTCGGGGATGTCGACGGGCTCGCTGCCGGTGGGCGGCCAGGGTTGTGGTTCGGCGGGCCCGCCCGGGGCGGCGGCGGGCGCGTCGCCGGGTCCGGGGGGCGCGCAGACGTGTCCGGCGGCAGCGGCACCGCTGGGGGCGGCCTCGCTCGGGCGGGGATCGAGGACGGTCATGCGCTTCCTTCTTGGCTGTCGGGGCCCGGGGATGCCGACGGAGTCAGTCCTGGAGTGGCGGCGGGTTGGTGATGGCCGCCGTGACATAGCCCTTGGAGTCGCCGCCGTGCTCGTCGTAGTAGCGGCAGAACGTCTTGACGACGACGAGGGCGTCGCGGATGTCGTTGGCGTCCCAGGCGACGATGTCGAGGATCTCCATGCCGCCCTGGAAGTAGCGTCCGCGCATGGGGACGCGGAAGGAGCTGGAGAAGTCGGTGATGAGGATGTCGCCGAGCTGGCGGTGCCAGAAGTCGTTCATGGACCACTGGTTGAACGGTTCGGTGAGTCCGTCCTGTACGGCCTTGGCGATGAGGTAGTAGGCCATCTGGTTGTAGCAGATGTTGAACTCGACCGAGTTGAAGTGGCCGGTGTCGTCGATGTAGCAGGACTCGGGGATCTCGAAGGTGCACTCGGCCGAGAGCCGGCTGCTCTCTCCGGGTCCGCCGTCGCGGATCACCTCGGCGGTCCTCAGGTATTCGCACCGCTTGGCGCGGTAGGGGGTGAGCACCCGCTGGAGCAGCGGCTCGTCGGTGGGGTATCGCGTGGCGGTGGCGCTGTCGGCGCGCTCTCCGGGTCGCTGCAGAAGTTCCGTCATGGCTCGTGCCTCCAGCTCGTGCGGTGCGCACGGGGTGCGCGGTGGGTGGGGTGGCTCAGCTGCTTCGGGTGCGCTGCGCGGCGAGCAGCAGCTCCTCCACGCTCATGTTCTGCAGCGCGGCGGCCGGTGCGGGGGTCGCTTCGGTCTGCTCTGCGGGTGTCTCCTCCTTCGCGGGCTCGGCAGCCCCGGTCGCGGGGCCGCCGTCGCGGAGCTCGAGCAGGGCGTCGAGCAGTCCGGCGGCGCGCATCGCGGCCGGCGGGATGGTGGCGATGGCGGCACGGATGTCGTCGTCGGCGCGGTCGGCTGCGATCGCCTCGATGTCCGGGCCGAGCTCGGCGAGCAGGAACTCGGCGAGTTCGGCAGGTGTCGGGTAGTCGAAGGTGATGGTGGCGGACAGCCGTATCCCGATCGCCGTGCTGAGGCCGTTGCGCAGTTCGATCGCGGCCAGCGAGTCCATGCCGAAGGCGGTGAAGGGTGTCTCGGGGTCGATGGCCGCCGGGTCGTCGTGGCGTACGACGGCGACCTGTCGCCGGACCAGGTCGAGCACCATGGGCAGCCGCTGCTCGGGGTCGGCGGCGGCCAGTCGCTGTTCGAGCGGTTCGTCGGCCGCCTCCGGGGCGGCGGCGCTCGGGGTGTCCGCCGGCCGGGAGGGTGGTGTGACGAGACCCTTGAGTACGGCGGGCAGTTGGTCGTAGCCGGCCCGCAGC
The DNA here is from genome assembly GCF_053591755.1 of Streptomyces sp. NPDC002926. NCBI lineage: Bacteria > Bacillati > Actinomycetota > Actinomycetes > Kitasatosporales > Streptomycetaceae > Streptomyces > Streptomyces sp. NPDC002926. The sequence continues at coordinate 5,795 of NZ_JBSFUK010000068.1, forward strand.
GCGGCGAGGTTGAGTTTGAGCGGGACGAGCAGCGCCTCCGGGCGCGCCAGTGCGTCGTCGAGGAGGGCGAGGCCCTCGTCGGTGGGGAGGGCGGCGCTGCCCGCGAGTTCCAGTCGGGTGAGGTCGGCGGCGGAGAGGGTGCCGCCCATGCCGCCCGCCTCGGCCCACAGCCCCCAGGCCAGCGACTGGCCGGGCAGGCCCGCCTGCTGCCGGTGGGCGGCCAGTCCGTCCAGGAAGGTGTTGGCGGCCGCGTAGTTGGCCTGTCCCGCGCCCAACAGCTGGCCGCTGGCGGAGGAGAAGAGGACGAAGGCTGCCAGGGGCAGGTCCTGGGTGAGTTCGTGCAGGTGCCATGCGGCGTCGGCCTTGGGTCGCAGGACGCGTGTCGTGCGGTCCGGGTCCAGCGCTGTCACCAGGCCGTCGTCGAGGATGCCGGCGAGGTGGAAGACGGCGGTGAGCGGGTGCGCCGCGGGGATACCGGCGAGGACGCCGGCCAGGGCCGTACGGTCGCCGACATCGGCGGCCGCGGTAGCGACGGTGGCGCCGAGGTCCTGGAGTTCCGCGACGAGTGCGCCGGCGCCGTCCGCGTCCGGGCCGCGGCGGCTGACGAGCAGCAGATGCCTGACGTCCCGGTGGCGGACCAGATGCCGGGCGAGCATCGCACCGAGCCCGCCCGTCCCGCCGGTGATGAGGACGGTGCCCTCGGGGTCGAACGGCGGCGGGGTCTGGGCGGTGTCGGTCACCATGGCCAGCCGGGGCACCGAGCAGCGGCCGCCGCGGATCCGGACCTCGAACTCGCCGCAGGCGGCGGCGGAGGGGATCAGGGCGAGCGAGGCCTGGTCGGAGTCGACATCGACCAGCCCGAACCGTCCGGGGTGCTCGGCCTCGGCGGCGCGGACCAGACCGGCGACCGCGGTCGCGGCGAGTCCGCTGGTGACGGCGACCAGGCGGCTGTCGGCGAGGGCCGGGTCGGCGAGGAACTGCTGTACCGCCCGCAGCACGCCGCCGGTGACGGTGTGGACCGCGCCGGGCAGGCCGGTGTCGTCGCTCGGGCAGCCGAGCAGCACCAGCGGGGGCGGGCTGCCGGGTACGGCGGCGAGTGACGCCATGTCGGGTGCGGCGGGGGCGGCGAGTCCGAAGCCGGCTTCGGGCGGTCCCACCACGGCCCAGCCGCCGCCGTCGGCCGGGACGTCGACGGCCGTCCAGTCCACGCGGTGGAGCGGGCTGCGCCTGGCTTCGGCGAGCTGCTGCTCGCTGACCGGGCGGCCGCGCACCGACCGCACTTCGGCGACGGGTTCGCCGTCGTGATCGAAGAGCCGGATGGTGCTGTGCTCGGCGCCGGCGGCGCGGTGCAGGTGGACGCGGACCGCGGCGGCGCCGGGGCGGTGCAGGCGTACGCCCTCCCAGGCGAAGGGGATGAGGGTTTCGCCTCGCTGGAGGCCGCCCAGCGACTCGGCGTGCATGGCCGCGTCGAGCAGGGCCGGGTGCAGCCGGTAGCGGGTGGCGTCGGTGTCGGCCGCCTCCGGCAGCGCTACCTCCGCGTAGAGGTCCTCGCCGTCCGCCCATGCCGCGCGCAGGCCCTGGAGGAGCGGGCCGTAGTGGTAGCCCTGCTCGGCCAGCCGGGCGTAGGCGCCGGTGACGTCCAGGGCGGCGACGCCGGGCGGCGGCCAGGCCGCGAGGCGCGGGCCGGAGGG
>NZ_JBSFUK010000069.1:0-6845 GCF_053591755.1 Streptomyces sp. NPDC002926
CCCCCCCCCCCCCCCCCCCCCCCGCTTCCCGGTCTCGGAGCTGAGGCTGGGGCTGGGGCTGGGCGATCAGACGCGGCGCCAGCGCGCCATCGCGAAGGAGAAGACGCCGAACAGCCCCAGCCCCACGGCGACCAGCGCCAGCAGCCACGGGCCCGCCGGGGTCTCGGCGAATGTGCGCAGCGTGTCGTCGAAGCCCTTGGCCTTGTCCGGCTCGTACTCGACGGCCGCACGGACGACGAACACCCCGATCGCGGCGAAGACAAGACCGCGGGCCGCGCCGCCGCCGACGCCTGTCACGTCCACGAACTGCCTGGTCCTGCGCGACATCTGGCCGAGCTTCAGATGCTTGTGGTACTTCCGCATCACGGCGCGGGCACCGACCCAGATCCCCCCGACCGCGATACCGGCGCCGACGATGCCCACGATCCACTGGCCCGCGGGCAGATCGAGCGCCCTGGTGGTCACATCCTGCGACTGCTGGTCGCTCGACCCGCTGCCGCTGCCGCGGTCGCCCGCGGCGAAGGCGAGGACGGAGTAGGCGACGAAGCCGTAGAAGACGCAGCGGCCCGCGGAGAGCAGGCGCTTGCCCGCCTTGTGGCCGTCGGGCCCGGCGGCGCCGAACAGGGCTTCGGACAGCCGCCACAGGGCCATTCCGACCAACCCGGCGCCCAGGATCCACAGCAGGACGGATCCCATCGGCTTGTCCGACAGCTCGGCGAGCGCGCCGCCCCGGTCGGCCTGCTTGCCGCTGTCGCCGAAGGCGATCTGCAGGGCGAGAACCCCGACGAGCAGATAGATCGCCCCGCGCGCGACGAACCCCCAGCGCGCGGCGGCGTCGAGGGCGGAACTGTTGGCCGCTCTGCGGGCTCCGGCGTGTCCACGGAGCGTCATCATGCGTGCGTTCATCGGTGAACCTCCCGGTGAGGCGGATGCCCCTGACCGGGACGGGGAAACGCCGGGCGGGCGTGGCGCCGCCGTTCAGGAGACCGCCGAAGGGACCGCCGGAGCCGCTCGGGTGTCGTGGACTCCGACGCGGCCGGCGGAAACATAAGCCTGGGAGCCGGGAGTCCGCCGGTGAGGGTGGACGCCGCCCACTCCGGGCCAGTGGGGCGACGCTCCGCAGCTCATCCGGTCATGGAACGTATCCGCGTCGGCCGCCTCAGTGGTGGACACCTGCGCACGCGGCCCGACCATCTCGGCGGCGACAAGGCGTACTCCTCCCGCCGCAACCGCCGCTACCTGCCCTTCGGGTCCGGCTTCCAGTCCTGGACGAGGAGCCCGAGCAGCACCTCGTCAAGAAACTCGCCCATCACCCAGGCCGAGGAGCGCAGCACGCCCTCGCGGACGAAGCCGTTGCGCTCGGCCGAGCGCAGCATCGCGGCGTTGTCCGACAGCGTCTCGATCTGCAGCCGCTGCAAGCCGCGCACGACGAAACCGTAGTGGCACAGCACCGCGACCACGTCGGTGCCGTAGCCCTTGTCGCGAGAGGACGGCAGCAGTCCAAGGCCGATGTGCGCGGACCGGTTGTGGTTGTCGATGTTCGACAGCACCGCGGTGCCGAGCAGCGTGCCGCCGTCCAGCTCCACTACAGAGAACGGGACGTGCCCTTGCTCCTTGTCGTCCACCACGAGCCGCGAGTCCTTCGAGCCGGGCGTGATCGGCCGCCACGGCCGGCCTTCGGCCCGCGAGGAGTTGACCACGTCGTCGTAGAGCTCAGCCCGCAGGATCGGGATGTCGTCCTCGTGCCGGGCCCTGAGCCCGACCTTGCTGCCCCTTAGCATGCAAACTTCCTATCCGACCGGGCTTGCTGACGGCAAACCAATAAGGCAACTGCATGGGCACCTCCCAGGCCTCCAGGGCCTGGAGGCACGTCGCTGGCCCCCAGAAGATCCGCCGGACAGGCCCTGGCGGTGAGGCGCTCGAAATCCAGTGGAACGGCGCCGCTGTGCGCCATTACCGTGCTGCCGAACCAAGTTCGTCCAGTCGAGGAAGTGCCGTTGTACACCCTGTGAGACCTCCCGAGCGCTGATTCGTTGCGCGTCGCGCATGTGCGCCGCGCTCCTTTTTGCTGCGGACTTCTCACTGGAACCGGTGTACTTCTGTGCTCAAAAACTGGGTGGTCACGCCCACCTGCCTGCCGCTCGTTCTCCGCCGTTGCCACGCGTGCGCGTCCGAGCGCTTCCGGGCAAGCGGTAAATTTCGCGTCAACGCAAACCACAAGCTCATCGACGCCTGGCTCCTCGCGCTCTGTACCTCTTGCGGGGAAACGGCAAAGCTCACGGTCCTGGAGCGGATGAATGTGCGCTCCGTACGACCTGAGCTGCTGGACCGGCTGCATGACAACGACCCTGGCCTGACAGCTGAGCTGCTCCAGGATCCGGTCGTGCGGCGCCGTAATCGCATCGCCCTCGACTGGGACAACGCCTGGCGCCTCGACACCGGCGGTTCGGATCACCTGGACCGCGAGGTGATCGACGTCTCGGTCCGCTTTGCGGCGCGGATCCCTGTCCGGCCGGTGCGACTGATCGCTGAAGGTTGCGGTCTTTCGCGAGCCGAGGTCGAGAGACTGATCACGGAGGGGAAACTCGTTTCGGCAGTCCGGCTGAGCGGCAAGCTCTCCGGCGACTTCACCTTCACGCTCAAGCGCTCAGCCCTCCTCACCAGGGGCCTGTCCGGGCAAGGCCCGCCGGACAGGCCCTAGCCCGGACAGGCCCTAGCCGTCCAGGAGCTCGGCGAGCGCGAGGGCCGGTTCGGCGGAAGGTTCGCCCGCCGGCCACCAGATGCCGGACTCGTCGCGGTAGGGATACCAGCGGTCGTCGCGGCCCTGACGCAGCTGGATGCCCCGGCCGGTCAGCGTCCAGCGGTTGCCGTCCACCACCACCTCCGGCGCTTCGTCGTCCTCCCAGGCCGCCGCGAACACCGTGCGGGCGCGGGCGGCCTCCTGCTTCGGCGGGTCCCACCGCCGCTCCAGCACGTCGAGCCCGGCGGCGCCCCCCGTGCGCCAGGCCGCGGCGGCACGGTCCAGCTCCTCGGGGCGTCCGCAGCTCTCGCGCAGCCGCTGCGGAACCCGCGGATCGGGGTGGGTGGCGGCGATACGTACGGTGTCCTGCCACTCATCCAGCGGCGGCGGGAGCTCGGCGGTGAACCCGAGGGTGTACGCGAGGAGTTCACGGGCCCGCGCCGCCGCGTCGGCGATCAGCTGCTCCAGCGGGTCGGCGTCGAGTCCGGTCGCGGGCCCGTCGGGCCGGAGCAACGGTTCGGGCAGCGCCGGGAGCGGGGGCAGGGGGACCGGCTCGCGGGCGTACGCCTGCGCGGCGGGCGTACCGGCGACGTCGGGAGCGGCGACGGACCGGGCGTCCTCCCCCGCACTCTCCGCCTCCGCATCACCCTCCTCGTCATCGTCCGTCATCGCCCTCAGCAGCAGTGTGGATTTGAGGTCCTCCAGTGCCTGCGCCTCGTTCCTGCCGCGCACCAGCAGCAGGAGGAACGGGTCCTTGTCCAGCAGCCAGGAGACCTGATAGCCCAGCGCCAGGGCATGCGCGCACGGGTGGTCGGGCTCGTCGCAGTCGCAGTCCGGCTCGAGATCGCCGTAACCGGGCAGCAGGCCGAGCCTTGCGTCCTCCGCCGCCTCCAGCAGGTCGGGCGGCAGCTCTCCCGCCAGCAGCGCCGCCAGTTCGGCGGGGCGTTCGGCGGTCCTGTCCCACAGCAGGTCCCAGTCGTCCTCACCCAGCTCCCGGAGTGTGAGCACGGTCGTGCACGGGGCGTCCTCGCCCCCGTACACCTGCGCGGCGATCCGTCCCGGACTGACCGTGACCGGTCCGATGCGGCCCGAGCGGGCGAAGGCCCGCGCCTTCTTCAGCACCTCCTCGTCGGGCCAGGCATCCTCCATCGCGCCGGCCCAGGCGCCGCCCCACCAGGACTGTCCGCGCGCCCGGCCGCCCTTGCGTGCGGGAAAGGCGGGAAAGCCCCGTGCGGCTCCTCCGCCGTCGTGGTCGCTCAGCTGCCCGCTCATCCCGCACTCCTCAGCTCGACCAGGTTGGCCAGGTCGTCGTTGCTCAGCTGCGTCAGCGCCTTCTCGCCGGAGCCGAGCACCGAATCGGCCAGCTCCTTCTTGGACTCCAGCAGTGTGGCGATACGGTCCTCGATCGTGCCCTCCGCGATGATCCGGTGGACCTGGACGGGCCTGGTCTGGCCGATCCGGTAGGCCCGGTCGGTGGCCTGCGCCTCGACGGCCGGGTTCCACCAGCGGTCGTAGTGCACCACATGGTCCGCCCGGGTCAGGTTGAGACCGGTCCCTGCCGCCTTCAACGACAGCAGGAAGACCGGGACCTCACCGTCCTGGAAGCGCTGCACCATCTCCTCCCGCTTGTGTACGGGCGTTCCGCCGTGCAGCAGCTGGGTGGGGATGCCCCGGTCCGCCAGATGGCGCTCCAGGATCCTGGCCATGGCCACGTACTGCGTGAAGACCAGTACCGCCCCGTCCTCCGCCGTGATCGTGTCGAGCAGTTCGTCGAGAAGCTCCAGCTTCCCCGAACGGCCCGACAGCTTCGGCAGGCCCGCTGCCCGGCCCTCGTGCTTCTCCTTCAGGAATTGCGCGGGGTGGTTGCAGACCTGCTTCAGCCCGGTCAGCAGCTTCAGCACCTGGCCGGCACGCTCGATGCCCTCGCCGGCCCGGATCGCGGCCATCGTCTCGCGCGTCAGCTTCTCGTACAGCGCGGCCTGTTCGGCGGTGAGCGCCACCAGCTGGTCCGTCTCGGTCTTGGGCGGCAGCTCGGGCGCGATCCCCGGGTCGGACTTGCGCCGCCGCAGCAGGAACGGCCGTACGAGGTGGGCGAGGCGCTCCGCGGTGTGCGCATGCTCGGGAGGACCGGCCCTCTCCGCCTCGATCGGGGCGATCCAGCGGCGCCGGAACCGGCCGTGGGCGCCCAGCAGTCCGGGCGTGGTCCAGTCGAGGACGGCCCACAGCTCGGACAGGCTGTTCTCGACGGGGGTGCCGGTGAGCGCGATCTTCGCGTCGGCCGGAATGAGCCGCAGCGCCTTGGCCGTGGATGACGACGGGTTCTTGACGTGCTGCGCCTCGTCGGCGACGACCGTGCTCCAACGGTGCGCGCCGAGACGCTCGGCGTCCAGACGCATGGTGCCGTACGTGGTGAGTACGAAGCCGGAGTCGGCTCCCTCCAAAGTGCGTCCGGTGCCGTGGAAGCGGCGGACAGGGGTGCCGGGGGCGAACCTGCCGACTTCCCGCTCCCAGTTGCCGAGCAGCGATGCCGGGCACACCACCAGCGTCGGGCCGCGGCTGTCCTTGTGCTGCTGCCGTACCAGGTGCAGCGCGATGAGCTGGACCGTCTTGCCCAGGCCCATGTCGTCGGCGAGACAGCCGCCGAGGCCGAGCGAGGTCATGCGGTCCAGCCAACGCACGCCGCGCAGCTGGTAGTCGCGCAGGGTGGCGGTGAGTGCGGCGGGCTGCTCCAGCGGCTCGTCGCCGCCGTCGGGGTCGGCGAGCCGGGCGCGCAGGGCGAGCAGCCACTCGCTGGGCGCGACCGGCACCTGTTCGCCGCCGATCTCGACGTACCCGGACAGAGCGACAGCCAGGGCTTCGATCGCGGTGAGCGGCCCGAGGTCGCGCTCGCGGGCCTTGCGGGCGATCCCGGCGCCGATCAGCGTCCAGCGGCCGCGGAGCCGGACGAGCGGGGACGGCGCACCGGCGACGGCGGCCATCTCCTCGTCGGTGAGGAGCTCGCCGTCGAGGAGCAGCTCGCGGCGCAGGCCGACCGTGCCGTCGCTGCCCATGAAGGAACGCAGGTCGGCGGGCGGTACGAGGTCCGCGCCGACGACGGCGCGGTCGGTCAGGGTACGCCCGACCTCCTCGGGCCAGCGCACGTCGATGCCGTGGGCGCGCAGCCTGGATCCGGCCTCATCGAGTAACTGGACGGCCTCCCGGTCGCCGAGAGCGAGTTCACGGGGGACGGGCAGCAGTTGTTCCAGCGGCTCCCACACCCCGGCGGCGCGGCGCACGGCGAGCACGGTGTCGGCCTGTGCCCGCGGGCCCAGTGCGTTCGGGGCGCCGTCGAAGAGCTCGCCGGCGTCCATGGACAGGGTCGGGTCGGCGAGGCTGTGGACGCGCGGGACAATGCGCAGGGCCGGCGCTCCCCCGCCGGCCGCGTCCGCGCCGGGGGCCGACAGGTCGACACGCAGCGAGACCCGTACACCGGAGTCGAGGCCGACCGAGACCTCCTCGGCCCAGGCCCGCAGCCCCGGTACATGCTGGGGCTCGACGGCGGCGAACGCGGCCCGCCCGGTCGACGCCTCGGCCGCCTCCGTACGCGGCAGGGTGTCGGCGACCGCGTCCGTGAAGGCACGCAGCAGGGGCGCCGCTTCGGGCAGCAGGTCGGTGCCCGGCACGGGCGCCGCCAGCGCCTCGGGCGGTGCGGCGGCAGCCAGTTCGCGCAGCCGCAGGACATCGTCGGAGTCGAGCGGGCCGACCCGCCACGCGTCGTAGCCGGCCGCGGAGACACCGGGCAGCACGAGCCCGCGGGTGGCGAGTTGCAGCGCGAGCGCGGCGGCGGCCCCCCAGTAGGCGGCCGCCGGACGGACGGCTGCGCCGGTGCTCCCGTCCCCGTAAAGCCGTCTGGCCAGGGCCAGTACGGGCAGCGCGTCGGCGACCGGCAGGCGCAGCACCTTGACCGTGCGCACCCCGTCGGCGGTGGCCAGCTCGGCCTCGCCCACCTCACCCGCGGACACGTCGGGCGGCCCCGCCCCGTCCGGGTCCCAGAAGGCGCGCACGCCCCGGGCGGGCGGGACGCCCCGCGCGGAATCCGCCCCGCCCCCCCCCCCCCGACACTCGA
>NZ_JBSFUK010000070.1:0-5990 GCF_053591755.1 Streptomyces sp. NPDC002926
TCATGGGGGAGGGGGCGGTCTTTGTCGCCTCGCAGTCGCAGCGTGGGGGTGAACGGGCTGATGAGTGCCGGGACATGTTCCGGGCGGTGGGCATTCTGCACACCCATGGGCTGAGTCTGGACTTCACGCGGATCCTGCCGGCCGGCGGCACCACCGCGCCGGTCGATCTGCCCACCTACGCCTTCCAGCGCGAGCGTTACTGGAGTGAGCCGGTCTCCGTTTCGACTGATGTGACCTCGGCCGGTCTCGAGTCGCCGGAGCATCCGTGGCTGGGTGCGGCGACGATGCTCGCGGGTGATGAGGGTCATCTGTTCACCGGCCGGCTCTCTGCCGCCGGTCAGCCCTGGCTGACCGACCATGCCGTGTTCGGCACCGTTCTGGTCCCGGGCACCGGGCTGCTGGAACTCGCACTTGCTGCCGCACAGCGCACCGGAGCCGCGGGAATCGGCGAACTGACCATCCTCGAACCCCTCGTACTGCGCGACGCCGTCCGTCTCCAGGTCAAGGTCGCCGCCCCTGACGGCGGCACCACCCGCACCATCGACATCCACAGCCGCCCGGACAATGCACAGGACGCAGCGGCCTGGACCCTGCACGCCACCGGTGAACTGACGGACGAGCGCGGCGCGGCACCGTCTGCCGCCGCCCTCGCCGAACTCGCCCAGTGGCCGGTCCCCGGCACCGAGCGCGTGCCGCTCGACGGCTTCTACGACGGGCTGTTCGACCAGGGCCTGGAGTACGGCCCGGCGTTCCAGGGCCTGACCGAGCTGTGGCGGGGGGACGGCACCGCCTACGGACTCGTCCGGCTCCCGGACGGGCTCGAGCCGGGCGACTACGGCATCCATCCGGCCCTTCTGGACGCCTGCCTGCACACCCTCGCCGCCACCGGCGGGCCGGACGAGGAGCAGGACCCCTCAAGTGTCCTGCTGCCGTTCGCCTGGTCCGGCGTCGAGCTGCACGCGTCGGGCGCCACCGAGATCCGGGTACGTGTCGAACTCACCGGTGAATCGTCGGCGACCGTACTGGCGGCCGACACCACCGGCACACCGGTCGCGGGCGTCACGGGTCTCGAAGTGCGGCGCGCCGACTCCGAGCAGCTGCGGATCCCGGACGACACCGACAGCGGCACGGATCACCTCTATCAGGTGGAGTATCAGCCGCGGCAGCTGCCCGACGCGGGTCAGGACGAGCCGGCCCCCTCGGGAACCCCGCTTGTCCTCGGCCACGACGGTGTCGTATCGCGTCTCCTCGGCGTCCAGGCGGTCGCCGATCTGCACGCCGTCCTGGATCCGGGAGCGGGCGAGCCGGGTCTGATCGTCGTCGATCTGACGGCGCCGATGACTTCCCCGCCGGGCGGGGAGGGTGTCGCGGACCTGGCGCGGAACTCCGCGGTCGGTGCGCTGGAATGGCTTCAGAGTTTCCTGGACGATCCTCGTTTCGAGCGTACGGAAGTGGTCTGGGTGACCCGGGAGGCCGTCGCTGCCGGGCCCGCCGACGCGGTGTCCGCTCTCGCCGAGGCGCCGCTGTGGGGTCTGGTGCGCGTAGCGCGCGCCGAGCACCCTGAGCGGAATCTGCGGCTGCTGGACATCGGTCCGGACGAGCCGGAGCGCGCCCTGCTGCTGCGGGCGCTGGCCGCGCACTCCGAGCCGGAGCTGGTGCTGCGCGCCGAGGAAGCGCTGGTCCCACGGCTGGTGCGGACATCGGGTGCTTCTGCCTCCGGCACGCTGGTGCTGCCCGCGGACAACGACTCGTGGTACCTGGACATCGAGGAGAAGGGGCGGCTCGACACCTTCGTGTTCCGGTCCGCGCCCCGCGCCGAGCTGCCCGAGGGACATGTACGGGTGCGGATCCAGGCCGCGGGCATGAACTTCCGCGACGTACTGAACGCGCTGGACATGGTGCACGCGCCGAAGCTCGGACTCGAATGCTCCGGCACCGTCCTGGAGGCCGCTCCCGGCGTCACAGGGCTCCGGCCGGGCGACCGCGTGATGGGCCTTGCCGTGGGGACGTTCGGCACCGAAGTCACCGTCGATGCGCGCTGGATGGTGCGGATACCCGACTCGCTCACCTTCGCGCAGGCGGCGACCATGCCGCTGGCGTACCTCACCGCGTACTACGCCTTCACCGAGCTCGGCGATCTGCGCGCGGGGGAGAAGGTGCTGATCCACGCGGCCGCGGGCGGTGTCGGCATGGCGGCCGTGCAGCTGGCACAGCACATGGGGGCCGAGGTGTTCGGCACGGCCAGTACCCGCAAGTGGCCCGCCCTGCGTGAACTGGGGCTCGCCGACGATCACATCGCCTCCTCGCGTGACACCGGGTTCGCCGGTGCCTGGTTGCCGGCCACCGGCGGCCGGGGCGTGGATCTCGTACTCAACGCGCTGACCGGCGAGTTCGTGGATGCGTCGCTGAGCCTGCTGCCCGGTGGCGGACGGTTCCTGGAGATGGGCAAGACAGACGTGCGCGACGCCGGCGAAGTCGCCGCGGCGTATCCCGGTGTCGCCTACCAGGCGTTCGACCTCATCGAGAGCGGTGAGGACCGCATCCAGGACATGCTGGTCGCGCTCGTCGGGCTGCTGGAGCAGGGAGCCATCGCCCCGCTGCCGTACAAGGCCTTCGATGTACGCGAGGCACCCACGGCCTTCCGGCTGATGGCCCAGGGGCGCAGCACCGGCAAGTTCGTCCTCAGCGTCCCGCGCGCGATGTCCCCCGACGGCAGTGCGCTGCTGACCGGCGGCACCGGTGAACTCGGCCGGCTGGTCGCGCACCACCTGGTGCGCGAACACCGGGTGCGCCATCTCGTGCTGACCTCGCGCCGGGGCCCGGACGCGCCCGGCACGCCCGAGCTGGTGCGTGAGCTCGAAGAAGCGGGCGCCGCGAGTGTGCGGGTGGTGGCCTGCGACGTGTCGCGGCGCGCGGACATCGCCCGGGTGGTCGAGGAGACCCACGCGGAGCACCCGCTGACCGCGGTTGTTCACCTGGCAGCCGTACTGGACGACGGTGTCGTACTGAACCAGAGCGCGGAGCGTTTCACCCGCGTGCTGGAGCCGAAGATCGCGGGCGCCGTCCATCTCCACGAGCTGACCGAGCATCTGGACCTCGCCGCGTTCGTGCTGTTCTCCTCCGCCGCAGGCACGCTGGGCGCGCCGGGACAGTGCAACTACGCGGCGGGCAACGTGTTCCTCGACGCGCTTGCCGCGCACCGGCGCTGCCGGGGGCTTCCGGCGCTGAGTCTGGCCTGGGGCCTGTGGCAGCAGGCGGGCACCGGGATGACCGCCGGGCTCGACGAGGCAGAGCTCGGCCGGCTGCGCCGGCAGGGTTCGCAGGCGCTCTCCGCCCAGGAGGGCATCGGTCTGCTCGGCGTCTCGCTGGGCCTGCCGCAGGCACATCTGGTGCCGATCAAGATCGATAAGGCCGGATTGCAGCGTGAGGCTGCGGGCGTGCCGCCGCTGCTGAGCGCCCTGGTGCGGCCCAGGCCGCGACGCGCGACGGCCGTGCAGCAGAGCGGAGCGTTCACCGAGCGTCTCGCAGCGCTGCCGGCGGCCGAGCAGGTCGCCTCGCTGCTGCGCTCGGTGCAGGACGAGGTGGCGGGCGTGCTGGGACTGCGCGGCGACGCCGTCATCGAGGCGGACAGTCCGCTGCGCGAGCTGGGCTGGGACTCGCTGATGGCCGTCGAGCTGCGCAACCGTCTCTCCGCGCTCGCGCGGGTGACGCTGCCGTCCACCCTGACCTTCGACTATCCGACCCCGCGGGCCATCGCCGAGCTGCTGCATGTGCGGCTGGCCCTGGGTACCCCCACGACGACGGACACACCACCGAACGATCCCCGCGAGCAGGCCGAGTGGGCTCTGGGCCGGATATCGCCCCAGCAGCTCCAGCACAGCGGGCTGCTGGCCCAACTGCTCGAACTCGCCCGGCCACAGGCCGAGAACGGCGCGACGGCCGGCACGGCCATCGACGTCATGCAGGCCGCCGGGGAACTGACGGACGACGAGATGGACCGGGCGCTGGACGCGGTCCTCGGCGACACGGTGTGACCAGCGAAAGGCACGGCCGGGCCCGCGAGGCCCGGCGTGCGACCGAACCCCCCATAACAGCGAACGCTAGGAGCTGATTCAGTGCCTACGGCAAAGAACGAAACAAACGAGCAGGCGGTACGTCACCGCTGGGTGGCACTTACCGTGGTGACACTCGCGGCCTTCCTCGACAACCTGGACGCCAATGCCGTCACCGTCGTACTCCCCGACATCCAGAAGGATCTGGGGGCGACCTTCGGCACTGCGCAGTGGACGCTGGCCGGTTACACCCTGGCCTATGCGCTGTTCCTGATCACCGGCGGTCGGCTGGGAGACATCTACGGGCGCAAGCGTCTGTTCCTGACCGGAGTTGTGGGCTTCACTCTTGCCTCGGTTGTCGCCGCCACGGCGACGAACGCCGAGATGCTCGTGGCAGGGCGGTTCGGCCAGGGCTTCACCGCGGCGCTGATGGTGCCGCAGGCGGTGTCGGTCATCATCACGATGTTCCGCCAGGACGAATGGCCGGGCGCATTCGCCGTCATGGGTATCGCGCTGAGCGTGGGAAGTGTCGGCGGTCCGCTGCTCGGTGGTCTGCTGGCCGAGGCGGACATCATGGGGCTCGGCTGGCGCGCCCTGTTCTTCCTGAACGTGCCGCTCGGAGTGCTCGCGGTGGCCATCGCCGCCCGCTACATGCCCGAGACCCGTTCCGACACACCACTGCGGCTCGACATCACGGGTGTACTGCTGCTGACCGTGGCCTCGCTCGGCCTGATGTATCCGCTGGTACAGGGACACGAACTGGGCTGGCCCGCCTGGTCGATGGCCGTGATCGCACTGTCCCTGGTGCTGCTCGGCGTGTTCGTGGCGCAGCAGCGCCGCCGCCAGGAGCGCGACGGTTCCGCGCTGATTCCGCCGTCGCTGTTCGCCTACCGCTCCGCCAAGATCGGGCTGCCGCTGGTGGTGCTCTGCTACGGCGGTGTCGCGTCCTTCTTCCTCGTCCTGAGCTACCACGAGCAGGTCGGCCTGGGCTGGTCCGTGCTCAAGACCGCGCTGGTGATGGCGGCGTGGCCGATCGGCATCATCGCGACCTTCCAGATCGCCTGGCGGTTCTCGGGCGGCCGCGGTCGTGACTTCGTACGAGGAGGGGCACTGCTCCTGGCTCTCGGCGGGGCCGGCGTGGTGTGGACCGTCAACTCCGGCGGTGCGGACCTGAACTGGGTTCCGCTGGTCTTCTCCGAGCTCGTCATGGGCTTCGGCCTGGGGCTGACCGCTCCGGTCCTCACGGCCGTCGTGCTCGGTGATGTGCCGCCGGAGAACGCGGGCGTCGGCTCGGGAGTGCTCAATGCGGCCATCCAGTTCGGCTCGGCCGCGGGTGTCGCGGGCGTCGGAGCCGTCTACTTCAGCCGCCTCGGCAGCGGGAGCGACATCGGCGACTTCTCCTCCGTGACCTCGACGACGCTCGGCGTCAACATCGCCCTGTTCGTGCTGACGGCGGTGCTCGCCACCTTCCTCACCGGCCGCAAGGACGCGGCGGAGGCGGCCGCGGAGCCGGACGCCGGAGGGACCCAGCCGGAGCACGCCGCCGAACTGGCCGTGTAAAGCAAACCAACTTGTCCATCATCCGTTTCATCTGGCCGAGAACAATTCCCGAAAGCCAGGAGCCGATTGTCGGTCTCCGAATGCCGTGCCATGATGAAATTCCCCAAGTGTTAGATGTCAGGAGGAGCACATGACCGACACGCCCCAGTGGGATTCCGTACCGCAGGACGACGCCAAGGACAAGTTCAAGAGGGCCCTTGAGCAGAAGGGCAATGCGTCCCGGGCCAAGAAGGCGCACCAGGAAGGCCGGATGCAGGTCAAGAACATGAGTGGACCCGCAGGCCAGAAGAGGTTCTACCGCCGAAAGACCGGGTGAAGGGCACACGCCGCCCCGAGAGTTTCGCAAAGGCTGCCGCGCCCGGCCGCAAAGGACGGGCG
>NZ_JBSFUK010000071.1:0-5320 GCF_053591755.1 Streptomyces sp. NPDC002926
TCCGGCCGCGTCACATTGAGAACCTCGTTGCACCCCTCGAGATTCTCGAAGTCCTCAAGCGTCGGATCCTGCGCCTGCAACATCGTGCCCATCGCACCATCAGCCACCACCACACGAGTGGCGAGCGCCTCACGCAGGGCGTCGATCCGGGTGCCCGTCATGACCGGCCACCCAGCCACGGGAGGAGCGGTTTCGCCGCGTCCGCGCCGTAGGCTTTCTCGACGGTCGCGAGGAGTTGCGCGGGGTCGGCCCGGTACGACTGCGAGCCCACCGTCGTGAGGGCAAGGGACGCGACCGTACAGCCCAGCCGGGCGGCGGGCACGAGGGGCAGCTGCCGGCTGTGGGCGGCCAGGAAGCCGGCCCGGAAGGCGTCTCCGATGCCGGTCGGATCGACGACGGGGATGTCGGCGACGCCCGGGACGGTGACCGGCGGCTGTCCCGCGCGGTCGATCCTCACTCCGGCCTCGCCCAGGGTGGTGACCCAGGTGCCCACCAATGCGAGGACCTTCTCGCGTGTCCAGCCGGTGCGTTCGAGCAGCAGCGCGGCCTCGTACTCATTGGTGAACAGCCAC
Source organism: Streptomyces sp. NPDC002926 (assembly GCF_053591755.1). NCBI lineage: Bacteria > Bacillati > Actinomycetota > Actinomycetes > Kitasatosporales > Streptomycetaceae > Streptomyces > Streptomyces sp. NPDC002926. The sequence continues at coordinate 573 of NZ_JBSFUK010000071.1, forward strand.
CGCGCGCCGTCCACCAGGTCCCGCACCTCGCCCTCCTCCAGCCGCGCGAGCTGCTGCGAAGGGTCGGCGGCGAAGGGGATGCCGAGCTCCCGGCACTCTCTGGTGTGCCGCAGCATCGCTGCCGGATCGTTCGGTGAGACGAGCACCAGGTCGGGGCGGGTCGTAGGAGTGGACAGGTTCCCGAGGCCGATGTCGGCAGCCTCCGTCATCGCGCCCGCGTAGAACGACGCGATCTGGTTGGAGTCCTGGTCGGTGATGCACATGAAGCGGGCCGTCTGCCGGGGGGAGGAGACACGGACGGCGCCGGTGTCGACGCCGTGCTCCTTCAGCCAGACCTCGTATTCGGCGAAGTCGCTGCCCACCGCCCCCACCAGCAGAGGGGTGAGACCGAGGCTGCCGAGCCCGAAGGCGATGTTCGCGGCGACCCCACCACGGCGCACTTCGAGCTCGTCGACGAGGAAGGACAGGGAGACATGGGCGAGCTGGTCCGGGATCAGCTGATCCGCGAACCGGCCTGGAAAGACCATCAGATGGTCCGTGGCAATGGAGCCTGTCACCGCGATACGCACATGCACTCCTGAACTCCTGTTGGCGGCACTGGGGCCGGGGCGGGGCCGGTGGCCGGTTGTTGCCGGTCGGTTGTTGCCGGTCGCCTGTGGTCAGAGACCGGCGGCGGCCTTGAGTTGCGAGGCGCGGTCGGTCCGCTCCCAGGTGAAGTCCGGGAGCTCGCGGCCGAAGTGACCGTAGGCAGCCGTCTGCGCGTAGATCGGGCGAAGCAGGTCCAGGTCGCGGATGATCGCGGCCGGCCGGAGGTCGAAGACCTCGGTGATGGCCTTCTCGATCTGGCCCTGGGCGACGGCTCCCGTGCCGAAGGTCTCGACGAACAGGCCGACCGGCTCGGCCTTGCCGATGGCGTAGGCGACCTGGACCTCGCAGCGCGCGGCGAGGCCGGCCGCCACGACGTTCTTCGCGACCCAGCGCATCGCGTAGGCGGCCGAACGGTCCACCTTCGAGGGGTCCTTGCCCGAGAAGGCGCCGCCGCCGTGGCGTGCCATGCCGCCGTACGTATCGATGATGATCTTGCGGCCGGTGAGGCCTGCGTCGCCCATCGGACCGCCGATCTCGAAGCGTCCTGTCGGGTTGACCAGCAGCCGGTAGCCGTCGGTGTCGAGCTTGATGCCGTCTTCGGCGAGGTCCGCCAGCACGTGCTCGACCACGAACTCGCGGATGTCGGGAGTGAGGAGCGAGTCCAGATCGATGTCCGAGGCGTGCTGGGACGAGACGACGACGGTGTCCAGCCGGACCGGGCGGCTGCCGACGTACTCGACGGTGACCTGGGTCTTGCCGTCGGGGCGCAGGTAAGGGACGGTACCGTCCTTGCGAACCTCGGTCAGCCTGCGCGCCAACCGGTGCGCCAGGTGGATCGGCAGCGGCATCAGCGACGGTGTCTCGTCGGTGGCGTAGCCGAACATCAGGCCCTGGTCGCCGGCGCCCTGCCGGTCCAGCTCGTCCTCGTCGCCCTCCACCCGCTGCTCGTAGGCCGAGTCGACGCCCTGGGCGATGTCCGGGGACTGCGCGCCGATGGACACCGAGACGCCGCAGGAGGCGCCGTCGAAGCCCTTGGCCGAGGAGTCGTATCCGATCTCGAGGACCTTCTGGCGGACGAGGGTGGCGATGTCGGCGTACGCCGCGGTCGTCACCTCGCCCGCGATGTGCACCTGGCCGGTGGTGATCAGCGTCTCGACCGCGACCCTGGAGGCCGGGTCCTGGCGCAGCAGCGCGTCGAGGACTGTGTCGCTGATCTGGTCGGCGATCTTGTCGGGGTGGCCCTCGGTGACAGACTCCGAGGTGAACAGGCGACGGGACATGACTCTCCAGAAAGGTCAGGGTTGTGTGGATGGTCCGTGTGCGGGGGGCATCAGGCTCGTTCCGCGGCCTCTTCGAGCATCCGGGCGAGGGCGCGGACGCTTTCCTCGCCGTCGGCGGCCGCGGTCCCCGGTCCGGTGGTCGCAGTGGTGAGGACGATGAGCGGAGGCCGCCCGCCGTCCGCCGCGATGAGCTGTGCGATCCCGTACGCGATGACTCCGCCGCCCGAGAAGCCGCCGAGCACAAGGCGTTCGCCCGCGTCGAGCAGCGGCCGGAGCGCGGCGAGGTGGGCTTTCGCCCCTTCGGGGGCAGGGCTCAGGAGCAGCAGTGCCCCGGGTCCTGTGTACAGGCGGGCGAGCTGGTCGTAGCAGGAGCGGGGCGTGCCGGGCGCCGGGACGAGGCAGACGGTGCTCGCGCCGGGCCGTTCGGCCGCCCGCAGGGTGATGAACGCGGGCTCTGCGGTGTCGTCCGGCGCGCGAAGGGGGGTCAGGGTCTGCAGTACGTCGGCGATGGTCCGGGACTCGTCGGCGATGTGCGGGAGTTCGCGCAGCAGCCGGGCGCTGTCGTTGAGGACGCCGGTGGCGTCGGCACAGCGGGCCAGGTCGTGGCTGGCGGTCAGCACCAGGCCTCCGGCGCTGTCGTGGTGGGCGACCAGGGTGAGGGGGTACGCGGTGCTGGTGCCGGTGGTCTCCGGGAACCCCACCCGGATGCCGCGGGCGGCGAGTTCTTGTGCGAGTCCGTCCTGCTGCCGGCGGCTCTCGAAGACGAGCAGGGTGTCGTCGGGGTGCACATCCGCGGTGCCCAGGCTGTCGGCCCCGTCGGGGCGGCCGGTCCAGGCACGGATCTGGCCTGCCGAGACCCATTCGTACGCGGCCTTGTCCAGCGCCTGGTCGCGCAGGGCGGCGAGCAGCCTGGGCACGGTCGACTCCGGGTCGACCTCGGCGGACATCGGCAGCGGGTTGCGCAGCGTTCCCGGCATACGGTCCACGCCTTCGAGCGCGATGCCACGTCCGGACACCGCCACGCTGAAGCGGATCGGCACGGGTCCCGCGGCGCCGGTGGCCCGGTACAGCAGCAGGGCCCAGACGGCCTGCAGCGCGCTGCTCTCCGTAACGCCCCAGCCGCCCGCCCAGGCGCTGAGCCTGGCGGCCTCGTCCGGTGTGAGCCGCAGACGGATGCGGCCTGTTACGGGGCGGACCGCGGACGCACCGGCCCATGACCGAAGCCGGCCTGCCGGGTCCGCGGGCAGCGCGGACGCCACGGGCACCGGGGAGGTCGCCGCACCGGCCGGCGGTGCGGCCCGGGTCCAGAACTCCTTGGCAGCCGCCGTGTCCTGGGCACGGAGCCAGTCCGTGTAGTCGCGGATGTCGGGGCGCCGGTCACCGCCGGGGAGCGTGCCTCCGGCCAGGTAGGCGCGGTAGAACTGCTGCAGCAGCAGTCGGACGCTCCAGCCGTCGAGCAGGGCGTGGTGGTAGGTCAACAGGACCCGGGTGAACGACCCCGGGGCGGCCTGGTCCGGGTCGCCGTCCAGCAGCGTGGCCCGCAGGGGCCCGGGCCGGCTCAGGTCGAAGCCGCGCAGCCGGTCGCGCGCGACGAGCTCACGCCATTCGGCGGCGCCGTGGGGCAGCCGTACCACCTCGGGCGATACCTGGTCGTGGAGTACGAGCCGGAGCTCGGGGCCGTCCTCGAAGGCGACGCGCAGCGCGGTGTCGCGGTCGAAGACGGACTGCCAGGCCGCGGTGAAGCAGCCGGTGTCCAGCGGCCCGTACCAGGTCCACGCGAGCTGTTCGACATGGCGGCCGGTGCCGGGGTGGGCCGCGGCGTCGGCGAACAGCTCCCGCTGGAGCGGGGAAGGGGCCAGGCTCCGTACGGACGGGCTGTGGTGCTCGCTGCCGGCGAGCTCTTCCAGGACGTCGCGCAGGAGGACGGTGAGGGCCTGCACCGAATCCTCGGTGACGCCGTCGACGGCGCACGGCACCCAGTCCACGGAGATCCGCAGCATGCCGTCCAGGACGCGGGAGTGGATGTCCACGGTGGACCGCGCAGTGGTGTGCCGGGCCGGGCGGTGTTCCGCTGTTGCGCGGAACCGGCTGGTGGCGGGCGGCAGTTCGTCAGGGCCGTGCGGGGTGAAGGACACCAGGGTGGGCACGAGTTCGCGCAGTACGAGCCGCAGCACCGGATCCGGCGTGTATTCGCTGCAGGCCACGAAGGCGGTGCCGCCCGTTTCGGCGAGCGCGGGGGCGGCCTGGGTCAGATAGCCGTCGGCGGGCCGGGTGCGGTCGGCGTCGAGGAGGACCGGGTGGGCCGATGCGAAGGGGCCCACGGTGCGGGCCAGTTCGTGGCTGCCCTGCCGCCCGTCCGTCCGCAGGTCGAAGGCGACGTCCTGGTGTCCCCGCCAGCGGGCCAGGGCCAGCCCGACGGCTCCGGTGAGCACTTGCTGAACGTTCAAGCCGTACCGCCTGGGCAGCGGACCGGTCAGCCGTGCGGTCACCGCGGCGTCGAGGGTGAATCCCGGATGGTGCAGGGGTGCCGTGTCCGGTACGGGCAGCGAGGCGACGAAGGCCTGGGCCGAGGCTCGCGCGTCGGCCGTCTCGCGCCAGCGGACCGCCTCGCCGGGATCGGCGGCGCCGCGTCGGAGACGGGCGATCCACTCCTCGAAGGGCACGGCCTCGGGCGGCAGTCCGGGCAGGGCGCCGTCGTCGATCGCGTCGAGTGCGGCCTCCAGGTCCTCCCGCAGGATCCGCCAGGAGATGTCGTCGACGACGAGTTCGTGGACGACGAGCACGAGCCGGTCGGCGTGCGGTCCTGCCGGGCGGCGGTCCCGGGCCAGCACCGCCTGTACGGTGCGGCCGGCCGACGGGTCGAGGCTGCGGCCCGCGGCG
>NZ_JBSFUK010000072.1:0-3777 GCF_053591755.1 Streptomyces sp. NPDC002926
AAGGAAGCGTCCGTTCCTTGAGAACTCAACAGCGTGCCAAAAGTCAACGCCAGATATGTTGATACCCCGGCCTGTTTCGGCAGGTTCGAGGTTCCTTTGAAAGTCCTGTCTCTTGCTCATGTAGCGGGGCAGGCAATGACACAGCGAGGACGCTGTGAACAGTCGGTCTTATTCCGATCGGCTGTTCCGCTCTTGTGGTGTTGATCCCGATTACGGGAGAACATTCATGGAGAGTTTGATCCTGGCTCAGGACGAACGCTGGCGGCGTGCTTAACACATGCAAGTCGAACGATGAAGCCCTTCGGGGTGGATTAGTGGCGAACGGGTGAGTAACACGTGGGCAATCTGCCCTTCACTCTGGGACAAGCCCTGGAAACGGGGTCTAATACCGGATGACACTCCTTCCTGCATGGGGAGGGGTTGAAAGCTCCGGCGGTGAAGGATGAGCCCGCGGCCTATCAGCTTGTTGGTGGGGTGATGGCCTACCAAGGCGACGACGGGTAGCCGGCCTGAGAGGGCGACCGGCCACACTGGGACTGAGACACGGCCCAGACTCCTACGGGAGGCAGCAGTGGGGAATATTGCACAATGGGCGAAAGCCTGATGCAGCGACGCCGCGTGAGGGATGACGGCCTTCGGGTTGTAAACCTCTTTCAGCAGGGAAGAAGCGAAAGTGACGGTACCTGCAGAAGAAGCGCCGGCTAACTACGTGCCAGCAGCCGCGGTAATACGTAGGGCGCAAGCGTTGTCCGGAATTATTGGGCGTAAAGAGCTCGTAGGCGGCTTGTCACGTCGGATGTGAAAGCCCGGGGCTTAACCCCGGGTCTGCATTCGATACGGGCTAGCTAGAGTGTGGTAGGGGAGATCGGAATTCCTGGTGTAGCGGTGAAATGCGCAGATATCAGGAGGAACACCGGTGGCGAAGGCGGATCTCTGGGCCATTACTGACGCTGAGGAGCGAAAGCGTGGGGAGCGAACAGGATTAGATACCCTGGTAGTCCACGCCGTAAACGTTGGGAACTAGGTGTTGGCGACATTCCACGTCGTCGGTGCCGCAGCTAACGCATTAAGTTCCCCGCCTGGGGAGTACGGCCGCAAGGCTAAAACTCAAAGGAATTGACGGGGGCCCGCACAAGCAGCGGAGCATGTGGCTTAATTCGACGCAACGCGAAGAACCTTACCAAGGCTTGACATATACCGGAAAGCATCAGAGATGGTGCCCCCCTTGTGGTCGGTATACAGGTGGTGCATGGCTGTCGTCAGCTCGTGTCGTGAGATGTTGGGTTAAGTCCCGCAACGAGCGCAACCCTTGTTCTGTGTTGCCAGCATGCCCTTCGGGGTGATGGGGACTCACAGGAGACTGCCGGGGTCAACTCGGAGGAAGGTGGGGACGACGTCAAGTCATCATGCCCCTTATGTCTTGGGCTGCACACGTGCTACAATGGCCGGTACAATGAGCTGCGATGCCGCGAGGCGGAGCGAATCTCAAAAAGCCGGTCTCAGTTCGGATTGGGGTCTGCAACTCGACCCCATGAAGTCGGAGTTGCTAGTAATCGCAGATCAGCATTGCTGCGGTGAATACGTTCCCGGGCCTTGTACACACCGCCCGTCACGTCACGAAAGTCGGTAACACCCGAAGCCGGTGGCCCAACCCCTTGTGGGAGGGAGCTGTCGAAGGTGGGACTGGCGATTGGGACGAAGTCGTAACAAGGTAGCCGTACCGGAAGGTGCGGCTGGATCACCTCCTTTCTAAGGAGCACTTCTTACCGGGCTTGCCCGGTCAGAGGCCAGAACACCGGCGAATGTCCGGTGCTGGTTGCTCATGGGTGGAACGTTGACTATTCGGCACGGTTTCCTGGCTTCACTAGTACTGCTTCGGCGTGGAACGTGAGGGTTGGGGGGTCGTGCCGGGCGCGCTGTTGGGTGTCTGAGGGTGCGAGCGTGAGCTCGTCCTTCGCGATGCCGGTCCCGGTGAACTCGCTCGTGAGAGCGGGGTGACGGGTGGCTGGTCGTTGTTTGAGAACTGCACAGTGGACGCGAGCATCTGTGGCCAAGTTTTTAAGGGCGCACGGTGGATGCCTTGGCACCAGGAACCGATGAAGGACGTGGGAGGCCACGATAGTCCCCGGGGAGCCGTCAACCAGGCTTTGATCCGGGGGTTTCCGAATGGGGAAACCCGGCAGTCGTCATGGGCTGTCACCCGCTGCTGAACACATAGGCAGTGTGGAGGGAACGAGGGGAAGTGAAACATCTCAGTACCCTCAGGAAGAGAAAACAACCGTGATTCCGGGAGTAGTGGCGAGCGAAACCGGATGAGGCCAAACCGTATGCGTGTGATACCCGGCAGGGGTTGCGCATACGGGGTTGTGGGATCGCACTTCAACAGTCTGCCGGCTGTTGGGCGAGTCAGAAACCGTTGATGTAGGCGAAGGACATGCGAAAGGTCCGGCGTAGAGGGTAAGACCCCCGTAGCTGAAACATCAACGGCTTGCTTGTGCGACACCCAAGTAGCACGGGGCCCGAGAAATCCCGTGTGAATCTGGCGGGACCACCCGCTAAGCCTAAATATTCCCTGGTGACCGATAGCGGATAGTACCGTGAGGGAATGGTGAAAAGTACCGCGGGAGCGGAGTGAAATAGTACCTGAAACCGTGTGCCTACAAGCCGTGGGAGCGTCGCTGGCAGCACTTGTGCTGTCAGTCGTGACTGCGTGCCTTTTGAAGAATGAGCCTGCGAGTTTGCGGTGTGTTGCGAGGTTAACCCGTGTGGGGAAGCCGTAGCGAAAGCGAGTCCGAACAGGGCGATTCAGTAGCGCGCTCAAGACCCGAAGCGGAGTGATCTAGCCATGGGCAGGTTGAAGCGGAGGTAAGACTTCGTGGAGGACCGAACCCACCAGGGTTGAAAACCTGGGGGATGACCTGTGGTTAGGGGTGAAAGGCCAATCAAACTCCGTGATAGCTGGTTCTCCCCGAAATGCATTTAGGTGCAGCGTCGTGTGTTTCTTGCCGGAGGTAGAGCACTGGATAGGCGATGGGCCCTACCGGGTTACTGACCTTAGCCAAACTCCGAATGCCGGTAAGTGAGAGCGCGGCAGTGAGACTGTGGGGGATAAGCTCCATGGTCGAGAGGGAAACAGCCCAGAGCATCGACTAAGGCCCCTAAGCGTACGCTAAGTGGGAAAGGATGTGGAGTCGCAGAGACAACCAGGAGGTTGGCTTAGAAGCAGCCACCCTTGAAAGAGTGCGTAATAGCTCACTGGTCAAGTGATTCCGCGCCGACAATGTAGCGGGGCTCAAGCGTACCGCCGAAGTCGTGTCATTCGTACACATATCCCCAACGGGAGTACGGATGGGTAGGGGAGCGTCGTGTGCCGGGTGAAGCCGCCGCGGAAGCGAGTGGTGGACGGTTCACGAGTGAGAATGCAGGCATGAGTAGCGATACACACGTGAGAAACGTGTGCGCCGATTGACTAAGGGTTCCTGGGTCAAGCTGATCTGCCCAGGGTAAGTCGGGACCTAAGGCGAGGCCGACAGGCGTAGTCGATGGACAACCGGTTGATATTCCGGTACCCGCTTTGAAACGCCCAGTATCGAGCCCATTAATGCTAAGGCCGTGAAGCCGCCCTGATCTCTTCGGAGTTGAGGGGAGTGGTGGAGCCGCCGGCCCAAGGTGGTAGTAGGTAAGCGATGGGGTGACGCAGGAAGGTAGTCCAGCCCGGGCGGTGGTTGTCCCGGGGTAAGGGTGTAGGCCGTGTGATAGGCAAATCCGTCACACATA
>NZ_JBSFUK010000072.1:3875-5236 GCF_053591755.1 Streptomyces sp. NPDC002926
AAGAAAAGCCTCTAGCGAGTTTCATGGCGGCCCGTACCCTAAACCGACTCAGGTGGTCAGGTAGAGAATACCGAGGCGTTCGGGTGAACTATGGTTAAGGAACTCGGCAAAATGCCCCCGTAACTTCGGGAGAAGGGGGGCCATCACCGGTGACGGCATTTACTGCCAGAGCTGGGGGTGGCCGCAGAGACCAGCGAGAAGCGACTGTTTACTAAAAACACAGGTCCGTGCGAAGCCGTAAGGCGATGTATACGGACTGACGCCTGCCCGGTGCTGGAACGTTAAGGGGACCGGTTAGTCACATTTCGGTGTGGCGAAGCTGAGAACTTAAGCGCCAGTAAACGGCGGTGGTAACTATAACCATCCTAAGGTAGCGAAATTCCTTGTCGGGTAAGTTCCGACCTGCACGAATGGCGTAACGACTTCTCGACTGTCTCAACCATAGGCCCGGTGAAATTGCACTACGAGTAAAGATGCTCGTTTCGCGCAGCAGGACGGAAAGACCCCGGGACCTTTACTACAGTTTGATATTGGTGTTCGGTTCGGCTTGTGTAGGATAGGTGGGAGACTTTGAAGCGGCCACGCCAGTGGTTGTGGAGTCGCCGTTGAAATACCACTCTGGTCGTGCTGGATGTCTAACCTGGGTCCGTGATCCGGATCAGGGACAGTGTCTGATGGGTAGTTTAACTGGGGCGGTTGCCTCCTAAAGAGTAACGGAGGCGCCCAAAGGTTCCCTCAGCCTGGTTGGCAATCAGGTGTTGAGTGTAAGTGCACAAGGGAGCTTGACTGTGAGACCGACGGGTCGAGCAGGGACGAAAGTCGGGACTAGTGATCCGGCGGTGGCTTGTGGAAGCGCCGTCGCTCAACGGATAAAAGGTACCCCGGGGATAACAGGCTGATCTTCCCCAAGAGTCCATATCGACGGGATGGTTTGGCACCTCGATGTCGGCTCGTCGCATCCTGGGGCTGGAGTCGGTCCCAAGGGTTGGGCTGTTCGCCCATTAAAGCGGTACGCGAGCTGGGTTTAGAACGTCGTGAGACAGTTCGGTCCCTATCCGCTGCGCGCGCAGGAGTCTTGAGAAGGGCTGTCCCTAGTACGAGAGGACCGGGACGGACGAACCTCTGGTGTGCCAGTTGTCCTGCCAAGGGCATGGCTGGTTGGCTACGTTCGGAAAGGATAACCGCTGAAAGCATCTAAGCGGGAAGCCTGCTTCGAGATGAGGACTCCCACCCCCTTGAGGGGTTAAGGCTCCCAGTAGACGACTGGGTTGATAGGCCAGATGTGGAAGCCGGGCAACCGGTGAAGCTGACTGGTACTAATAGGCCGAGGGCTTGTCCTCAGTTGCTCGCGTCCACTGTGT
>NZ_JBSFUK010000073.1:0-5187 GCF_053591755.1 Streptomyces sp. NPDC002926
CCACCGCCAGCACCGGATGCCCCAACCGCCGCGCATCCGACAACCGCTCCAGCAACAACAAACCCGCACCCTCACCCCAACCCGTACCGTCCGCCCCCTCCGCGAACGCCTTGCACCGACCGTCCACCGACAACCCACGCTGCCGGCTGAACTCGATGAAAACCTCGGGCGTCGACATCACCGTGACGCCGCCGGCCAGCGCCAGCGAGCACTCACCCGAACGCAGAGCCTGCGCCGCCAGGTGCATAGCCACCAACGACGACGAACACGCCGTATCCACCGTGACCGCCGGCCCCTCCAGCCCGAAGGAGTACGCCACCCGGCCGGACACCACGCTGCCGCCGCTGGTGCTGCCGTCGTCGTCGCCGAGCCCGTAGTCGTGGTACATCACACCCGCGAAGACACCCGTCCGGCTGCCCTTGAGTGCGCGGTGCGGGATCCCGGCCCGCTCGAACGCCTCCTGTGCCACCTCCAGCAGCAGGCGCTGCTGCGGGTCCATGATCAGCGCCTCGCCGGGACTGATGTTGAAGAAGGCGGGGTCGAACTGGTCGGCGTCGTGCAGGAAACCGCCCTCGCGCGTGTACGTCCTGCCCTCGATGCCCGGCTCGGGATCGTAGAGACCGTCGACGTCCCAGCCGCGGTTGGTCGGGAACGTGGACACCGCGTCCACCCCGTCGGCGACGACCTGCCACAGTTGCTCGGGCGTTCCGACGCCACCCGGGAACCGGCAGGCCATGGACACGATCGCGATCGGTTCCGTCGCTGCCGCGAGCTGCGCGTCGTTGGCCTCGCGCAGCCGCTCGTTCTCGATCAGGGAGTTACGCAGCGCCTCGACCAGCTGGTCAACCTGGTTGTCCACGGGTCCTCGTGTTCTGCTCGGTGTGCTCGGCTCAGTCCAGCGAACGCAGGTACTCGACGAGCACCTTCATGAACAGCGCGGGTTCCTCGAGGTGCGGGCCGTGGCTCGACTCCTCGAAGACCTCCCAGCGCACATCGGGGATCAGGTCGAAGTAGGGCTGCACCGCGCCCACGGTCACCTCGTCGTGGCGCCCGGACATGAGCAGGGTGGGGACCTCGATCCGGGGCAGGAGGTCGATGACCGACCAGTCCCGCAGCGTGCCTACGACGTGGAACTCGCTAGGTCCGTTCATCGTGAAGTAGACGGTCGGATCGTTGGCGATCTCCATCAGCGACGCGGTGAGTTCGTGCGGCTTGGACGGCAGCCGGAAGACATGGCGGTCGTAGAAGACATTCATGGCGTCGAGGTAGTCGGGGGTGTCCGTCGTCCCGGCCTTCTCGTGTGCCAGCAGCGCCTCGTTGACGCCCGGCGGCAACTGCGCGCGCAGAACGGCGAGTTCCTCGGCCCACAGCGGGTAGGACGCCGGCGAGTTGGCCACGACCAGCCCGCGCAGGCCCTCCGGCCTTCCGGCGGCGTAGGCCGAGGAGAGCATGCCTCCCCACGACTGGCCGAAGAGCACGAAGTTGTCGGCGATCCCGAGCGATCGGACCAGGTTGTCGAGCTCGTCGAGGAACAGCTGCACGGTCCAGAAGTCCGCGCCCGCGTGCGGCAGATGTGTGGAGCCGCCGTTCCCGATCTGGTCGTAGTGGACGACAGGCCAGCCGTGCTCGGCCAGCGCGGCCAGGCTCAGCAGGTAGTCGTGCGTACTGCCCGGTCCGCCGTGCACCAGCACCACGGTCGGCCGGGCCGACGTACGGTCCCCGGTCACCCGGTACCAGGTCCGGTACGGTCCGAAGGCCACGGTTCCCCGTGCACTCGGTGCCAGCGCCATGCGACTTCCCCTTCCGGACCGCGGTGCCGCGTCTGTGCCGCGTCTGTGCCGACGGGATCGGCACGGCACGCACAGCCGGCAGGTCCAGCGTCGAATGCGACGTTAGTGATGAGTACGGGCCGACGGACCCGCTGCGGCCCCCAGTAGGGGGCACCGTTCCCCCTAAAGACCGCTGGCGGCCGGGCGGAGGCTACGGGCGGCTATCCCTGGTGGACGCGCTCCCGGAGCCAGTCCTCCACGATGGCTGCCGTGGTGTCGGCGTTGTCCTGGATGAGCGTGAAGTGGCTCCCCGGCGCCGGCCGCAGCTCATGGTCGGGGTCCCAGGGCTGGGCCCGCAGGTCGCTCAGGTCGCCGTCGTCCTGCGGACGGTCCAGGAAGTCGCCGGTCGCCCCGACCAACAGCACCGGTGCCGTCACGGAGTCGAGCTTGAAGTCCGGCAGGATGTCGAAGTATCGGCTCATCGCCGACAACCGCGTGTTGTCGTAACGGCCGACGGTCTCCTCGACCTCCAGCAGGCTCCGCGCGAGCCGGTCCATGCCGACCACCATCGCCTCGTCCTGCACGCGGTAACTGTCCAGCAGCACCACGCCCGCCGGTACGACGCCGTGGACCTGCTCCAGGTGGTGCGCGGTGGCGTAGGCGATCAGGCCGCCGGACGAGTATCCGAGCAGCACGAACGGCTCGCCCTCGGACGCGGCCAGCACGTTCGCGGCCATGACCTGCACGACAGCTTCCGCGGAGGCGGGCAGGGGCTCGCCGGTGCCGAATCCCGGCAGGGCCAGCGCCGAGACCGGACGTGCCCCGCGCAGGTGCGACGCCAACTTGGCGTGCTGGTGCAGGCCGCCGCCGGCCATCGGCGTCGAGACGCAGACGACGCGGGGGCTGCCGTGTCCGTCGCCCAGCCGGGCCGTCGCCGGAAGGGTGGTCAGCTCGTCGCAGGACTCGAAGCTGTCACGAAGCTCGGCCACGGCCCGCAGGACGGTGAACGCCTTGCTGACCTTGCCGGCCAGCACCGCCTCACGGAACAGCGCGCTGAGCGAGTCGGACCCGGCGGGCTCCGGGACGATGTCGGCCGTACGGGCGGCGGCCGCACCGGCGTCGACGGCTGCACCCGCGCCGGATTCGGTGCCTGCGCCGGTGCCCCCGCCGACCAACTCCGCCTGGATCAGGGCGGCCAGCTGCTCGGGATTCTGCCCGTCGAAGACGGCCATGGCCGGGAGCTGCAATCCGAGCGCCTTGTTCAGTTGGTTGCGCAGCTCGATGGCGGCCAGCGAGTCGAAACCGGACTCGAGGAAGTCACGCTGGGGGTCGACGTCCGCCTCGTTCTCGAAGCCGAGCACTGCGGCGACCCGCCCGAGGACGAGCCGGCGCAGCTCGGCCAGCTGCTCCGTCCCGGACAGCTCGCGCAGCCGCAGCCGCGCAGTGTCGTCCGGCTCCGGCCCGGCCGTACGCGCCACCCGCGGCGCGGGCACCAGCGCGCGGAGCATGGGATGCGGCCGGTCGGACAACCGGCGCAGCGTCGCGATGTCCAGGTGCATGGAGAGCACCGCAGGCCGGTCGGACGCCACCGCGACGTCGAGGTCGGCGAGACCCTCCTGCTCGGTCAGCGGCGGCATGCCGCTGCGGCGCATCCGCTGGAGGTCGATCTCGGTCAGCCATTGGCTGATGCCGGTCTCGGCCTGCCACAGCGCGTAGGCGATCGAAGTCGCGGGCAGGCCGAGGGCATTCCGGTGTGCGGCCAGGCTGTCGAGGGCGACATTGGCGGCGGCGTACGCGGACTGGCCGCCCGCGAGCAGCGAACCGCCGACGGAAGAGAACAGCACGAAGGCCGAGATCGGCAGCGATGCCGTCAACTCGTGCAGATACCAAGCCGCGTCGGCCTTGGTAGCGAGCACCGGGGCGAGACGGTCCGGGGTCATGGCGGTGATCATGCCGTTGTCGGCGATGCCCGCCGCGTGCACGACGCCCGTCAGATCCCCGATACCGGCGACCACAGCGGCGAGCGCCGCCCGGTCCGCGACGTCACACGCCTCCACCCGCACACTCGCCCCGGCCCGCGTCAACTCCCCGACCAGCTCCGCCGCACCCGGCGCATCGGCACCCCGCCGACTCACCAGGACCAACCTCTCCACACCACCGCTCACCACCAGATGCCGCGCCACCAAAGCACCCAACCCACCCGTACCACCCGTGATCAACACCGACCCACCACCCCAGTCGGGCGCACCGTCGGGGTCCGACGTGCCCAGCCGGCCGAGCCGCGCCTGGTGCCATCGGCCGTCGCGCAGTGCCCACTCTGGTTCGCCGGATGCGGCGACGGCTCGCCAGACTCCGGGGTCGACCGAGGCGGGGTCGTCGGCGTCGACCAGCACGAAGCGTCCGGGGTGCTCGGACTGCGCGGCCCGGACGAGTCCCCAGACCGGAGCGGCCGCGACCTCCGTCGCGGTGGCGCCTTCCGGACCGACCGCGCCATGGGTGACCAGGACCAGCGTGGCTCCGGAACGCTCGGGGTCGTCCAGCCAGCCGCGGACGGCGTCGAGCACCGCTACGGCGAGATCCAGCGCGGCCGCCGGGACCGTGTCCCCGGCAGGTACACAGTCGGCGACGACGACCGGGCCGGAGGCGGTGTCGAGCTCGGCCGACGGGACCACAGGCACGGGGCCGGAGCCCGCGAGCGGGGTCACCGCGGCCGGCATCCATGTCACCTCGAACAGCGTGTCCGAGGCCCGGGCGACTGCGTCACCGACCTCGCGCAGCACGAGTGAGTCGATCACACCGACCGGCCGCCCGGCGCCGTCCGCGAACTCGACGCGGACCGCATCGGCCCCGCGGGCCGAGAGCCGCACCCGTAGTTCGCGAACACCGGTGCGGACCAGCCGTACGCCCTGCCAGGCAAAGGGCAGCATGGGGCGCGAGCGCGGCGCCCGGTCTCCGTGCACCCCGAAGCGCAGACCGTGCAGAGCAGCGTCGAGCAGCGCCGGGTGAACGGTGTGTGCCGAGACGTCGATTTCCTCGGGCAGCGCGATCTCTGCGTAGACGTCGTCGAGGTGCCGCCAGGCCGCGCGCAGGCCCTGGAACGCCGGACCGTATTCATAGCCCTGCTCGAACAGTTCGGCGTACACGTCGTCGCTGTCGATCGGCGTCGCCGCCTCGGGCGGCCAGACGGTCAGATCGGAGTCGGCGCCGTCCGTCGTTGGGTTGGTGAGGGTGCCGGTGGCGTGGGTGGTCCAGTCGGTGTCCTGACCGGGGCGGGAGTGGATGGAAACCTCGGCCTGCTCCCCGTCCCGGACCACCTGCACCTGCACCTGCACCTGCACATCCACACCACCGTGCCCGGGCAGTACCAGCGGATCACTGATCACCAGCTCCGCCACCTCGCCGTACCCCGTCAGATCCG
>NZ_JBSFUK010000074.1:0-5155 GCF_053591755.1 Streptomyces sp. NPDC002926
GCCGCTGCCCGCAGCGGCGGCGCTGGTGGGCGCCGCGCGCGCCGGCTCGTACGCCCGGCACCGCTATCTGGCGTCGGCGATCGTCTCCAACGCCGGCCGACTGGCGCTCGAGGACTTCAGCACTGGGGAGTTCGCGGCGACGACCGTGTACGCCCTGCCGGTGCATGCCCCCCTGGTGCCTGTCAGCATCGCGCTGCTCGAACTGCCCGAGCACACCGAACTGGTGGTCTCCGCCCGCGGGGCCACGGACGTCGGCGAGCGCTGCGAGGTGCTGCTGGACCGGATCGAGACCGTGCTGGGCACTGCCGTACCGGTCTCGTACGCGCCGCCCCAGGCCCCGCCTCGAAAGCCGGGCGCGGCCGACCGGCTGCTCGCACCCGGACCTGACGGGCTTCCGCCGCTGGACACCACGGTGGTGCAGCTGTTCCGGGCGCAGGCCGCCCGGCAACCGGACGCAATCGCCGTGACCGGCGACGGCCTCCCGTGGTCGTACGGGGATCTGGACCGCCGCTCGGACTCCGTCGCGGCCGTGCTGCTGGCCCGGGGAGTCGGGCGCGGCGAGGTGGTCGGTGTGCTGGCCGACCGCTCGGCGCTCGGCCTGGCCGGGATCTGGGGTGTCCTCAAGGCAGGCGCCGCTTTCCTGCCGATGGACATCCGCAATCCGCAGCAGCGGGTCAAGGAGCTGCTGCACGACGCGCAGGCCCGCTTCTGTCTGACGGACGCCGCCTCGGCCGGCCGTACGGACGGGGCCGACTGCACGACGATCCTCCTCGAGGATGCCGGCAGCGATCGCGCAGCGCTCCACGAGCAGGCGCAGCACGAACTGACCGGTGCCGCTCCCGGGCCGGACGATCTGGCCTATGTCATCTACACCTCGGGTTCCACCGGCAAGCCCAAGGGTGTCCAGATCGAGCACCGTAGTCTCGTCAACGTGGTCGGCTGGATAGCCCCGTTCCTGCGGTGCGACGAACAGACCCGGGTCGCGTACTCCTTCTCGCCCGGCTTCGACCTGTCGATGATGCAGATCTTCCCGCCGCTGCTGCACGGTGGGGCCGTCGTACCGGTGCCCGGCGAACTCGACCACGTCAAACTGCGCGAGATGTTCTCGGGCCGGCAAGCCAACACCCTGGCTCTGACCCCGACCCACCTCGAACTCGCCGCCAGGCTCGGCCTCCGCCCGGCAGGCATCCGCGCGCTCCACGTCGGCGGCGAGAACCTCACCACGGCCACTGGCCAGTGGGCGCGGGCATCGTTCGGGCCCGACTGCCTGATCGTCAACATCTACGGCCCCACCGAAGCGACGGTGGCCTGTACCGCCGCCGTCGTCGGCGACGACGCCTCACGCGCATCCACGCCGATCGGAGTACCGGTGCACCGCACCTCCGTGGCCGTGCTGGACGAGCAGCGGCAGGAAGTGCGCGACGGCGAGCTGGGCGAGCTGTATGTGACGGGTGTGCAACTGGCCCGCGGCTACCTCGGCCGCCCCGACCTGACGGCCGACCGCTTCGTCTACCTCCCGGACGGCCGGCGCGCCTACCGGACCGGCGACCTGGTACGGCGGCTGCCGGAGGGGCAGCTCGAGTACGCGGGGCGGATCGACACCCAGGTCAAGATCCGCGGTCACAGGGTCGAACCGGGTGAGGTCGAGGCGGCGCTCACCGCGCTGCCGGACATCGCGCAGGCCGCCGTGGTCGCCCGCCGCAGGCACCATGCCGGCCCGCAGGCACTGTGCGCCTACGTGGTTCCTGCCGAGGGCGCGGAGATCCTCGACGAGGCAGCCGTACGGGCAGAGCTGGAACGTTCGCTGCCCTCCCACCTGGTGCCCTCGGTGGTGTGCACGGTGCCCGGGCTGCCCGAGACGGCCAGCGGCAAGACCGACCGCAATGCGCTGCCGAATCCTTTCGACGAAGCCGCCGCGGAGCCCGGGAAGCCGGCCGCCCCGGGAGCGCCCGCGACGCCCGCCGGGACCGGACCCGCCCCGGGCCCCGCCACTGCGGCGGTGACCGCCGGGATCTGGTCCCGCATCCTGCACTGCGATGCCACGCGCCTCGATGCCTCCGCCGACTTCCACGCGCTGGGGGGCGACTCCCTCGCCGTCCTCGAGATGCTGTCCGCGCTCGGTGACGAACTGCTGGGACAGGCCATGGAACAGCAGTTCCTGGCGCAGCTCGGGTCCCTGAGCGAGAATCTGACGCTCGGCCGGGTCGTCGAGACCGTCGACGCCCTGCGGAGCACGTCGTGATCTTCGTCGGTGAGGGCGCGCTGCTCCGGCGCGCCGTACAGCACACTCTGGACAGCGGTCTGGCCGTGGACCTGGTCTGCGGCCCCACCGCCGCGCTGACGGCTCCGCCCGACGTGCCCTTCCTGGCCGCCGCGGACGTCAACGCGGTCGCCGGAGAACTGGCCGACGCCAGCACGGACGGCCTTGTCTGGTCGGTCAACAACCGGATGATCTTCCGCGCTCCGGTGCTCTCCACCGGGCTGCGCATCCTGAACATCCACCACGGCCCGCTACCCGCCTACCGGGGGCTGCCCGAGGTGGCTCTGGTGTACGCGATACTGCGCGGCGACCGGGAGTTCGCCGCGACACTCCACCTGGTGGACGAGGGCATCGACACGGGCCGGGCCCTGGCCGCCGAGCCCTATCCGATCGGCCCGGACGACCCGTACCACGTGGTGCTGCGCCGCGGTCTGGAAACCTGCCACAACCTGTTCAAGCGCTGCCTGCCACTCGCCGCTGCCGACCCCGACTGGACCGGCGAGCCCACCCGGCCCATGGGCGCCGACGGCGGAGGCTACTTCGGCCGCGAGGCGCTGGCCCGTCTGCCCGAACACCGCGGTCACCCGAACTTCAAGCGCGCCACCGACCTCGGTTTTCTGGCCGGCTACCTCCCGGAGCTTGCCGCAGCGCTGGCATGAAGGCCGGCGGCCGTCCGTCCCGGCGCCTTCCGGCCGCCGCCACTGGATGGATCCTCCTCAGTTGCCGCTCAACGGGGTGTCCGGAACCACATGGTCGGCGATCGAAATCAAGAGCTCGGTACTGAAATTCTTGGCGGCGTCGCTGCCGATCCCCTGTGTCGCGGCCGTCGCGATCGCGATTTTCTTGGAAGGCAGATAGGCGACCGTTCCCTGATAGCCGGCGAACGACGGATTCTGCAGGAGCCAGGTTTTCTGAACGGCCACGCCGAGGGCATAGGAGACCGTGGGCGACACATCGGAGACGGGCGTGATCTGCACCTTGTGCGACTCGGGCGTCAGCAACTTCCCCTCGCCCAGCGCCGCAAACGACTTCCCCATGTCTTCCAACGTTCCCGTCATTACCGATCCCGGCGCCAGCGTCCATGACGGATTCCAGTAGGTGGAGTCCTCGAATACGCCCCTTTCGTTGTCGAAGGCATGCAGCACCGGGGCGGAAATCTCCGCTGTGGCGGGGATTTCGGTCTGGGACAGACCGAGGGGCTTCAGGATGTTGTTCCGCATCACTTCCGCCAGGGGCTTCTTCTCCACTTTCGAGATGATGTCACCCAGGATCACCCAATTGGCGTGCGAATACACGAAACCCGTTCCCGGTGGTTTCACGAGGGGCTTGGAGACGGAGATGTTCACCAGTTCTTCCGCCGTCCACTGGCGGAACGGATTCTTGTAGAGTTCAGCCACGAACTTGGTATTTGTGACGTAGTCCGCGTATCCGGAGGTGGTGGAGGCCAGCATCTTCAGTGTGATCTCGTCGGCGTGCGGAAGGTCGGGTCGCCACCGAGAAATCTTGTCGTCAAGCTTGACCTTGCCCTCGTCGACGAGCTTGAGAATTTCGGTCGTCAAATAGGGAATAGCAACTGCCCCGATCCGGAAATGCATGTCCGTCGAAGCCGGAATGCCCGTCATCGACTCCCCTGAAGCGACGGTCGAGATCTTCTTGCCATTGACCCATACGCCTGCCATGGCTGCGGTGAGTTTGTACTTCTTCAGGGAGTCCTCGACCTGTTTCTCGGTGAAGTCGGCAGTATCGCCCGCAATACACGTGCTGCCTTCAGGGATCTGGTCGGACGGACATGCCTTCGCCGCGCTCTCGGCCTCGGTGAAGGCACAGCCCGCCAGCGAAGCGCCCAAAAGCACCTGCAGGCACATGAGGGTCACGGTCTTCGGACTACGCACGATGGAGCCTCCAGCCAGATCGACGGCCGCGATCCCCGCATCTCGCAATTGAGGGCCTCGTTCCGCATGCTAACCGTCGGCCTCGGCCGACGCGCTTCGGAAGATTTCCAGAAGCTTGTACGTCCTTTCGTGTGGTCGCCGCAGGCGGTCGTGGTCGTAGCCTTATTGACGTAGGGCTCGCCGGACGTCCTGAACCGCAACGCACTTGTACGCCTGCATCGGGCTTGTGGAACGGCTCGCCACGGTGCCCGGCGCCGCAGCCTGGCGGAGACTGAAAGTACGGGGCCGTGAGGAGGAGACATGACCGAGAGCTCCATGGGTGACGAGGTCTACCAGCCGGACGGGTCCGAGGTGCAGGACGATGCCGGGCTGCTGGACGCCGAGGACACTCTCGAGGATCCCGCGCTGCAGATCCTGTCCGAGGGGTACTCCCCGCCGGAGAAGCCGTGGGCCGTGGAGCGGATAGGGACCACCGCGGCGGAACAGCGCCGGGGAGAGAGCCTTGATGAGCGGCTGGCCGAGGAAGCGCCCGACATCAGTACGCCCGCGGGCGACGGGCTGGGGGACGCGTGGGACACGGACGGCGAACTGATCGACGACGAGGTCGGGGACGAGCGCGCCGGCCGGCTTGTGGCCCCTGACGAGGGCGCCCACTCCGGCCTGGAGAAGGACCTGGTCGCTACGGATGTGGGCATCGACGGCGCCTCCTCGGCGGAAGAGGCGGCGATGCATCTGATCCCGGAATCCTCCGAGCAGTCCTGATCTGCGAATGGCTGCGGTGGGCGCCGGGCCGAGCGCCACCGGGGGACGTCCGGCAGTCAGCCTCCGGCGGCCGCGGACGCGTAACGGCCTCGCACGTGCGCGGCAGATCCGCCGGCAGCTCCGAGCACCGATTGCGGCACCCCGCGCCGGGGGCGACCAGGGTGGACCTCGGCCACGCCCGTATGCGCACCACCCGTCCGCGCACTGTCACGCTGACAACGTTCCCTCTCGCGATCCGATG
>NZ_JBSFUK010000075.1:0-4815 GCF_053591755.1 Streptomyces sp. NPDC002926
CATCGCCGCCCGACGCCAGCAGCTCCCAGAAGCCCTCCGGCGTGTCGATCCCGCCCGGCAGCCGGCACGCCATCGACACCACAGCGATCGGCTCGGTGCGCGAGGCCCTTTCCGCGCCGAGTGCCTTCTCGGAGTTGAGCAGTGCGGTGGTGGCACGCCTGAGGTGGGACTCGAGCTTCTTGACGTCGGACCCGCTCATGAACTGACTCCAAACTTGTCGTCAAGGAACCGCAGAAGGTCTTCGGTGCTGCCGTCGGCATCGAGTTGGCTCCCGGGGTCGGGCGGACCGAGGTCGACGACCTTCGCCAGTCCGTCCTTGAGAGCCAGCAGTCCTCCTGCCAGTCCCTGTTCTTCGAGTTGCTTCGGCGTCGCGGAACGCAGTAGTTCCACCAGGCCGTCGATCTGTGTCTTCGTGAGGGTGGCCGCCACAGTGCGGCCGGAGCCGCCGGCCACGGCTGACGTCGCGGTCGCCGGGGCGATCTGCTCCAGCAGGAACGCGGCTATGGCGGTGGGCGTCGGATGGTCGAAGGCCAGCGTCGCCGGGAGTGCGATGCCGGTCTCCGCCGACAGGCGGCGGCGCAGCTCGACGGCCATGAGGGAGTCGAGGCCCGCCTCCTTGAGCACCTGTTCGGCGCCCATGACGTCCGAGTCGCCCAGGCCGAGGACGACGGAGGCCTCGCCCCGGACTGTCTGGAGCAGCAGCCGCTTCTGTTCCTTGGCCGACAGTGCCGCCAGCCGGTCCCTGAGCTGTGCCGGTGCCGCCGCGGTATCCTGCACCCTGCGCATCCGGCCGCGGAGCAGTCCCCGCAGCAGCGCGGGGGTCTCCTCGCCCTTCTCGACGCCGCGTTGGAGCGCGCCGATGTCCAGCTTGACGGGCACGTAGTGGGCGCCGGACCACGTCAGAGCGGTGTCCAGCAGCCGCAGTGCCTGCGTCGGGGTCAGGGCGGCGATGCCCTGGCGGCGCATTCTGGAGAGGTCGGCCCGGCCGAGGCCGGCCGTCGGTCCCGCGCCCGCCTGCTGCCACAGACCCCACGAGAGGCTGGTGCCGGTCAGGCCTTCGGCGCGCCGCCGGGCGGCCAGCGCGTCGAGGAACGTGTTCGCCGCCGCGTAGGTGCTCTGTCCCGCGCCGCCCATGACGCCGGCCACCGAGGAGAAGAGCACGAACAGCGACAGGTCCAGGTCGCGGGTGAGTTCGTGCAGATGTGCCGCGCCCGCAGCCTTCGGCGCCATTACGTGCCACAGGCGTTCGGTGTCCTGTCCCACGGCGAGCCCGTCGTCGAGGACCGCCGCCAGGTGCACGACGCCGCCCCACGGGTGGTCGGCGTCGGCCTGGTCGAGTACCGCGGCGAGCTGTTCACGGTCGGCGACGTCACAGGCCACCACTCGTACGTCGGTGGCGCCCGCTTGCTGAAGCTCGTCTGCCAGGTCGGCGGCGCCGGGTGCTTCGGGTCCCTGCCGGGACGTCAGCACCAGGTGCCGTACGCCGTGTTCGCGTACGAAGTGCCCGGCGATCTCGCGGCCCAGTTCACCGGTGCCCCCGGTGATCAGGAGTGTCGCGTCCGGATTCCACTCGCGGTGCGGGGCGGGATCTCCGGCCGGGGGTGGGGTGGCCCGTACCAGGCGTGGGGCAAGGATCTCGCCCGCGCGTACGACCGTCTCCGGTTCATCCTGTGCCGACAGGGCGTGTGCGAGCAGGTCCGGGGACGCCGCCTCGTCGTTGGTGATGTCGACCGTCCGTATCGTCCGCTCCGGGTTCTCCGAACGCACCGACCGGAGCAGCCCCCGCAGCGACGCGCCCGCAAGGTCGTGCGCCGCTGCGGGCAGGGCGGCGTCTGCCGTGACCCAGGCCAGTTCGGTGGCGTCCAGGCGCGGTTCTCCGAGCAGCCGCTGGACCAGCGTGAGGGCGTCGCCCGTCGCGGCCCGGAGTGCGGAGGGGATGTCGGTGGCCGTCTCCGTCGCGTCGACCACCACGCGCTCCGGCGGCAGGCCGCCTTCGTCGAGCCGGGCGATCAGCGCGTCGGTGTCCGTGACGCTGTCGGCGCGCAGGGCGCCCGCCAGTTCGCCGCTGCCTCCGAGCACCCAGGTGGTGGGCTGCGGCGCGGCCCCGGACGGCTTGCGCAGGGGCTGGTGCCGCACTTCGTAAAGGTGGTCGACGGGGCGCCCGGCGCGAATCTGCTCCGGTGTGGCCTCGCGCAGCCGCAGCGCGCGCACGGCGGCCACCGGCCTGCCCTGTGCGTCGGCGACCCGGACCCGTGCGGTGGAGCGTGCGGTGTCCAGGTCGATACGGACGCGCAGGGTCGAACTTCCGACGGCGTACAGTTCCACGCCCTCCCATTCGAAGGGCAGCAGGACCCGGCGGTCGGTCGCGTCCTTGTCCCTGACTGCCTGCAGGGTGTGCAAGGCCGCGTCGAGGAGGGCGGGGTGGATTCCGTAGTCCTGTCCGGGGACGCCTTCCGGCAGGCGCACGAGCCCATAGGCGGTGTCGCCGTCGCGCCACAGTTCACTCAGACCCTGGAACGCCGGGCCGTACTGCACTCCCTGGGCGTCCAGACGCTCGTAGAATCCGTCCAGGGGCACCGGCTCGGCCCCGTCCACGGGCCAGGCGCTCAGCTCGGCGAAGCCTTCCTCCGCGGTGCCCGTCGGGTCGCCGTCCTGGAGCAGTCGGCCGGTGGCATGGCATGTCCAGGTCTCCTGGTCCGACTCGCGCCTGCTGTAGACAGCCACGGTGCGCTCGCCGTCGAGGCCGGGCGCGTCGAGGACGACCTGCACCTGGATGGGTGTGTCGTCGTCCAGGATCAGCGGCTCGGCCAGGGTCAGCGCGCCGACCTGGCCGGCACCGGCTTCGCGGGCGGCGGCCAGCGCCAGTTCCAGCAGGCCGGTGCCGGGCACGAGGACCGTGCCGAAGGCCGCGTGGTCACGCAGCCACGGGTGGGCGGCCGGGGCGAGCCGGCCGGTCAGCACCTGGCCCTCTCCGTTCGCCATCGTCGTGACGGCACCGAGCCACGGGTGGTGCGCCGGAAGCAGGCCCATGGAGTGGGCGTCGCCCGCCGGAGCCGCCGACTCGGTCCAGAAGCGTTCGCGCTGGAAGGCGTACGTGGGCAGGTTCACCGGCGCCTGAGTGCCGGGCTCGGTGGGCAGGGCGCGCGACCAGTCGGTGTCGTGGCCCTGGACGTGCAGCAGGGACATGGTCCGCAGAAGTTGGGACACATCGCCCTGGTCGCGCTGGAGTGTCGGCACCACCACACCGCCCGCGGCGGCGCTGCCGTTCGTGAGCGGCATCACCAGGACGGGGTGCGGGCTGACCTCGACGAACACATCGTGGCCGTCCTCGAGGAGTCGGGCCTGGGCCAGGTCGAGCCGTACCGGCTCGCGGAGGTTGCGGCACCAGTAGTCGCCGTCCAGCTCGCGGCCGTCGACGACGGTGCCGGTGACCGTCGAGCAGAAGGGGATGCTGGTCTGCCGGGGGCGCAGCGCGGCGAACTGTTCGCGCAGGGCGGGCAGGAGCGGGTCCATGTGTGCGCTGTGGGAGGCGCAGGCCGCGTTGAGTTTGCCGCAGACCACGTCGTCGTCGTCGAGATCCATGAGGACGTCGTTGACGGCGTCGGCGTCGCCGGAGATCACGGTCCACCGCTCGGTGTTGACTCCGGCGATCGACAATGCCTCTGCGTAGGGGGCGATACGGGCCTGCACGTCGGCGACCGGCAGTTCGACCACGGCCATTTCCCCGCCGCCGCCGTCTCGCTGCAGCGCCTGGCTGCGTACCGCGACGATGCGGGCGCCTTCCTCGACGGTCAGTGCCCCCGCGACCACGGCCGCGGCGACCTCGCCCTGGCTGTGGCCCATCACGGCTGCCGGCTCCAGACCGAGCGACCGCCAGGCGGCCGCCAGGCCGATGTACATCGTGAACAGCACCGGCTGGACCACGTCCAGCCGCTCGAACGGCAGCTGGGCGGAGCCTTCGCCGCGCAGCCGCGCGAGGGCCGACCAGCCGGTGAACGGCACCAGCGCCGCGTCGCATGCCGTGGCGGCCTCCAGGAACGCCGGGCTCTGCTCCAGCAGTTGCCGGCCCATGCCTTCCCAGTCGGTGCCCTGGCCGGGAAAGACGAACACGGTCTTGGCCCGGGGCTGTGCGGTGCCCTGGACGAGGGCGGGGTGGGGGGTGGCGTCGGCCAGTGCCCGCAGTCCGTCGACGAGGTCAGCTGTGGAGGCGGCAGTGACGGCCGCTCGCTGCTGGAAGTGCGTACGGTGGCGGGCCGCGGTCACGGCCACGTCCGCGAGGGACACGTCCGCGTGGTCCGCCAGCCAGGACGCCCAGCGGCCGGCCTGCTCCCGCAGTGCCTTCTCGTCGTGTGCCGACACCACCACGGGCAGTGCCACGGGAGCCGCCGCGGGTGGGGTGTGCGTGGCGGCCTCGGCAACCACCTCCCGTACGGGCGGCTCCTCGACGATGACGTGTGCGTTGGTGCCGCTCAGACCGAACGACGACACACCCGCCCGACGCGGACGCCCCTCCTCCCGCGTCCAGGGCCGGGCTTCCTGAAGGAGCTGGAGGCCGCTGTCCGCCCACTCGATGAGCGGCGAAGGCTCGTCGGCGTGCAGGGTCTTGGGCAGCTTCTCGTTCTGCAGGGCGAGGATGGTCTTGATGACGCCGACGACACCTGCCGCGGCCTGCGCGTGGCCGATGTTCGACTTCGACGAACCCAGGAAGACCGGCCGCTGCGCGTCGCGCCCGGGGCCGAACACCTCGGCCAGCGCGCCCGCCTCGATCGGGTCACCCAGAGACGTACCGGTGCCATGCGCCTCGATCGCGTCGAT
>NZ_JBSFUK010000076.1:0-4681 GCF_053591755.1 Streptomyces sp. NPDC002926
GGCTGGTGTCGGGGGAGTTGACGGATCCGGGGTACTGGGTGCGGCATGTGCGGGAGCCGGTGCGGTTCGCGGACGGTCTGGCCACGGTGCGCGGGCTGGGGGTGTCGCGGCTGGTGGAGGTGGGGCCGGAGGCGGTCCTGACCGCCCTGGCCCGCCAGAGCCTCGACGAGACCGACACGGTCACCTTCGCGCCGTTGATGCGCCGCCCCAAAGACGGCACCACGGCCCGGACCACGCTGCTCACCGCCGCCGCACAGCTCCACGCCTCGGGTGTGCCGGTGGACTGGCACCTGCCCGCCCCCGCCCCGGGACGGCACCTGGACCTGCCCACCTACCCCTTCCAGCGCCGGCGCTACTGGCAGGACTCGGTGGTGGCGGGGAGTGATCCGCGTCATGTGGGTCAGTCCGCGACCGGGCATCCCCTGCTGGGTGCGGCTGTCACCATTGCCGACACCGGTGGTGTGGTCCTCACCGGGCGGCTGTCCCCGGACAGCCAGCCCTGGCTCGCCGACCACGACATCAACGGAACGATCATCTTCCCGGGTACCGGCTTCGTAGAGCTGTCGGTACGGGCAGGTGACGAGGTCGGCTGCCCCACGCTGGAGGAACTGACCCTGCAGGCCCCGCTCGTCATCCCGGCATCCGGCGGCGTCCAGGTGCAGATCAGCGTCGGTGCGGCCGACGACACCGGCCGGCACGGCGTCAGTATCCACTCGCGACCGGACGACAGCGGCGATGCCGACGACTGGACCTGTCACGCGCAGGCGGTTCTGTCGACGGCGGGTACGCCGGCCGGCTTCGACCTCGCGGCCTGGCCACCTGCCGGCGCCGAGCCGATCCCGATCGAGGGCGGCTACGAGCGACTGGCCGAGCGCGGCTACCGCTACGGACCCAGCTTCCGTAACCTGCGCGCGGCCTGGCGTCTCGGTGACGACGTCTTCGCCGAGGTCGTACTGCCCGACTCGACCGAAGCGGAGAGCTATGGCCTGCACCCGGCGCTGCTGGACTCCGCTCTGCATGTCGACCTGATCACCGGGGACGACGAAGCGGAGGGGCAGACGTTCCTGCCCTTCGCGTGGACCGACGTCGCGTTGCATGCCGCCGGCTCCCGGGCGCTGCGGGTGCGCATCCAGCGCCGCGGGGGACAGCCCGCCTCGGCAGTGTCCGTAGCCGATCAGAGCGGACGGCCGGTGGCCACGATCGGCTCCGTGGCCTCCCGCCCGATCGCGCCCGACCACTTCTCGTCCGCCACACCCATCTCCGACGCACTGTTCGGCGTGGCCTGGAAGCCCGTCACGATCGGTACGTCGAACGAGACGGAGCCGGTCCCGACCGTCGCGCCCCACGACCTGGAGACCGTCGCGGACCGGGTCGTGGTCTGCGACTGCACACCGCATGAGGCGCCGGTCCCGGAAGCCGCCGCTGCCGCGGCCGAGGCCGCGCTGGCCGCAGTTCAGACCTGGCTCGCCGATGGCGACGGGCCGGGCCGCACCCTGGTGGTGCTCACCCGCGCCGCCGTAGGGCCGGACGGACCGCAGAACCCGGCGGCCGGCGCCGTCTGGGGTCTCGTCCGCGCGGCGCAGGCCGAGAATCCGGGACGCTTCGTCCTCGCCGACGTCGACGCCCCCGCCGCCCTCGACTCCACGGAATGGTCCGCCGTCGCCGCCTCCGGAGAGACCGAGCTCGCATACCGCGACGGCGCCTGGTTCGTGCCGCGCCTGGAGAAGCTGACACCGGACGGTGCGCCCGACTGGGGTGGTGGGTCGGTGTTGATCACGGGTGGTACGGGTGGTTTGGGTGCTTTGGTGGCGCGGCATCTGGTGGTGAGCGGTGGTGTGGAGAGGTTGGTCCTGGTGAGTCGGCGGGGTGCCGATGCGCCGGGTGCGGCGGAGCTGGTCGGGGAGTTGACGCGGTCCGGGGCGAGTGTGCGGGTGGAGGCGTGTGACGTCGCTGACCGGGCGGCGCTCGCCGCTGTGGTTGCCGGTATCGGGGATCTGACGGGCGTCGTGCACGCGGCGGGCATCGCCGACAACGGCATGGTCACCGCCATGACCCCGGACCGTCTCCGCCAGGTCCTGGCGGTCAAGGCTGATGCGGCCTGGTATCTGCACGAGTTGACGGCATCGCTGCCGATCTCGGCCTTCGTGCTGTTCTCCTCCGTCGGCGGTTCGCTGCTCGCGGGCGGCCAGTCAGCGTACGCCGCCGCCAATGTCGCCCTCGACGTCCTGGCCGAGCACAGGCGGCGGCAGGGCCTCCCGGCAACCGCGCTCGCCTACGGCCTCTGGCGGAACGAGGGTATGGGCGGCACGCTCGGCGAGTCCGACGTGCAGCGGCTGGAGCGCCTCGGCCTGCCTCCGCTCGACGCGGACACCGGCCTCGCGCTGTTCGACGCCGCCCTCGCCTGCGGGCGGGCCCAGGTCGTTGCGACGCCCGTCGACCGGGCCGCGCTGCGTACGCGGACCGACGAGCTCCCGGCGCTGCTGCGCAGCCTCGTACCGGCCGGTCGGCGGAAGGTGACCCGGTCCGCCGTGTCCGCCTCGTCCGGGCTGGCCGCCGAGCTGGCGGGGCTGGACCCGGTAGCCAGGGCCCGACGCCTGCTGGACCTGGTCCGTAGCCGCGTCGCCGCCATCCTCGGTCACACGGGTGCGGACGACGTCGAGCCGGACCGCCCGTTCTCGGAACTGGGCTTCGACTCGCTGGCCGCCGTCGAACTGCGCAACATGCTGAACGCCGCCACCGATCTGCGGCTGCCGGCCACCCTGATCTTCGACCACCCGAACGCCACCGCCGTCGCGGCTCTGCTGGACGAGATGCTCGTCGGCTCCGCGGTAGAAGAGGCGCCCGCCGCCGTCGTCCGTGCCGCCGCGCACCAGGACGATCCGATCGTCATCGTGTCGATGGCCTGCCGTTATCCGGGTGGGGTGTCGTCGCCGGAGGATCTGTGGCGGCTCGTCGCCGACGGCGTCGACGCCGTCGGGCCGTTCCCGACCAACCGCGGCTGGGACCTCGACGGTCTCTTCGATCCGGAGCCGGGCGCACCGGGCAAGAGCTACACCGAGCGCGGCGCCTTCCTCCACGACGCGGACCAGTTCGACCCGGTGTTCTTCGGAATCAGCCCCAACGAGGCGCAGATCATGGACCCGCAGCAGCGGATCTTCCTGGAGGCTGCCTGGGAGTCATTCGAGCGGGCCGGGATCGATCCCGGGACGCTGAAGGGAAGTCGTACGGGTGTCTTCGCGGGCGTGATGTATCACGACTACGGCGACCTCAGCAGCGGCGGCAGCGTGGTCTCGGGGCGGGTGTCGTACTCGTTCGGTTTCGAGGGGCCGGCGGTGACGGTGGATACGGCGTGTTCGTCGTCGTTGGTGGCGCTGCACTTGGCGGCGCAGGCGTTGCGTTCGGGGGAGTGTTCGCTGGCGGTCGCAGGCGGCGTCACGGTGATGGCTACACCGGCCATGTTCGTGGAGTTCAGCCGGCAGCGTGGGTTGTCGGTGGATGGTCGGTGCAAGGCGTTCGCGGAGGGGGCGGACGGGACCGGCTGGTCGGAGGGCGTCGGCCTGCTGCTGTTGGAGCGGTTGTCGGATGCGCGGCGGTTGGGGCATCCGGTGCTCGCGGTGGTTCGGGGCAGTGCCGTCAATCAGGACGGTGCGTCGAATGGGCTGACGGCACCGAATGGTCCGTCGCAGCAGCGGGTGATCCGGCAGGCATTGGCGAGTGCGGGTCTGTCCGCCGCCGATGTGGACCTGGTGGAGGGCCACGGGACGGGTACTCGGCTGGGTGATCCGATCGAGGCCCAGGCCCTGTTGGCGACGTATGGGCAGGACCGGACGGGTGAGCCGCTGTACTTGGGGTCGGTGAAGTCGAATCTCGGTCACGCCCAGGCCGCGGCCGGGGTCAGCGGTGTGATCAAGTTGGTGGAGGCGATGCGGCATGGTGTGATGCCGGCGTCGTTGCATGTGGATGCGCCGTCGTCGCAGGTGGACTGGTCGGCGGGTGCGGTGTCGCTGTTGACGGAGGCCCGTACGTGGCCGGTGGTGGGGCGGCCGCGGCGGTCGGCGGTGTCGTCGTTCGGTATCAGCGGGACCAACGCCCACGTCATCCTCGAACAACCCCCTGCTGTCGAGGACTTGACCACGTCCGAGGACCCGGACTCCCCCATGGAGGATTCCGCCGGGCCGGAAGCTGTTGCCGGGAGTCCCGTGGTGGTGTCGGCGCGGTCGGCGGAGGCGTTGGTTCAGGCTGCGGGGCGGTTGGCGTCCTGGTGGGAGCAGCGTGCGGATGTGGGTGTGGGGGAGGTGGCCTCGGCGCTGGCTGGTGGGCGGGCGGGGCTGGAGCACCGGGCGGTGGTGATCGCCTCCACCCATGACGAGGCGATGGCGGGTCTGTCGTCATTGGCGTCGGGTGGTCCGGGTTCGGGTGTGGTGGTGGGGCGGGTGTTGTCGGGGCGTACGGGGTGGTTGTTTACGGGGCAGGGTTCGCAGTGGCTGGGTATGGGCCGTGAGCTGCATGGGTCGGATCCGGTGTTTGCGGCGGGGTTTGATGAGGCGTGTGCGGCGGTGGATGTTCATCTGGGGCGGCCTGTCCGGGAGGTGGTGTGGGGGGATGATCCGGCGGGGGTGGATGCCACGGTGTTCACTCAGGCGGGTCTGTTTGTGGTGCAGGCGGGTCTGGTGGGGGTGTT
>NZ_JBSFUK010000077.1:0-4414 GCF_053591755.1 Streptomyces sp. NPDC002926
GTGATGAGGGTCATCTGTTCACCGGCCGGCTCTCTGCCGCCGGTCAGCCCTGGCTGACCGACCATGCCGTGTTCGGCACCGTTCTGGTCCCGGGCGCCGGGCTGCTGGAACTCGCCCTTGCTGCCGCACAGCGCATCGGAGCCGCGGGAATCGGCGAACTGACCATCCTCGAACCCCTTGTACTGCGCGACGCCGTCCGTCTCCAGGTCAAGGTCGCCGCCCCTGACGGCGGCACCACCCGCACCATCGACATCCACAGCCGCGCCGAAGACGCCCCCGACGGCGTCTGGCGACACCACGCCACCGGCGAGCTGTTGTTGGAACACACCGCCGGGACCGATCCTGACCAGGCCGCCGAATTCGCCGAACTCGCCCAGTGGCCGGTCCCCGGCACCGAGCGCGTGCCGCTCGACGGCTACTACGACAGTCTCGCCACTCTGGGCCTGGAGTACGGCCCCGCCTTCCGGGGCCTGACCGAGTTGTGGCGGGGGGACGGCACGGCCTACGGACTCGTCCGGCTCCCGGACGGGCTGACGGGACAGGCGTACGGAATCCATCCGGCGCTCCTCGACGCCTCCCTGCACGGGCTCGCAGAACTCGCGGGGCCGGGGGAGGAGGGGACCGAGCCCGGTGTTCTGCTGCCGTTCGAATGGAGAGGGGTGGAATGCTGGGCAGTGGGAGGCACCACTCTCAGGGTGCGCCTCCAGCTCGACGGCGCGGGAGGCACCGCCCGTCTCTGGGCCGCCGACACCGAGGGCAGGCCCGTCGCGCGGGCGCGTCGCCTCGAACTACGTGAGGCGACCATCGGGCAGATTCGCTCCGGCGAACCGCTGGAGCATGTGTACGCCGTGGAGTTCCGGCCGCTGCGGGCGCTCGCCGCGGAGCCAATCTCCGGCCCGGTGTGGGTGCTCGGCGCGGCCGGCGGCTCGGCCGCCGCACTGCCGACTGCCCTTGATGCGGAGCCCTTCGTCGACCTGGAAGCCCTGTTCGCGCACCTCGACGGCGGAAACGAAGCCCCGCGCCGGCTGGTCGTGGACGCGACGGGCGGGCAGTCGGCAGACGGCTCGGCCGACGATGTACAGGCCGTCCGACAGGCCGTGCTTGACGCGCTGAGCACCGCACAGCGGCTGCTGGCCGAGCCGAGGCTCGAAGCCGCCGAGCTTGTCTGGATCACCCGTGGCAGCGTGGCCGCCACCGACGACGACCGTCTCGACGGCGCGGCGCATGCCGCCGTGTGGGGACTGGTGCGTGCCATACGCGCCGAGCACCCGGACCGGGCCGTCCGCCTCGCGGACCTGGACACCGGCCTGGACACCGACCTGGCCGACCGGCACGTGATCGAGCAGGCGCTGTCGGCCTCCGGCGAGGACGAGATCGCCGTCCGTGACGGGAAGATTCTCGTAGCACGACTGGCACCGGTCACGGCCGGAGCCGTGGAAACCGCCGGCGCCGCGGAACAGGCCGGCTCCGCGAGGGTGCTGGACCCGCACGGCTCCGTCCTCATCACCGGCGGCACCGGCGAGTTGGGACAGCTGCTGGCCCACCACCTCGTCGGCGAGCACGGTGTGCGCCACCTGGTGCTCACCTCCCGTCGCGGACCGGACGCCCCCGGAGCGGACGACCTCGTACGAGAACTCCGCGCGGCCGGGGCCGGGACCGTACAGGTCGTCGCCTGCGACCTGGCCGAGCGGGACCAGGTGGCGGCCGTGCTGTCGTCCCCCGCGCCCGAGCACCCGTGGACGGGTGTGTTCCATCTGGCCGGTGTCGTCGACGACGGCATGCTTGCGGACCAGGATGCGGAACGGTTCGACCGGGTACTGGCACCCAAGGTCGCGGGCGCCGCGCATCTGCGGGAGCTCACCGAGGAGGCAGGCCTCGGCGCCTTCGTACTCTTCTCCTCCCTCTCCGGTGTCCTCGGCGGCCCCGGGCAGAGCAGCTACGCCTCGGCCAACGCCTATCTGGACGCCATGGCGGCCCGGATGCGGCGTGCGGGCCGCGCGGCCACCAGCCTTTCCTGGGGCATGTGGGAGCAGAGCGGTGCGGGCATGGCCTCGAACCTCGGTCAGGCCGACCTCGCGCGTATGCGCCGTCAGGGCGTCGGCGCCCTGTCCGCACGGCAGGGACTGCGGGCGCTGGACGCCGCACTGGCCGGGACAAGCGCCCACCTCGTTCCGGTCCGCCTCGCACTGGCCGCACTTCAGCGCGCGGCGGACAAGGGCGCCGACGTTGCCGGGCTGCTGCGCTCTCTCGTACGCATCCGGCCCCGCCGGGCCGACAGCGGAGCAGCCGGGTCGTCGGACCTCAGCGGCCGGCTGGCCGCACTCCCGCAGGAGCAGCGGCTGCGGACCCTGGTCCAGCTCGTACGGAGCGAGACCGCGGCGGTCGTGGGTGGTTCGGGCCCGGACGGCATCGGCGAGCAGCAGGTCTTCCAGGAGCTCGGCATGGACTCCATGACCTCAGTCGAGCTGCGCCGCCGCCTGTCCGCGGCGACCGGGCTGCCGCTGCCCTCCACCCTCGCCTTCGACTACCCCACGCCGACCGCCGTGGCGCAGCTGCTCCTTGAACGGCTGTCCCGCACCGCGAAGAAGCGGACCCCCGCCCGTTCTGCCGACACCGGACATGCACCCGGCGAACCGCTCGCCGTCGTGTCGATGGCGTGCCGGCTGCCGGGCGGGATCGACACGCCGGAGGGCTTCTGGGAGCTGCTGGCGTCGGGCGGGGACGCCATCGGGAGCTTCCCGGAGCGCTGGGACTCACTCGACGTGTACGACCCCGACCCCGAGACCGTCGGCAAGAGCTACATCCGTTCCGGCGGATTCCTGGAGGGCATCGAGCGTTTCGACGCGTCGTTCTTCGGCATCAGCCCGCGCGAGGCCGTGTCCATGGACCCGCAGCAGCGGCTGGTTCTCGAGGCGTCGTGGGAGGCGCTGGAGCGGGCGGGTGTGCGGTCCGAGGAGCTCGTCGGCAGCCGGACCGGTGTGTATCTGGGCACGATGGGCTCCGACTACGGAAGCCAGGGCAACCTGGACACCCTCGACGGCTACTTCGGCACCGGAAACGCCAGCAGTGTCCTGTCGGGGCGGGTGTCGTACGCGCTGGGTCTGCAAGGCCCGTGCATGACGGTCGACACGGCCTGCTCCTCCTCTCTTGTTTCCCTTCACCTGGCCGCGCAGGCGCTGCGGAGCGGCGAGTGCGAACTGGCTCTGGCGGGCGGCGTGACGGTGATGTCCACGCCGACGCCGTTCGTGGAGTTCTCCCGACTCAAGGGCCTGGCCGCCGACGGCCGGTGCAAGTCGTTCTCCGCGCTTTCCGACGGCACGGGCTGGTCGGAGGGTGTGGGTGTGCTGGTGCTCAAGCGGCTGTCGGCCGCGCAGCGCGACGGTGACCGGGTGCTTGCGGTGATCCGCGGCTCGGCGGTCAACCAGGACGGACGCAGCCAGGGACTCACCGCCCCCAACGGCCCCTCGCAGCAGCGGGTCGTGCGGGAGGCGCTGGAGGCGGCGCACCTGACCGCCGACGACATCGACGCGATCGAGGCGCATGGCACCGGTACGTCTCTGGGTGACCCGATCGAGGCGGGCGCGCTGGCCGAGGTGTTCGGCCCCGGGCGCGACGCCGAGCGGCCGGTCTTCCTGGGCTCGTCGAAGTCGAACATTGGCCACGCGCAGGCCGCGGCAGGTGTCGTCGGCGTCATCAAGACCATCCTCGCCCTGCAGAACGAGAAGCTGCCCAAGACCCTGCACGCCGAAGAGCCTTCGCCGCTCATCGAGTGGGCGGACAGCGGCCTCCAGCTCCTTCAGGAAGCCCGGCCCTGGGCACGGGAGGAGGGACGTCCGCGCCGGGCGGGTGTGTCGTCGTTCGGCCTGAGCGGCACCAACGCACACGTCGTACTGGAGGAAGCTCCGGCCGCCGAGACTGCCGCCCAAGTTGCGGACGCCGAACCCACTTCCGGCGTGCCGGTGGTGGTGTCGGGCCAGAGCGAGGGGGCGTTGCGGGAGCAGGCCGGCCGTTGGGCGTTGTGGCTGGAGGGGCATGCGGATGTGCCGCTGGCGGGTGTGGCGGTGACGGCGGCCCGTCACCGCACCCACTTCGAGCAGCGGGCGAGTGTCACTGCCGACTCGGTGGCTGAGTTGGTGGAGGGGCTGCGGGCGGTTGCTGGGGGTGTGCCGCATGCGGGTGTGGTCGAAGGCGTGGCGTCGGCCGGGGGTGAGCTGGCGGTGTTGTTCACCGGGCAGGGCAGTCAGCGGATCGGTATGGGGCGTGAGCTGTATCAGTCGTTCCCGGTGTTCCGGCAGGTCTTCGACGAGGTGTGTGTTGCCCTGGAGCCGCATCTGCGGATGCCGTTGACCGGGGTGGTTTTCGCGGATGCGGACAGCGATGCTGCTGCGCTGGTTCATCAGACGGAGTTTGCGCA
>NZ_JBSFUK010000078.1:0-4185 GCF_053591755.1 Streptomyces sp. NPDC002926
GGTCGAGGCTGCGGCCCGCGGCGGCGACCGCCCGCCGCACCCCGGCCTCGTCGGTGAACTCCTCCTCCCACAGCAGCTCGTGGGCGGCCCGGGGCGTCGGGTGGCAGGTCATCCGTCCACCGGAGCGGGTGTCCAGACTGGCCGACAACAGGGGGTGGGCGGCGACGACGGCGTGCAGGGCATGCCGCAGCGCTACGGGATCGAGGGCGCCGCGTGCTTCCAGTACGGCGGACTCGTAACGGGGGCGTGTCCCGGTGCGGGCGGCCCGCAGCGCCGCGTACTGGGCGGGGGCGAGGGGTGACGTGGTGACGAGCGCGAGGGTGAGCAGGTCGGCCAGCAGGCCGGCCGGGAAGCCGGCGGGTACGCCTTCGGCCTCGGTGCTGAGGTGCAGCGTGTGGTGGTCGGGGCCGTGCCGCAGCAGCCGGTGCTGCCAGGCCTTCCCCTCGCCCTGGTGCGCCGCGGCCCGGTCGAGGGCCGCCTCGATGCGGGCGGGGTCCACGGGGCCGCGCAGTTCCAGCACGGGCGGGGTGTCGTAGGGAGGCTGCCCGGGGTCGACGACCACGGTCATCGCCACGTCTGAGGAGCAGTTTGCGGTCATCGCTGTCCGGGGTGCGCACATCCGCGTCATGGTCTGCGGCTTCGTGCTGAGAAACCCCTCACTCCTCTCTGCGAGCGCGGAACGAGTATGCGAAAGGCGACCCATACGGGGCTGACATGCCGCTGACACGGCGGTCGGCCGGGCTTCGGCCCGCCTTTCCGCGCGGCGTTCAGCGGGTCGGCGCTGCCGTTGCGCCGAAGGCGTGAACGGTCGCGCGTAGGGAGGGATCGGCTCCGGTGGTGCGTCCTGTGCGGAGGCGGCGCACCACCGGGAAGCACCGGAAGGGCGCGCGACGGGCCGGGGGTGACGGGGGGCTCCGTTCTGCCATGGCGCCCTCCTCGCGTCGCGGCCATCAGCAGCACGGTAGCCACAAGTGGGGCAAAGGACCTGTTTTCTCCAGCGGGACTGGACTGCGGCCCGAATGCTTCTCAGGCGGCGTTGATTCGGCGGCTCATGGGGTCGCGGTGTCCGCCCGCGGCGACCGCGGGCGTCAGGCGGAGCCGGGGGCGAGCAGCTCCGTGACCGCACCCATGAACCCCTCGTCGAGCATGGTCCGCGCCGCGGTGTCGCGTGAGGTGTCGAGGCCCGCGTCGTGGCAGGCCACGCTCACCAGATAGCGCCCCAGCACCTCATGGGTGGAGAACGCCCACTCGCCACGTGCCGCCGCGGTGCCGTCGGGGGCGAGCAGTCCGCCACTGCCGGGACCGAAGCCGAACTCGGTGAAGCCCAGGCGCAGTCCCTGGCCTATCGCCTTGGTGTAGGCCTCCTTGAGGGTCCACAGACGCAGCATCCCGGCCGCCCGCCGGCCCTCGGGCAGACCTTCGAGCTCCAGGCGTTCCGCGGGCGTGCACACATGGCTGTTGAGCAGTTCGAAGGACATCGGCCGACTCGACGGTTCGGCATCGACGCCGATCCTGCCGTTGCGGCTGATACCCACGGCGATCAGGTCGTCGGTATGGGTGAGACTCACGTCGATCTGGTCGAGGCCGCGCAGATACGGCCGGCCGCCGATCTTGTACGCGAGGTCCAGCTCGGCGGGGGTGGTGTCCAGTGCGGCTGCCGCGGTGAATTTGAGGGCCAGCCGTGAGGCGACGAAGCGGTAGCGGACCGTGGGGTCGGCAGTGCGGCGGTAGCGCTGCCAGTCGCGGCCGAGGAGCGGGCGTAGCGCGGGGTCCACGACGGCGAAGGGGAGCCATTCGCCCCATGTCGTGTACACCACCGCGTTGCCGCTCTGCTCCATTCCCTCGTACACCTCGTGCCACGGCCCGTCCGGGCCACCGACGTGGATCGGCGCCGTGATGCGCTGTGTGTCCGTCATCCGTGTTCGCTCCCTTTTCCCGCTGTGCTCACCGGGCGAGTTCCGTGGCGTCCAGGTCGCAGCTGCTGCCGGTCCGGTAGCGGCGGATCAGCTCCTCGAGCACCTGTCCCAGGCAGTCGTCGGTGAGTTCGGGTACGAGAATCCCGAGCCGCGCGCCGAGCCGGGACAGCGCGAGTACCGCCCAGGCGGGGTCGGCGAGGAAGGGGTCGGTGCCGTCCTGGCCCTCCCAGATGCCGAGGACCGCCGCTGCGGCGACCACCAGGCAGTAGCGGTCACTGAGTACGCACGCCGCGGGACCCGGCGGGCCGGTGGTGCCGAAGTCCGGCAGCTGTCGGCACTGTTCGCGCAGGGCGCGCAGTTCGGTGACGAAGCCTTCGGCCAGGTCGGCGAGTACGGTCAGCCGGCCGCCGACGCCACGGGACGCGGCGAGTCTGGCGGCGGAAGCGGTCAGGGAGGCGGCCATGAAGTCGCCACCGTCGGCGATGCCCAGCAACCGGTAGTCCAGGCAGGGCAGTTCGGCGCCCTTGCGGAACAGCTCGGGGGGCGGCTCCTCCTCGGCGAACCAGGCCCGCTCGGCCAGGGTGCGCAGCTGCGGGACGATGACGGCCTGGCAGGAGGCGGTTCCGGCATGGCCGAGTCCGGCCACCGGAAGATCGCGTGCCAGCTTGTCGAGTGCGCCGAACTCGGGGCTGTCGAGCTCGAATCCGCGCGAGCCGAGCACGGCGGCGAGCTCCTCCAGGTCCTCCCGCAGCAGGTCGGGCACCACGTATTTGACGGCGGCGGCGAGCATATGGGCACGGTCGGGCAGCAGGCTGAGCGCGCGCAGCGCGACGGTCGCCATGCTGTCGCAGGCCAGCAGATCGGCGAAGACGCCCGCCAGCGGCTTGTGCCAGCGGCGGGCCACGGGAGCGCTGCGGCCGGTGGTGACGGCGCGCACCGCGGAGTGCAGCACGGTGTCGGCGGCCGCGGTGACGACGCCGCAGATCAGGCTGCGGTTGATCTGGAAGGTGCGCAGGGCCAGGGAGACGCCCTCGCCCGTGCGGCCGACCAGTGCACCGCCGGGGACGGCGCACTGGTCGAACTCCAGCCCGGAGAACAGGGCGCCGCGCATGCCGGGTGTGGCGATACGGGGCAGCCCGCGCACCCGGCCGGCGGGCAGCTGCGTGGGGTCGAGGAGCAGCACCGAATGGCTGCGCGGTCCGCGCGCCGGGTCGGTGCGCGCGTAGGCGACGTAGATGTCGGCACGCGACGCGTTGATGATCACGTCCTTGCGGCCGTGGAGCAGATAGCCGCCGCCCGGTGCGGTGTGTGCGGTGAACTCATGCCGCAGGATCGCGTTGGCGTGGGCGAGTTCGTGGTGCAGGATCGTGGCCCGGCCACCGTCGAGCAGCAGGTCGGCGGTGCTTCGGCGCTGTTCCTCCGTGCCCGCCGCCCAGACCGCCGAGGTGGCGAACAGCGAGGTGATGCCGAAGCCGAAGCCGAGCGCGACGTCGCGCCGGAAGACAGGGCGCAGGGCGCGGGCGAGCAGATCGGCGCGCAGCAGCCGTCCGCCGTACTCCGCGGGCACGAACTCGGCCCCGAGGCCGGTTCCCAGGAGCAGCTGCTCGGTCTCCGCGGGTGGTGTGCGCCGTTCGTCCGCTGCGAACAGGGCGCGCAGACCGTGCGGGTTGGCCGGGTCGTAGGGATCACCGAGCCGGCGTTCGAGGCGGGCGGCGCGCACGAGGGCGTCGGCCTCCCACCGGCTGCGCGCGCCGGCCGGGTTCTCGGTGGTCTCGGTGGTCTCGGCGGCGGTCATGGCGGCGGCGGTCAACTCCCTCATCGCATGATGCGCGCCTGTCCCGCGCCCGTACCCACACCTTCGCCGCCGGTACTCGAACGGCACTGGAAGA
Organism: Streptomyces sp. NPDC002926; assembly: GCF_053591755.1. Taxonomy (NCBI): domain Bacteria; kingdom Bacillati; phylum Actinomycetota; class Actinomycetes; order Kitasatosporales; family Streptomycetaceae; genus Streptomyces; species Streptomyces sp. NPDC002926. The sequence continues at coordinate 3,806 of NZ_JBSFUK010000078.1, forward strand.
CGGCTCGGCTCCCGCCATGGAAGGCGTGCACGGCCGCCGGAAGCCGTCCGGACGATTCGGCCGGAATTCGCTGAACACAGCGCCGTCCCAGGCTTTTTCACCGATCGACCCCGAGTATGTGAAGGACGATTGTCGACCGTTCCTGAAGCAATAATCAAGCAATCCTCGAGCGGGTTTCAAGCGTGTGAAGCAATCCCCATGAAGGGAAAGGTGACCAATCCTTGCCGGGCGTATCCGCAGACGGCGAAAGGCTGCCGCGCCCGTCCTTTGCGGGGGGGGGGGGGCCGCGTGTCGGAAAGCCACGGGGGGGGGGGGGCCGGAACCCCGGCGTTGGGGGGGAGAAACAGTTATGGGCGGGGGGGGCAAGCAAGTTGATTAAC
>NZ_JBSFUK010000079.1:0-4124 GCF_053591755.1 Streptomyces sp. NPDC002926
GGGGGGTATTGGTGCCGGAATCTGCGGGAGCCGGTGCGGTTCGACCGTGCGCTGGAGGGTCTGCTGGATGACGGGCACACGGTGTTCGTCGAGATCTCCGCGCATCCGGTGCTGTCGATGCCGCTGACCGATGCCGGCGCGGACCGTGGTGGTGTTGTTGTCGGTTCCCTCGCCCGGGACCGGGGTGGCATGGAACAGCTGCTGCACAATGCGGGGCTGCTCCACACGCACGGACACGAACTCGACTGGGACCGGGTCCTTCCCGCGACTCCCGGTACCGGGCTCGTCCCGCTGCCCACCTACGCCTTCCAGCGCGAACACCACTGGATGGAGACCAGGAAGACCTCCAACGACGCCGGCTCACTCGGCCTCGATTCCTCGCAGCACCCATGGCTCGGCGCAGCGACCCCGCTCGCCGACAGCGACAGTCATCTTCTGACCGGACGGCTCTCGCTCGCGGACCATCCCTGGCTGAAGGACCATGTGCTCTTCGACCAGGTCCTCGTCCCCGGCACCGGGCTCCTCGAGCTGGCCGTCGCCGCAGCCCATGAGGTCGGCTCGGCGGGCGTCGCCGAACTCACCCTGGCCGAGCCGCTGATCATCCATGACGCGGTACGGATCCAGATCACCGTGCAGGCGGCCGAGAACGGGCGGCGCCCGATCACGATCCACAGCCGCCCGGAGAGCTCGCACACCTCGCCCGCCTCGTCTCACGCATGGACCCGCCACGCGAGCGGCGAACTGATGGAAGCGGCCACCGATCCTGCCGTAGCCACGGCCGCCGACACCGCCGCTTTCGCCGAGCTCGCCCGATGGCCTGTCGACGGAGCCCAAAGAGTCGAACTGGACGGCTTGTACGACCGATTCGGCGCCCAGGGCATCGACTACGGCCCCGCATTCCGCGGCCTCGGCGAACTGTGGCGCAAGGGCAACAGCGCCTATGGCGTTGTACGCCTTCCCGAGCCCGGCACGGAAGCCGGCTTCACCCTGCACCCCGCCCTCCTGGACACCGCCCTTCATGTGATGAAAGGCGTCACCGCCCCCGAGGACGAGCCCGAAGGCGCTCTGCTGCCCTTCGAGTGGAGTGACGTCCAGCTGTACGCCATCGGCGGCGGCGAGCTGCGTATCCGTATCGACGTCGAACCCACCGGGACAGGCCAGGTGATCCGGGCCTGGGCCGTCGACGCCACCGGGTCGCCCGTCGTCAGGATCGGGCAACTCCATCTGCGCCGTGCCACCGTCGCCCAGCTGCGTGCCGCCCGCACCCCGGGCACCGACAACCTCTACCGTCTCGGCTTCCAGCCCCTCGCCGCCACCGCACCGGCCGGCGCAGCGGCCGAGATCGTGCTCGGCGGCACGGGACACCTGGCCACGGCCCTGGGCGCCGAGCACCTGATCGGAACGGACGCGCTGTCCGCCCGGCTCGACGCACACCCGGCCGCCCCCGCCCGTATCGTCGTCGACGCCACTGGCTGGCCGCCCGTCCACAGTGCGCCCGAGGCCGCGTACAGGGCGACCGAACACGCACTGTCCGTACTCCAGGACCTGTTGTCCGACGAGAGGCTGGAGTCGACCGAACTCGTCTGGATCACCCGCGGCTCCGTCTCGGCGGCCGATGGCGATCGCGTCGACGGACTCGCGTACGCCCCGCTGTGGGGCCTGTTGCGCTGTGCCCGCTCCGAGCACCCGGAGCGCACGCTGCGCACGGTCGACCTCGGACCGGACGACAGCGACCGCGACGTGCTGGCATCCGCGGTCGCCGTCACCGGCGAACCGGAACTCGCCGTACGTGACGGCCAGGTGCTGGTGGCCCGGCTGGTACGGGCCGAGGAGCCGGCGAAGGATTCCACAGTCCGGCCCCTCGACCCGCGGGGCACGGTCCTGATCACCGGAGGCACCGGCGAGCTGGGCCGGGAAGTGGCACTGCGCCTCGTACGCCGCCATCAGGTCCGCCACCTGGTCCTCACGTCCCGGCGCGGCGCCGACGCGCCCGGCGCCGAGGATCTCGTACGCCGGCTCACCGACGAAGGAGCCGAATCGGTACGGGTGGTGGCCTGCGACGCCGGTCGCCGCGACGACCTCGCGCAGGTCCTCACCCTCGCCGGCGAGGACCGGCCCTGGACCGCGGTCCTCCACCTGGCGGGGATCCTGGACGACGGCCTCGTGGTCACCCAGGACGCGGCGCGGCTCTCCCGCGTGATGGAGCCGAAGGTGCATGGGGCCTGCTACCTGGGCGAGCTGACCGCAGGTCTCGACCTGGCAGCCCTTATGCTCTTCTCCTCGGCGGCAGGCACCGTCGGCACAGCCGGCCAGGGCATCTACGCCGCGGCCAACAGCTACCTCGACGCGTTCGCCGCCCGCCTGCGCGCCGAGGACCGCCCGGTGACGAGCCTCGCCTGGGGCCTGTGGCACCAGGCCGGTGTGGGCATGACCTCCCATCTCGGCCGGGCCGACCTGGACCGCATGCGCGGGCAGGGCATCGCCCCTCTCTCCTTCGAACAGGGCCTGGGACTGCTCGACATGGTCCTCGGGAGGCCCGCCGACAACTTCGTTCCGGTACAGCTCGACCTGCGCGCGGCACAGCGGGAGGCCGACCAGGGCAATGCGGCACCCGCCCTGCTCCGTTCCCTCGTGCGGGCCCGGCTGCGCAAGGCGGGCAGCGGGACGGCCCCGGACCGGCAGGGTCTGCGCGAGCAGCTACTCGCCGCACCCGACGACCGGAGGCCGGAAATGGCGACGGACCTGGTGCTGCGCGAGGTGGCCGGGGTGCTCGGCCTCGCCGGGGCCGGATCCCTTGCCCCGAACGAGGTGCTCAAGGGTCTCGGGCTCGACTCGCTCATGGCGGTGGAGCTGCGCCGCAGGCTGTCGGCGGCGACCGGTCTGTCACTGCCCGCCACGCTTGCCTTCGATCATCCGACGCCCGAGCACATCGCCCGGCTCATCCTCGCCCGGATGGATCTGCCCGTCCCCGGGGCTGCGGAGGAGCGCAAGGCTCCCGGACCGGAACTCACCGAAGAAGCGGACAGCGAGGAGAAGTCGGTCGACGAACTCAGCGCGGAACTCGACATGTTCCTCGCGGAGGCAGGCATCGACCTCGGCTGAGCCCCTACCAGCCCCCGCGGCCGCAGGCCCCCGCCTCCGACGAGGCGGGGGTCAGCGGCGCGCCTGCCTCCAGATCGCTTCCACCGGCGCTCGAGGCGGGCGTCATTGGATGGTTGTGCTCCTGATTCATCCGTCAGGGGCAGCCCACACGTCGCATGACGGCCGCGTCGTCGGACCGCTGAATCGCTTGTGCCGGCCGCGCAGAAAGGCTCGATGGTGTCGAACTCACAGCAGGACCGGATGGAAGCGGCTCTGCCCGCGATCCGCGCTCTCCAGAAGCGCGCCGCCGATCTGGAGGCGCAGCGCACCGAGCCGATCGCTGTGGTGTCGATGGCCTGCCGGCTGCCGGGCGGCATCGACACGCCGGAGGGCTTCTGGGAGCTGCTGGCGTCGGGCGGAGACGCCATCGGAGGATTCCCCGAGCGCTGGAAGCGCCTGGACCTGTACGACCCGGACCCGGAGGCGGAGGGCAAGAGCTACTCCCAGCAGGGCGGGTTCCTCGACGACATCGAGCACTTCGACGCGTCGTTCTTCGGCATCAGTCCGCGCGAGGCCCTGTCGATGGACCCGCAGCAGCGACTGGTCCTGGAGTCGTCGTGGGAAGCGCTGGAGCGGGCCGGTATACGTCCCGAGACACTCGACGAGAGCCGCACCGGCGTCTATCTGGGCACCATGGGCTCCGACTACGGCCACCTGGGCCGTGACCTGGACGCCCTCGACGGCTATGTGAGCACCGGCAAGGCCAGCAGCGTTCTGTCGGGGCGGGTGTCGTACGCGCTGGGTCTGCAAGGCCCGGCCATCACCGTCGACACCGCCTGCTCGTCGTCGCTCGTCTCGATCCACCTGGCGGTCCAGGCCCTGCGCCAGCGGGAGTGCGAACTCGCCCTGGCCGGCGGCGTCACCCTCATGAGCGCGCCCACCCTGTTTGTGGAGTTCTCGCGGTTGAAGGCGATGGCGCCGGACGGCCGGTGCAAGTCGTTCTCCGCCCAGTCCGACGGCGCGGGCTGGTCGGAGGGTGTGGG
>NZ_JBSFUK010000080.1:0-3844 GCF_053591755.1 Streptomyces sp. NPDC002926
ACCCACTGCGAACCCTGACCCGGATACACAAACACCACCCGGCCCCGACGCCCCGCAACCCCCTCCACCACACCCGCATGCGGCACACCCCCAGCCACCGCCCGCAACCCATCCACCAACCCAGCCACCGAGTCGGCAGTGACACTCGCCCGCTGCTCAAAATGCGTGCGGTGACGGGCCGCCGTCACCGCCACACCCGCCAACGGCACATCCGCATGCCCCTCCAGCCACAACGCCCAACGGCCGGCCTGCTCCCGCAACGCCCCCTCGCTCTGGCCCGACACCACCACCGGATACGGGCCCTCAGCCACCACCTCCGCAGCCCCGCCCCCATCCCGAACCGGCGGCTCTTCGACAATGACGTGTGCGTTGGTGCCGCTCAGACCGAACGACGACACACCCGCCCGACGCGGACGCCCCTCCTCCCGCGCCCAGGGGGTGAACTCGTCGACCACACGGACCGACATCCGGTCCCAGGCGATGTTCGGGTTGCGCGGTGAGCTGTGCATGGTGGCGGGCAGCGCGTCGTTCTTGAAGGAGGCGAGCATCTTGCACACACCGGCGATACCGGCTGCCGACTCCAGGTGTCCGATGACGCTCTTCGCCGTGCCGAGCCCGAGTTCGCGGCCCGGTTCACGGCCCTTCCCGTACACGGCGTCCAGGGCCTGCACCTCGATCGGGTCACCCAGAGACGTACCGGTGCCGTGGCATTCGACGTAGTCGACGTCGGCCGCGGACAGCCCGGCCGAGTCGAGTGCGGCGCGGATGACCTTCTGCTGGGAGGTGCCGTTGGGTGCGGTGATGCCGCTGCTCGCGCCGTCGTGATTGACGGCGGTGGCACGGATGACGCCGAGGATGTTGCGGTCCTGCTCGATCGCGTCGGACAGGCGCATCACGGCGATGACGCCGACGCCTTCGCCGCGCCCGTATCCGTCGGCGTCGGCCGAGAAAGCCTTGCTGCGGCCGTCCGGCGAGAGAGCGTGGGAGCGGCTGAGCGCCACGAACATGCCCGGGTCGGCGAGGACTTGGACGCCGCCCGCCAGGGCGAGCTCGCACTCGTCGTTGCGCAGTGCCTCACAGGCGAGGTGCAGGGCGACCAGCGAGGACGAGCAGGCCGTGTCGATGGACAGGGCGGGTCCCTGGAGGCCGAGGTGGTAGGAGAGACGGCCTGCGTTGAAGCTCGACAGGGCGCCGGTCAGTGTGTAGGTGTCGGGTGCGCCGCTGTGGCGGTACTTGCCGTACTCGCCGGCGCCCGCGCCGACGAAGACACCGGTGCGGGAGTCCCGCAGCTCACGCGGTCGGATGCCGGCGTCCTCCAGGGAGTGCCATGCGGCTTCGAGGAGCAGCCGGTGCTGCGGGTCCATCGGCTCGGCCTCGCGCGGGCTGATGCCGAAGAACGACGCGTCGAAGGAAGCGACGTCCCCGAGGAAGGAGGCGTGGCGGGCGTATGTGCTGCCCTCGGCGTCCGGGTCCGGGTCGTAGTAGGCGTCGATGTCGAACCGGTCGGCCGGGACGGTGGTGACGGTGTCGCGTCCCTCGGCGAGGACCTGCCAGAGGCTGTCGAGGTCGTGTGCGTCGCCGGGCACGCGCAGGCCGACGCCGACAACGGCGAGGGGTTCGTCGCCGCGGTGGCCGCCGCGGGTGCCGGTGCCGGCTACGGCCGGGAGGGCGACGGGGAGCGCGGGGGCGAGTTCGGCGAGAAGCCACCGGGCGGCGGAGCTCAGGTCCGGGGAGTCGAAGACGAGGGTCCTGGGGGTGGTGACGCCGGTGCGGCGCTGGACGCGTTCGGCGAAGTCGACTGCCATCATCGAGTTGAAGCCGAGGTCCTTGAACCCTCGTTCGGGGTCGAGCGAGAGGGGATCCTCTATGCCGAGCACCGCCGCCGCCTCTGCCGCCAGCAGACCGCGCAGATGCGCTTCGCGGTCGGGTTCGGAGACCTCCAGCAGGGTCCGGCGCAGTGGGTTGGTGTCAGCGGCCGGGGAATCGGCGGTCTGCTGAGCGAGGGCGGCGCGCGCCTGGGTGATCTCGTCCAGGAAGGGCCGGTTCCTGCCCTGCGTATAGGAGGTGGCGCACCGGTCCCAGTCGATCTGGGCGATCACGGCGGACCGCTTCGTGGCCAGGGCGGCGTCGAGGGCGGACAGGGCCCGGTCGACGGCCATCGGGGTGAGGCCGGTGCGGCGCAGTTGGGTTTCCGCGGCGCCGTGCGTCATGCCTCCGTCGGCCCAGGGTCCCCAGCCGATGCTGACGGCCGGGATGCCTTCGGAGCTGAGCTGATGTGCCAGTGCGTCGAGTGCGGCATTGGCCATGGCGTAGTTGGCCTGGCCGATGTTGCCCAGTGTGCCGATCACGGACGAGTACAGGACGAAGGCGTCGAGCTCATGGTCACGGGTGAGTTCGGCCAGCAGCCGGGCGGCGCCGAGTTTGGGTGCGGCGGCCGCGGCCAGGGCTTTGGTGTCCAGCCGGTCGACGAACCGGTCGTCGAGGAGGCCCGCGGTGTGGAAGACGGCACGCAGCGGTGCTTCGTCGGACGCGATGCGGACGAGCAGGTCCGACAGCTGTCGGCGGTCGGTGACGTCGCAGGAGGCGAGGGTGACGCGGGCACCGGCCGTCTCGAGGCTGTGGATGAGCTCCTCGGCACCTTCGGCGTCGCGTCCGCGCCGGGACACCAGGACGAGATGCTCGGCGCCGCGGTCGGCGAGGCTGCGGGCGAGGTGCCCGGCCAGCGCGCCGCTGCCTCCGGTGATCAGCACGGTGCCGCGGGGGGACCAGGGCCGTGTGACGGTACTGGGGGCTGCCCGGTGCAGACGGCGCACGTAGCGGCCGGTGGAACGCAGCGCCAGATGTTCTTCAACGCCGGCCGGTGCGGCGAGGACGGCGGGCAGCTGCTGGGCGGCTGCTGCCAGTGCGGCGGCCGCCACGGGGTCGGCCGGGTCGGCGTCGGTGCCGGCGGGGAGGTCGATCAGCCCGCCCCAGCGGTTGGCGTGTTCCAGGGCGACGACGTGGCCGAGTCCCCAGGCGCCGGTCTGGTTCGGGCGGGGCGCGGGGTCCTTGTCGTGGGCGCGTACGGCGCCGCGTGTGATCAGCCACAGCGGCGCGCGGACCGACGCGTCGCCGAGGGCCTGGACGAGTGCCAGGGTCTGGGCGATGCCGGTGGTGGTGGCCGGGTGCTCGGGGTGCGGCGTCTCGTCGACGGGGGTGAGGGCGAGGACGCCGGACAGGGTCTTGTCACCGAGCGCCGAGCTCAGGTCGGCGAGGAGCGTGGCATATCCGGTGCGGTCACAGGCGGCCGAGAGGATGTGCGCTGAGGCGCCCGCCTCCGTCAGGGCGTCCGCGAGGGTTTCGGCGAGCCCCGAGGCGGCAGCCGGGCCCACCAGCAGCCAGTGGCCGTCGACGGCGGGGGCGGCGGGCGGGGCGGTGAGCGGCTGCCAGCTCTCCTCGTACATCCAGTCGGCGATGTCGGCGGCCTGGTCCTGGCGTTCGCGCCAGGTGGCGAGGTAGGGCAGCAGGGTGGTTACGGCCGCGTTGTCGTCGGTGACGCCCAGGAGTTCGCCGAGGCGCTGGGCCTCGCCGCTGCCGATGGCCTGCCACAGGGCGTCGTCCGTGGTGCTGCGGTGGCGGGATGGGCGGTCAGCGCCGTCGATCCAGTAGCGCTCGCGCTGGAAGGCGTAGGTGGGCAGGTCGACCGGCGCGGTGGTGCCGCCGGACGGCAGGATCCGCGTGAAGTCCAGACTCAGCCCATGGGTGTGCAAAATGCCCACCGCCCGGAACATGTCCCGGCACTCATCAGCCCGTTCACCCCCACGCTGCGACTGCGAGGCGACAAAGACCGCCCCCTCCCCCATGA
>NZ_JBSFUK010000081.1:0-3609 GCF_053591755.1 Streptomyces sp. NPDC002926
TCGCCAACAGGGCCTGGGCCTCGATCGGATCACCCAGCCGAGTACCCGTCCCGTGGCCCTCCACCAGGTCCACATCGGCGGCGGACAGACCCGCATTCGCCAATGCCTGCCGGATCACCCGCTGCTGCGACGGACCGTTCGGTGCCGTCAACCCATTGGACGCACCATCCTGATTGACCGCACTACCCCGCACCACCGCCAGCACCGGATGCCCCAACCGCCGCGCATCCGACAACTTCTCGACCAGGAACAGGCCGACGCCCTCCGACCAGCCGGTCCCGTCCGCCGCCTCCGCGAACGCCTTGCACCGGCCGTCCGCCGACAACCCACGCTGCCGGCTGAACTCCACAAACGTCTCCGGCGTCGACATCACCGTCACACCACCGGCCAACGCCAGCGAACACTCCCCCGAACGCAACGCCTGCGCCGCCAAGTGCAGCGCCACCAACGACGACGAACACGCCGTATCCACCGTCATCGACGGGCCCTCGAGTCCGAAGACGTAGGAGACCCGACCGGAGGCGATGGCACCGGTCGCGGCGTTGTGGGGGTAGTCGTGATACATCACGCCCGCGAAGACACCCGTCCGGCTGCCCTTCAGCGTCCCGGGATCAATACCGGCCCGCTCGAACGCCTCCCAGGATGCCTCCAGCAACAGACGCTGCTGCGGGTCCATGATCAGGGCCTCGTTGGGGCTGATCCCGAAGAAGTCGCCGTCGAAGAGGTCGGCGTCGTACAGGAAGCCGCCGTTGTCTACGTAGGAGGTGTCCGGCACGGTCCGGCTCGGGTCGACCAGCCTGGCGATGTCCCAGCCGCGATTGGTCGGGAACGGCGATACAGCATCGCGTCCCTCGGCGACCAGCCGCCACAGGTCCTCCGGTGACGACACCCCGCCCGGGAACCGGCAGGCCATCGACACGATGACGATCGGCTCGTCGCCCTCAGCGGTATTCGTCCGGCGCACGACGGACGGAGCGGCAGCGGCCGATCCCACGGCCTCCTCCCGCAGAAAGCGGGCCAGGACCGCCGGCTCGGGGTGGTCGAAGACCAGGGTGGCCGGCAGCCGCAGGCCGGTGGCGGCGTCGATCCGGTTCCGCAGTTCGACACCCGCCAGAGAGTCGAAGCCCATGTCCCGGAACGCCTTGGTCGCCTCGACGGCGGCGAGGTCCGGGTACTCCAGCACGGCCGCGGCCTCGCGGCGTACCAGTGTCAGCAGGGTCTGCTCCCACTCGGCCTCTGGGACGTCCCGCAACAGCTGACGGAGGGCCGACGCCCCGGCCGGGTTACCGGTCCCGGAGCGGCGGCGTCGAACGGGCGCCAGAGTGCGGAACATCGCAGGCAGCGACTCCGGTTCGCGGCGCAGTTCGGCGAGGCCCAGCCGGAGGGGAACGACGAGAGCCCGGTCGCACCGCAGCGCGGCATCGAGCATGGCAAGGCCCTGCTCCGCGGTGTGACCGAGCAGCCCGCCGGAGGAGACCGGTTCATCCGAGTCGGCCATGCCGTCGGCGACCGCCCACATGCCCCAGGCGAGCGAGATCCCGGGCAGGCCCTGTGAGCGCCGGGTCTCGGCAAGCGCGTCGAGCAGTGTGTTCGCCGCCGCGTAGTTGCCCTGGCCCGGCGCGCCGAGCAGGCCGGATGCGGAGGAGAACAGTACGAACGCCGACAGGTCGGCGTTGCTGGTGAGTTCGTGCAAGTGAAGGGCTGCGTCGGCCTTGGCGGCGAGCACCGTGTCCAGTCGCTCCGTCGTCAGGGAGGGGATGACACCGTCGTCCAGCACGCCGGCCGCGTGCACGACCGCGGTCAGCGGCGCGTCGGCCGGGACTCCGGCCAGCAGGTACGCCACCCCGTCCCGGTCGGAGAGGTCGCACGCGGCGGCAGTGACCTCTGCGCCCAGCCCGGCGAGTTCTTCGAGCAGCTCGGTCGCGCCCGGAGCCTGCGCGCCGCGGCGGCCGACCAGCAACAGTCGGCGTACGCCGTGCTTGCTCACCAGGTGCCGGGAGACGCGCCGGCCCAGCGCACCGAAGGCGCCGGTCACCAGCGTCGTTCCGTGCTCGGCGAAGGCGGGCGACGTCTCGGCCGGGACGGGGAGGGCGGCGAGCCGGGCGGCGAACAAGCGCCCGTCACGCAGGGCGAGTTGTGGCTCGTCGGCGGCGGCGGCCAGCCCAAGAGCGTCTATGTCGATGTCAGTGTCGACTTCGGTGTCGGTGTCGGTGTCGGTGTCGGTGTCGATCAGGATGAAGCGGTCCGGGTTCTCCGACTGCGCCGAGCGGACCAGGCCCCAGACCGCGGCTCCCGCCAGGTCGGAAACCGTCTCCCCCGCAGCGGGGACCGCGCCCTTGGTCGCCACTAGCAGGCTGGCCCCGGCCAGGCGAGGGTCAGACAGGAACTGCTGGAGAACGGTGAGGACGCGGGCGGTGCGGGCATGGACATCCGTGACGACGTCCTCGGCATCGCGGTTCGTACGCAGCACCACGACCCCGGTCGGCGCAGCCGCCGGGTCGAGTGCATCCCACTCCTGAACGGCCAGCGGCTCGGGTGGCGTCGCCACCGGAACCCAGGTCAGCTGATAGAGCGGCGGCGTCCCTTCGGGCTGCTGGTCGAGGCCCGCCAACGGACGCAGGGCAAGGGAGTCGACGCTTGCCACCGGATGACCGGTCTGGTCGGTTATACGCAGCGCGACCTCGTTGGCGGCGAGGGGCCTGATCCGCACCCGGAGCGCGGCGGCCCCGCTGCTTTGCAGCTCGAAGCCGGACCAGCTGAAGGGCAGCGCTGCCGCGCCGCCGTTCGCCGACGAGAGGGCAACGGCGTGCAGCGCCGCGTCGAGCACGGCGGGGTGCAGGCCGAAGCGTGCACCTGCCTGTGCATCGGCCAGAGCCACGTCGGCGAACACTTCGTCGTCGAGTCGCCAGGCCCGGCGCAAGCCCTGGAACACCGGGCCGTACCGCAGTCCGGACTCGGCGAGGTCGGGATACAGCGCGTCGATGTCGATGCTCTGAGCCCCTGAGGGCGGCCACTCGGTGTCGTTCGATTCCGTCGGCTGTGAGGCGGCGGCGGAAAGGGTGCCACTTGCATGCCGCACCCACTGCTCGGGAGCATCCGATGCCGTGGAGCTCGAGTAGACGCCGACTGGGTGGAGGCCGTGCTCGTCGGCGGGTCCGACGGTGACCTGGATCTGGACGGCGCCCGGCTCGGGCAGCACGAGCGGGGCGTGCAGGGTCAGCTCCTCGACCCGGCGGCAGCCGACCTGGTCGCCCGCGCGGACCACGAGTTCGAGCATGCCCGTGCCCGGGAAGAACACCTCGTCGCCGACGCGGTGGTCGGCGAGCCAGGGCTGCGTATCGACGGACAGCCGTCCGGTGAGCAGGGCGCCGCCGGTGTCGGCAACGGTGACGGCCGCACCCAGCAAGGGGTGTTGGGTCCCGTCGAGGCCCGCCGCGCCGACGTCGGTGGACGAGACGGTGGGCTCGACCCAGTAGCGCCGGCGCTGGAAGGGGTAGGTGGGCAGCTCCAGGTGCCGTCCCGGGGCGGGGGCGGGCAGGTGCCAGTCCACCGGCACACCCGAGGCGTGGAGGTGTGCGGCGGCGGTGAGCAGCGTGGTCCGGGCCGTGG
>NZ_JBSFUK010000082.1:0-3553 GCF_053591755.1 Streptomyces sp. NPDC002926
CTCAAGGAACGGACGCTTCCTTTGTACTCACCCACGGACACTGTCCGAGGCTTTCCTCCGGGCGCTTCCCTTCGTGTTTCCAACCTTACCAGATCTTTTTCCCGTTCCGTTTCCGGTTCGGGATTTGATTCCAGTGGCCGTTGGGGGCCTTTGCCTTTCGGCTGATCCGACTTTATCAGAAGCATTCCGGCCGAACTGATCGGCCATCGTGATCCGGATAGAAATCGGGAGGCTCTGTGGAAATTCAATTTCCAGGTAAGAGCGAGAGAGACATTAACGGTCGCACTCGCACTTGTCCAGTCCGAGACAACCGTTTAAATCTACCTCCCCACGACGACCGTGTCAACGGTTTTTGTGGGGCGGAGAGGAGACTAGCAGCTCAGAAGTGCCCGACGCACATCAGGCAGCGGCCGGGAGCTCGGCGCTGCGGTCCGCCTCTTCCACGTCGCCGCTGTCGCCGGCGCGGGCTGCTCGGCCGCCCAGGATGTAGACGTACGCCAGAAACGCCAGTTCAGCGGCGATGCCAATGGCGATACGCGCCCAGGTCGGCAGTCCCGACGGGGTGACGAAGCCTTCGATCACGCCCGACACGAAGAGGACAAGGGCGAGGCCAATGGCCATACCGATGGCGGAGCGGCCCTGCTGGGCGAGGGCTGTGCGGCGGGATTGAGGGCCTGGATCGATGACAGTCCAGCCGAGGCGGAGGCCGGTACCGGCGGCGACGAAGACAGCTGTCAGTTCGAGCAGTCCGTGCGGGAGGACCAGGCCCAGGAAGACGTCGAGCCGGCCCGCCGACGACATCAGGCCGATACCGACGCCGAGGTTGAGCACATTGAGGAAGAGAATCCAGATCACCGGTATGCAGAGGAACGCTCCCAGCGTCAGGCACATGGCGGCGGCTTGAGCATTGTTCGTCCAGACCTGGGCGGCGAAGGAGGCCGCCGGGTGGCTCGAGTAGTACGTCTCGTACTCACCGCCCGGGCGGGTCAGCCGGCGCAGTTCGTCCGGAGCGCCGATCGCCGACTGGACCTCGGGGTGGGCTCCGATCCACCAGCCGATGATCGCGGCCAGGACAGTGGAGAGGACCGCCGTGGGGATCCACCAGTGGCGGGAGCGGTAAACGGCCGCCGGGAAGCCCGCGGTGAGGAAGCGGACCGCGTCGCGCCAAGTGGCTCGGCGGGTTCCGGTGACGGTGGAGCGCGCTCGGGCGACGAGCTGGGTGAGCCTGCCCGTCAGGATGGGGTCCGGGGCGCTGGACTGTATGAGAGAGAGATGCGTGGCCGTGCGCTGGTAGAGAGCGACGAGTTCGTCGGCCTCGGCACCGGTGAGGTGACGTCCCCGGTGCAGGAGGTGGTCCAGGCGGTCCCACTCGGTGCGGTGGGCGGTCACGAAGACATCGAGGTCCATGGTCGGCTGCTGCTCCAGGCAGTGGGTGCGTACGGTCCTTACTACTGCGGCGCGCTGCGGGTCAGCTTGGCAGACTGAGGAATCAAGGGGCAGGGAAGTTCGACGGTGAAGGGCGGGCAGCAGTGAGTGCGCTTGTGACGGGGGATGCGGTCGTACTGGGGCTGCAGCCGGCGAAACTGCCGAGCCGGGCGCTCGCTCTCGTGATCGACCTCATCGTGGTTTGGACCGCGTTTCTCCTGGTGTCGATAGGGCTTGCGGTAGCGACCGAGTCGCTGGACGAGGCGGCGGCCACCGCGGTGTCGATCGCGACGTTCCTGCTGGTCCTGGTGGGGGCGCCGATAGCTGTGGAGACGCTCAGCCACGGGCGCTCGCTCGGGAAGCTCGCCTGTGGGCTGCGGGTGGTGCGGGACGACGGCGGGCCGATCCGGTTCCGGCATGCGCTGGTGCGTGGGGCGATGGGCGTGGTGGAGATCCTGATGTCGTTCGGGGTCATCGCCTGTATCGCTTCGCTGGTGTCGGCACGGGGGCGGCGAATAGGAGACGTGTTCGCGGGGACTCTGGTGGTCCGGGAGAGGGTGCCGGCCGGGCGGGGGATGGTGGTGCCGCCTCCGCCGCCGTGGCTCGTCGGGCGGTTCGCCGAACTGGATCTGTCGGGTGTGCCTGATGATCTGTGGCTTGCGATACGTCAGTACCTGACGCGAATGAGGCAGCTTGACCAGGCGGTGAGCTGGTCGATGGCGGAACGCCTGGCCGGCGACATGGCGGCGTGCACGGGGGCGCCCCCGCCGGAGAGGGTGCCGCCAGCCGCCTATTTGGCGGCTGTGGTGAACGAGCGACAGGCGCGTGACGCGCGGAAGGCGTTCGGGGCGGCCGGGGCCGCGGCGGGGGCAGGAGGCGGCCCGCAGGGTTGGGTGACTCCGGGGGCAGTCGGCCGAGAGGGCTCGGTGCCTGGTGCCGGGGTCCCGGGAGGAGTGGCACCGGGGGCGGTTGGTGCCGGTGCGGTCGCCGTGCCGAGTGGGGTGGCGCCGAGTGCCGTTGTTGCGGAGGCCGAGGCGGTGCCGGGTGCGTTGCCGGGCACGGAGACGCCGCGCATCACGGGATTCACTCCGCCCGCGTAGGAGCGCGGGGGACGTCCCGCGTTGGAGCGCGCGGGAACGTCGGCCTTTCGGATCGGCAGGTCGTCGGAATCCGTCAGCCGCAGGACTTCAGGGCCTCAAGGCCTCAAGGGAAGACCGAGGGCGGGGTCTCCAAGTTTTCGAGTTCGATGCCGGGGGCCGCGACGACCACGTCCCCCGCGATGTGGACGACGTGCTGCTCACCCGTGTCCAGGGCGCTGACCTGGTATTCGTCCACCATCAGGGGGCCGTTGTCAGTGGCATGCGCTTCACTCTTCACCAGGGCCCAGGACTGATCGAGAGTGCGGGGAGCGAGGACCGGATCCGTGAAGGCGACGAGGCGGACACGCGTCGCGGGGGAATCGGGGGTGAGGCGCAGGAGACGTGAGGTCGCGACAAGGAAGGCGGGGGATGTGCCGGTGAAGGCGTGGGCGCGGACATTGCCTTCGGTGGCATGAGCGCCGGTGGGGTCGGTGCGCACCCAGGTGACGCCGTCGAGAGCGGCACCGCGGACCTGCCAGCTCGCGGCGTGGAGTTCGAGACGGATGGGACGACCGAGTTCGTCGAGGGCGAGGTCGACGGAGCCGGCGTGGTCACCGGAAGGGGTGGTGATCTGGGAGACGTAGCGCCAGCCGGAGGGGCCGGGGGCGCAATGGAAGTGTTCTTCACCGAGGGGAGTGTGATCGTGCGGATCGTGAAGCGAATAACGGCCGCGGGGCATGGGGCTCAGGTGTCCTAGTGCGGTGAGGCTCTTACCGGGAGCCGATCGAGGCCGGTAACCGGGCAGGCCCCCGACACGGGGGTGCGGGGGCCTGCCTGGTACCGCTGGTATCTACCGCTGAGGGTGTGTCAGTAGCCGATCAGTAGCGGTAGTGGTCGGACTTATACGGGCCATCGACGTCGACGCCGATGTAGGAGGCCTGCTCGGGACGGAGCGTCGTCAGCTTCACGCCGAGCGCGGCGAGGTGCAGCCGGGCGACCTTCTCGTCCAGGTGCTTGGGCAGCACATAGACGTCGGTCGGGTACTCCTC
>NZ_JBSFUK010000083.1:0-3398 GCF_053591755.1 Streptomyces sp. NPDC002926
GCTTCGGGGTGGTGGATGACGATCGCGTCGGTGGACTGCTCCGGGTGGAGCTGGAACTCCTCGGAGAGCTCGACGCCGATCCGCTCGGGCTCCAGCAGCGCCGCGATCTTCGCGCGGTCCTCCAGATCGGGACAGGCGCCGTAGCCGAGCGAGAACCGGGCGCCCCGGTACTTCAGGGCGAACATGTCCTCCACATCGGCCGGGTCCTCGGCCGCGAAGCCGAGTTCGGAGCGGACGCGGGCGTGCCAGTACTCGGCGAGGGCTTCGGCGAGCTGGACGGACAGGCCGTGGAGTTCGAGGTAGTCGCGGTAGGAGTCGGACGCGAAGAGTTCGGCGGTCGCCTCGCCGATCTTCGAGCCGACGGTGACGACCTGGAGGCCGACCACGTCGGTCTCGCCGGACTCCTCGGGGCGGAAGAAGTCCGCCAGGCACAGCCGGCGGCCGCGGCGCTGACGCGGGAAGGAGAAGCGGGTGCGCTCGGAGCCGTCCTCGTTCAGGAGGATGAGGTCGTCGCCCTTCGACACGCAGGGGAAGTAGCCGTAGACCACGGCCGCCTCGAGCAGGTTGCGGGTGTGCAGCTGGTCCAGCCAGCCGCGCAGCCGGGGCCGGCCCTCGGACTCGACGAGCTCGTCGTAGGTCGGGCCGTCGCCGGTGCGGGCCTGCTTCAGCCCCCACTGGCCCTTGAAGAGTGCGCCTTCGTCCAGCCAGGACGCGTACTCCTTGAGCTGGATGCCCTTGATCACCCGCGTGCCCCAGAACGGCGGCTCGGGGACCGGGTTGTCGACGGCCACGTCGGAGCGGGCCGTGCCCTCCTCGGGGCGCTCCTCGGCCACGGCGTTCGTGGTGGCCCGGACCCGGCGTTGCTTGAGTTCGGGGAGGCAGGCTCCGGGGACGCCGCGCTTGACGCCGATGAGGGCGTCCATCAGCCGCAGGCCCTCGAACGCGTCGCGGGCGTAGCGGACTTCGCCTTCGTAGATTTCGTGGAGGTCCTGTTCGACGTAGGCGCGGGTCAGGGCGGCGCCGCCGAGGATGACGGGGTAGTCGGCGGCCATTTTGCGCTGGTTGAGCTCTTCCAGGTTCTCCTTCATGATCACCGTGGATTTGACCAGCAGCCCCGACATTCCGATGACGTCCGCCCGGTGTTCCTCCGCGGCCTCCAGGATCGCCGAAACCGGCTGCTTGATACCCAGATTCACCACGTTGTAGCCGTTGTTGGACAGGATGATGTCGACGAGGTTCTTGCCGATGTCATGCACGTCACCACGGACGGTGGCCAGCACGATCGTGCCCTTGCCGTCCGCGTCGGTCTTCTCCATGTGCGGCTCCAGATACGCCACCGCGTTCTTCATCACCTCGGCCGACTGGAGCACGAACGGCAGCTGCATCTGACCGGAACCGAACAGCTCACCGACAACCTTCATACCCGCCAGCAGCGTGTCGTTGACGATGTCCAGCGCCGGACGGGACCGCAGAGCCTCATCCAGATCCGCCTCCAGACCGTTCTTCTCACCGTCCACGATGCGGCGCTCGAGCCGCTCCCCCAGCGGCAGCGCCAGCAGCTCCTGCGCCTTGCCCGCCTTCATCGACGTCATATTGACGCCCTCGAACAGCTCCATGAGCTTCTGCAGCGGGTCATAGCCCTCGGCCCGCCGGTCGTAGATCAGATCCAGCGCGACCCGGACCTCCTCCTCCTTCAGCCGGGCGATCGGCAGGATCTTCGACGCATGCACAATCGCCGAATCCAGACCCGCCTTCACACACTCATCCAGAAACACCGAGTTCAGCACCACCCGGGCCGCCGGGTTCAGCCCGAAGGAAATGTTCGACAGACCCAGCGTGGTCTGCACCGCCGGATGACGCCGCTTCAGCTCACGAATCGCCCCGATCGTGGCCACCCCGTCCTTACGGGACTCCTCCTGCCCCGTACAGATCGTGAACGTCAGCGTGTCAATGAGAATGTCGCACTCGTGCACACCCCAGTTGCCCGTCAGATCATCGATCAGCCGCTCCGCGATCGCGACCTTGTGCTCGACCGTACGGGCCTGGCCCTCCTCATCGATGGTCAGCGCGATCAACGCCGCACCATGCTCCCGCGCCAGCGCCGTGACCTTCGCAAACCGCGACTGGGGACCGTCACCATCCTCATAATTGACCGAGTTGATGACCGCCCGGCCACCCAGCTTCTCCAACCCCGCCCGCAACACATTCAGTTCAGTGGAATCCAGCACAATCGGCAGCGTCGACGCGGTCGCGAACCGGCCGGCCAGCTCCTCCATGTCCGCCGCACCGTCCCGCCCGACATAATCCACACACAGATCCAGCATGTGCGCACCCTCACGGATCTGATCCCGCGCAATCTCCACACAGTCGTCCCAGCGGCCCTCCAGCATCGCCTCCCGGAACTTCCTGCTGCCATTGGCATTGGTCCGCTCACCGATCGCCATGTACGAGGTGTCCTGACGGAACGCCACCGTCTGGTACAACGACGCCGCACCCGGCTCCGGACGCGGCTCACGCACCGTCGGCACAAGACCACGCACCCGCTCCACCACCTGACGCAAATGCTCCGGCGTCGTCCCGCAGCACCCCCCCACCAGCGACAGCCCGTACTCCCGCACAAACATCTCCTGCGCATCCGCCAGCTCACCCGCCGACAGCGGATAATGCGCACCGTTCCGGCCCAGCACCGGCAACCCCGCATTGGGCATACACGACAGCGGAATACGCGAATGCCGCGCCAGATAGCGCAGATGCTCACTCATCTCCGCCGGACCCGTCGCACAGTTCAGACCGATCATGTCGATACCGAGCGGCTCCAGCGCCGTCAGCGCCGCACCGATCTCCGAACCCAGCAGCATCGTCCCGGTCGTCTCCACCGTCACCGAACAGATCACCGGAAGACTCGTCCCGGTCACCTCCAGCGCCCGCCGCGCACCCAGGACCGCCGCCTTCGTCTGCAGCAGGTCCTGCGTCGTCTCCACCAGCAGCGCATCCGCACCACCGGCGATCATGCCCTCCGCGTTCTGCTGATAGGCGTCCCGCAGCTTCACATACGGAGCGTGCCCCAGCGTCGGCAGCTTCGTACCCGGACCCATCGAGCCCAGCACCCACCGCTGCTGCCCCGTCGACGCCGTGAACTCGTCCGCCACCTCACGCGCGATCCGCGCCCCCGACTCCGACAGCTCGAAGACCCGCCCCGGAATGTCGTACTCCCCCAGCGCCGCCAGATTCGCACCGAAGGTATTGGTCTCCACACAGTCCACACCGACCGCGAAATACTCCTCATGCACCGACCGCACAATGTCCGGCCGCGTCACATTGAGAACCTCGTTGCACCCCTCGAGATTCTCGAAGTCCTCAAGCGTCGGATCCTGCGCCTGCAACATCGTGCCCATCGC
>NZ_JBSFUK010000084.1:0-3344 GCF_053591755.1 Streptomyces sp. NPDC002926
AACCGCCGCGCATCCGACAACCGCTCCAGCAACAACAAACCCGCACCCTCACCCCAACCCGTACCGTCCGCCCCCTCCGCGAACGCCTTGCACCGGCCATCCACCGACAACCCACGCTGCCGACTGAACTCCACAAACGTCTCCGGCGTCGACATCACCGTCACACCACCGGCCAACGCCAGCGAACACTCCCCCGAACGCAACGCCTGCGCCGCCAGATGCAACGCCACCAACGACGACGAACACGCCGTATCCACCGTCACCGCCGGCCCCTCGAAACCGAACGAGTACGACACCCGCCCCGAGACGATGGCGCCGCTGCTCGTCCCCGGTCCGTAGTCGTGGTACATCACACCCGCGAAGACACCCGTCCGGCTGCCCTTCAGCGTGCCCGGATCAATGCCGGCACGCTCGAACGCCTCCCAGGACGCCTCCAGCAACAGACGCTGCTGCGGGTCCATGCTCAGGGCTTCGGTCGGGCTGATGTTGAAGAAGGCCGGGTCGAAGGCGGCCGCCTCGTGCAGGAAGCTGCCGTGCCGGGAGTAGGTCCTGCCCTCGACGCCCGGCTCGGGGTCGTAGAGGCCTGCCAGGTCCCAGCCACGGTCGGCCGGGAAGCCCGACACAGTATCGACGCCGTCGGCGACCAGCCGCCACAGATCCTCCGGCGACGACACCCCGCCCGGATAACGGCAGGCCATCGACACGATCGCGATCGGCTCGTCCTGATCCGCGGCGTTGCGGACGACGGCGGCCTTGGACGGCACCTTCCCGCCGACCTCGTCCAGCAGGTGCCGGGCCAGTACCTGCGCCGTCGGGTAGTCGAACAGCAGCGTGGCCGGCAGCCGCAGCTCGGTCGCGGCACCGAGCCGGTTGCGCATCTCGATGGTGCTCAGCGAGTCGAACCCGAGTTCCGAGAACGGACGGTCCGGCTCGACGGCGGTGACGTTGTCGTGCCCGAGCACGGACGCGGCCTCGGTACGGACCAGGTCGAGAACCAGGCCGGGCCGGTCGGCGGGCTCCACTTCCGCGAGTCGGCGGGCCAGGGCGCGGGAAACACCGGCCGCCGCGCGCACCACACGCCGTCCGGTTCCCCCGAACAGCCCGGAGAGCAGCGGCGCGCGCTGTCCGGCGTTCTGCGCCAGCTGCGGCAGCAGTCGGCCGACGACGACGAGCGAGTCCTCGCTCGCCACCGCGCGGTCGAGTGCCGCAAGGGCCTCGGCCCTCGTCAGAGCCGGGAGCCCTGCCTGCTCGGTGCGGCGCACTTCCGCATCGTCCAGCGTCGCTCCCATGCCGACCTCACGCCAGAGGCCGAAGGCGACCGACGTCGCCGGGCGTCCTTCGCGCCGGAGGCGCTCGGCGAGGCCGTCGAGGTAGGCGTTGGCCGCCGCGTAGTTGGCCTGGCCGGCCGCACCCAGCACGCCGGCGATCGAGGACACCAGCACGAACGCGGACAGGGTGCTCCCCTGCGTGAGCTCGGCCAGGATCCCGGCGGCCGTCGCCTTGGGGCGCCAGACCCGCTCGTTCCGCTCGGGCGTCAGCTCGGTCAGGACGGCGTCGTCCAAGACGCCCGCCGCGTGCACCACCGCGCTGAGGTCGGGAACGGTCTGCAGGACCGCGGCCAGGGCGGCACGCTCGCCAACGTCGCACGCGACCGCTCGGGCGTGGGCTCCGCCCGCGGTCAGCTCCTCGACCAGCTCGGCGGCGCCCGGAGCGTCGGGGCCCGATCGAGACAGCAATACGACCTCGCCGACACCGTGGTGGGCGACCAGGTGCCGGGCGATCTCGGCTCCGACCCCGCCCGTTCCTCCGGTGATGAGCACGGCCCCACCGCCCCAGTCCGGCGTAGCGGTGGTCGAGGCCGCGCGCGTCAGGCGCGGCACGGACCAGGCTCCCTCCCGCAGCCTCCACTCGGGCTCGTTCGAGTCCGCGACCGCATGCCAGGCCGCGTCCTCGACCGTGGCGCCGTCGTCGACGTCGGCGAGGACGAAACGTCCCGGGTGCTCGGCCTGTGCGGCCCGGACCAGACCCGCGACAGCGGCCTGCATCGGGTCGACGGAAGCGGCGGCGGTCGCAACGACGAGGACGGCGGCGTCCCGTTCCTCGTCGGCCAGCCACTCCTGCAGCGCCGTCGTGACCGCGACGACCGGGTCGGCACCCGCGGCCTGGACGACGACCACGGCTCCACTCGAATCCGTCAGGGAGTCCGGGGTGACTACGGCCACCGGCGCGGACTCCGTCGGCATCGGCAACGGGGCCGGCGTCCAGACGATCCGGTGCAGCGCGTCGGAATGGCCAGCGGCGCCTGCGAGATCGGCGGCCGAGACCGGACGGACCACGAGTTCGTCGACCGCGCCGACAGGGCGGCCGTCCGAGTCGGCGAGCAGCAGGCGCCCCGCAGGGTCAGCGGCAATTCGCAGCCGAGACGCACCGGCCGCCCAGAGAGTGACGCCGCGCCAGGAGAACGGGAGGCTCAGCCCGTCCGCCGCGTCGGGGCGACCGAGGTGGACGCCGTGCAGTGCCGCGTCGAGCAGGGCCGGGTGGAGACTGAACGCCGCTCCGGCGACGTCCTCGGGCAGGGCGACGTCGATGAACAGCTCGTCGCCACGCCGCCACACCTCCCGCAGACCCTGGAACGTCGGCCCATAGTCGTAGCCGTCGGCGGCGAGGGTGCCGTACGCGTCGTCGATCTCCACCCGCTCGGCCCCGGCCGGCGGCCAGACCGCAAGGTCGAAGTCCGCCGGGCGGTCCCCGGTCGAGAGGACGCCCTGCGCATGGCACACCCAGTCCTCGGCATCCCGGCGGGAGTGGATGGTCAGCTCGCGCCGTCCGTCGTCGGCGGCGGCTCCCACCGCGATCTGGATCTGGACGCCGCCGTGCTCGGGCAGGACCAGCGGGGCGACCGTGCTGACCTCGTCGATCCGGTCGCAGCCCAGCTCGTCGCCGACACGCAACGCGAGCTCGACGAAGGCGGTGCCCGGGAAGAGAACAGTGCCGTTGACTCTGTGGTCGGCGAGCCAGGGCTGGGCCTCGGTCGAGAGGCGTCCGGTGAGGATCATGCCACCGGTGTCCGCTACGGGAACGGCCGCGCCCAACAAGGGGTGGATCACCGCGGTGAGGCCGCGAGCAGCCGCATCCATCCCTCGCTCGGCGGCAGGCATCCAGTAGCGCCGGCGCTGGAAGGGGTAGGTGGGCAGGTCCAGGTGCCGTCCGGGGGTGGGGGCGGGGAGGTGCCAGTCGACGGGCAGGCCGGAGGTGTGGAGGTGTGCGGCGGCGGTGAGCAGCGTGGTCCGGGCCGTGGTGCCGTCTTTGGGGCGGCGCATCAACGGCGCGAACGTCACGTCGGT
>NZ_JBSFUK010000085.1:0-3223 GCF_053591755.1 Streptomyces sp. NPDC002926
CGCCGCGCATCCGACAACCGCTCCAGCAACAACAAACCCGCACCCTCACCCCAACCCGTACCGTCCGCCCCCTCCGCGAACGCCTTGCACCGGCCGTCCGCGGCCAGTCCGCCCTGCTTGCTGAAACCGACGAACGCCCCGGCCGTCGACATGATCATGACGCCGCCGGCCAGCGCCAGCGAGCACTCCCCCGAACGCAGAGCCTGCGCCGCCAGGTGCATAGCCACCAACGACGACGAACACGCCGTATCCACCGTCACCGCCGGCCCCTCCAGCCCGAAGGTGTACGCGACCCGCCCGGCCAGCACGGACGCGGCGGTCGACGTCGCCTGGTAGGTCTGCGCCAGCTCGGGTGCGCTCTCGAGCAAGTAGCCGTAGTCCTGGAGACCGGAGCCGACAAAGGTGCCGACCCGCTCGCCCTTCATCGTGTGGACGTCGATTCCGGCGAGTTCGAAGGCCTCCCACGCCGTCTCCAGCAACAGCCGCTGCTGCGGGTCCATCGCGACCGCCTCGCGCGGCGATATGTCGAAGAAGCCCGGCTCGAACAGCGTGGCGTCGGAGACGAAGCCGCCCCGGGTGACGTAACTGCTTCCGGTGGAGGAGCCCGCCGGGTCTGCGGACTCCTCCACCCGAACCTGCCAGCCGCGGTCGGTCGGGAAATCCGATGTCGCGTCGACGCCGTCGCGGACCAAGCGCCACAGGTCGTCGGCCGAGTTCACCGAGCCGGGGTACCGGCAGCTCATCGCGACGATGGCGATGGGCTCCTGCTCCCGGAACTCGACCTCGGCCAGGCGCTGCCGGGTCCGGGCGAGGTCGGCCGTGACCCGCTTGAGGTAGTCGAGGAGCTTGTCGTCAGTGGACATCGGTTCCGCCGCTTCCTTGGGTCAGTTGCTCGCGCCGAGACCGAGCTGACTGTCGATGAAGTCGAAGACGTCATCCGCGCTGGCCGACTCCAGCCGGCCGGCCAGCTCACCGCCTTCGGTGGGACTGCTGAGCCGTGTGAGCACGGACTGCAGCCTCGCCGCGGCGCCGGACGTCGCGAGGTCGTTGGGCGCCATCGTCTCGATCGCCCGCTCCAGCCCTGCCAGGTGCTCGTCGAGCATCGCGGCGGCCTGCTCGGCCGGATCGGGGCAGAGCTTCGAGCGCAGGTGCTCGGCCAGGGCGGCGGGGCTGGCGAAGTCGAAGGCGAGGGTGCTGGGCAGCGAGAGGCCAGTGGCTCTGCCCAGCCCGCCGCGCAGCTCGACGGCCGTGACCGAGTCGAAGCCGAGGTCGGCGAAGGGCCGGTCGAGATTGAGCGTGGACGGGTCGGAGTAGGCGAGAACGGTCGCCACCTGCGTACGCACCATGTCCAGCAGGGCATGCAGCTGGCCCGCAGGCGGCAGAGCGGCGAGTGTGCGGGCCAGCTCTGAGGTACTGCTGTCGTCGGCGGCCGAGCCACCGAGCGCGGCGCTGACCTCGGGCAGGGCGTCGAGCAACGGGCGCGGACGGGAGAGCGTGAACGTGGGCGCGAACCGGGCCCAGTCGAAGTCGGCCACCACTTGGTGCGCGGGGGCGACTCCGCCGGCGTGGCGCAGCGTTCGCAGCGCGGTCGCGGTCACCATGGGCGGCGCGCCTATACGGCGCATGTACTCCTCGGCCTCGGCGTCGAGCATGCCGGTGTCGAGCGGTCCCCAGGCCATCGCGGTGGCCGGTCGGCCGCGGTGGCGCCGTTCCTGGACGAAGCCGTCCAGGAACGCGTTGCCGGCGCTGTAGGCGGTCTGATTGACACTGCCCCACACCGCGGCGCCCGAGGAGAAGACCACGAACGCATCGAGCGGACGGTCACCGAGTACCTCGTCCAGCGCCAGCGCGCCGGCCACCTTGGCCCGGATCACATCGGTGAACTCCTCGGCCGACAGCTCCGTCAGGGAAGCCAGCCGCTGCGACTGCCCGGCGGCGTGGACCACACCGGTCAGCGGCAGGTCGGCGGGGATATCGTCGACCAGTCGGCGTAGGGCGCTCGCGTCGGCGGCGTCGCAGGCGGCCAGGGTGACCGGTGTGCCCGCCGCGGTCAGTTCAGCGGCCAGCGCCGCGGCCTCGGGCGACGAGCCACCGCGGCGGCTGGCCAGCACTATGTGCTCGGCACCGTTGTCGGCGAGCCACCGGGCGACCTCACTTCCGACACCACCGGTGCCGCCGGTGACCAGGACGGTGCCGCGCGGCCGCCACATCGATGCGATCGGGTCCTCGATAGAGGCGTGCCGCAGGCGGCGGCCGTAGGCCGTTCCGTCCCGGACGGCGACCTGGTCCTCGGTGCCGTCGGCGAGCACTCCGCAGAGCGCGTCGACGTCGGCCTCGCCGAATGTGGCAGAGAGGTCGACTATCCCGCCCCAGATATCAGGGTGGTCGAGCGCCGTGCCGACGGCAACGCCCCAGAGCGCCGCCTGGTCCGCGGCAGTGACCTCACCCGGGTCGGCGACGGCGACCGCGCCGGTCGTGACGCACCAGAGCCGTGTGCCGAGTTCGACGTCCAGGACGGCTTGGACGGCGGCGATGGTGGCAAGCAGACCATGCGTTGCGGCGGGCGAGTCCCCGGGGCGGCGCTCACCGCCGAGCAGGGACACGATGCCCGCCGGTGCCGGTCCGTCGGCCAGCTTCGCGCGGAGCAATCCGGCGATGTCGTCTCGGTCGGCTTCCGGTACGTCGATGACGGTCGGCCGGGCATCGGACCGGACCATGCCGGCGAAAACGCTGTAGCCCACCACGTCATCACTGCCGGCCGGGACGAGCAGCCACCAGTCGCCGGTCAGCGTCGCGGGCCCGGTCCTGGTCGACGGCTCCCAACCGACCTCGTAGCGCCACTCGTCGAGGAGCTGCCGCGCACGGTCCTCGGCGTGCAGCGGGGGCGTCGGTGCGTCGGCCCAGTAACGCCGGCGCTGGAAGGGGTAGGTGGGCAGGTCCAGGTGCCGTCCCGGGGCGGGGGCGGGCAGGTGCCAGTCGACGGGAAGGCCGGAGGTGTGGAGGTGTGCGGCGGCGGTGAGCAGCGTGGTGCGCGCGGTGGTGGTGGTGCCGTCTTTGGGGCGGCGCATCAACGGCGCGAACGTCACGTCGGTCTCGTCGAGGCTCTGGCGGGCCAGGGCGGTCAGGATCGCCTCCGGCCCCACCTCCACCAGCCGCGACACCCCCAACCCGCGCACCGTGGCCAGACCGTCCGCGAACCGCACCGGCTCCCGCACATGCCGCA
>NZ_JBSFUK010000086.1:0-2874 GCF_053591755.1 Streptomyces sp. NPDC002926
ACCGGGTCCTTCCCGCGACTCCCGGTACCGGGCTCGTCCCGCTGCCCACCTACGCCTTCCAGCGCGAACACCACTGGATGGAGACCAGGAAGACCGCCAACGACGCCGGCTCACTCGGCCTGCACGGGTTCCAGCACCCCTGGCTGGGTGCGATGACGGCGACGGCGGACGACGAAGGTCTCCTCTTCACCGGACGTATCTCGCTCGCCGAACAGCCGTGGCTCAAGGACCACGCCGTCCACGACACCGTTCTCGTCCCCGGCACCGGGCTCCTCGACCTCACCCTCGCCGCCGCCGACCATGTCGGCGCAGCGGGCGTCACCGAACTCACCCTGCTCGAACCCCTCGTCCTCGCAGAGGACGCCACCGTCCGCCTTCAGGTCGCCGTCGGCGCGCCCGACGGTACCGGCAGCAGGACGGTCACTCTCTACAGCCAGCCGCAGGACGCTCCCTTCGGCACGGCCTGGCGTCAGCACGCCACCGGTGTACTGACCGAGCAGAGCACGCCGGCCGGCCCCGAGACCTTCGCCGACCTCGCGCAGTGGCCCGTCGCCGGAGCCGAGCAGCTGTCGCTCGACGGCTTCTACGACACCTTCCGTGCGCGCGGTCTGCAGTACGGGCACGCCTTCCAGGGCCTGACCGAACTGTGGCGCAAGGGCGACACCGCCTACGGACTCGTACGCCTTCCCGAAGGCCTCACGGCCGACGACTTCGGCATCCACCCCGCACTTCTCGACGCCGCACTCCACACCCTCGTGGCAGTACAGGACGAAGCCGGCACCGACGGCCGGATCCTGCTGCCCTTCGAGTGGACCGGTGTCGAACTCCATGCCGCCGCGAGCACCGAACTGCGCGTGCAGATCACGCCCGACGACGGGTCCGGTCTCCGGATCACCGTGGCCGACCCTGCCGGACAGCCGGTGGCCCGTGCGGGACTGCAGCTGCGCGAGGCGAGCGTGGAACAGATCCGCGCGAACAGCCTGACCGATCACCTGTACCACGTGGACTTCCGGCCGGCAGCGCAGCTCGATCCCGCACCCCCGCAGGGCAGCACCTGGGTCCTCGGCGGGAACGGCATCCTGGCCCAGCTGCTGGAGGCGGCACATGTGGCGGACACGGAAGCGCTCGCCACCCACCTTGCGGACGGGGACGCGGCACCCGCCCGGCTGGTGGTGGACGCCACGACGCACCGGACAACGACAGACACCCCTGACGCCGCCGACGACGCGGACGCCGCGCGGGAGGCTGCCGCCGCGGCGCTGGAGACGGTGCAGCGGCTGCTCGCCGAACCACGCCTGGCGCAGGCCGAGCTCGTCTGGTTGACCCGTGGGGCCGTCGCCGCCGGCGACGGCGACGTGCCCGATGTGGTGGGCGCCCCGGTATGGGGTCTGCTGCGTACGGCACGCTCGGAAAACGCCGATCGGCGCGTGCGGCTGATCGACCTGGCCGGCGAGGACGGTCCGGCAGGGCCGGACAACGGGGAACTGATCTGCCGTGCCCTGGACGCGGCCGACGAGCCCGAACTCGCCATCCGTGCCGGGGAGATCCGCGCCCCGCGGCTCGTCCCCGCAGATGCCAAAACCTCCGCGGGCAACACCGTCACCGCAGGGCCGGGAGGCCCGCTGGACCCGCGGGGCACGGTCCTGATCACCGGCGGCACCGGCGAGCTGGGCCGCGCCGTGGCCCGGCATCTGGTTCGCACTCACGGCGTCCAGCATCTCGTTCTCACCTCCCGGCGCGGGCCGCAGGCACCGGGGGCCGCTGACCTGGCCGCCGAGCTGGAGGCGGCCGGTGCCGCGAGCGTACGCATCGTGGCCTGCGACGTCGCCGAACGCGATCAGGTCTCCGCCCTGCTCACCGACGTGGACGCGCAGCGCCCGTGGACGGGAGTCTTCCACCTGGCCGCGGTCCTGGACGACGGGATCGTCCAGGCGCAGGACGCGCAGCGGCTCGCCCACGTATGGGCGCCGAAGGCAGCGGGCGCATTGCATCTGCACGACCTGTCCGGCGAACTCGGCCTGGATCTCGGCGCTTTCGTGCTCTTCTCATCGGCCGCCGGTGTCGTGGGCGGCGCGGGCCAGAGCACCTATGCGGCGGCGAACACCTTCATCGACGCGCTGGCCGTCCGCCGGCGCTCCCAGGGACTGCCGGGCACCAGCCTGTCGTGGGGTCTGTGGGAGCAGGCCGGAATCGGCCTCACCGCGTACCTCGGCGAGGCGGAACTGGCGCGTCTGCGCCGTCAGGGCGTGGGCGCCCTGACCCCGGCACAGGGCCTGGCGGCCCTCGACGCCGCCCTCGGCCACGTCCGGCCCCACCTGGTCCCGATGAAGCTCGAGCCCACGGCGCTCCAGCGCGCCGCCGACAACGGCATGGACACTCCGCCGCTGCTGCGTTCGCTGCTCAGGACCCGGCGCCGTCGAGCGGGTGGCGCCGGCGCTACGTCCTCCGGTCTGAAGGGCCGCCTGCTGGCACTGCCGCAGGCCGACAGGCTCGCCTCCGTCACCGGCCTGGTGCGCGGCGAAGCCGCCATGGTCCTGGGCATGTCCGGCCCCGAAGCGGTCGCAGCCGGCCAGGTGTTCAAGGAGGCCGGTCTCGACTCCCTCATGGCCGTCGAGCTGCGCCGCCGCCTGTCGGCGGAGACCGGCATCGCACTCCCCGCGACCCTGGCCTTCGACTACCCCACCCCGGCCGCCATCGCCGAACTGATCCTGAACCGTATGGCGCTGGGGGCCGAGACCGGTCCGAAACCGCAGCGCGCCGAGCGCACCACCGAGCCCGACGAGCCGATCGCTGTGGTGTCGATGGCGTGCCGGCTGCCGGGCGGGATCGACACGCCGGAGGGCTTCTGGGAGCTGCTGGCGTCGGGCGGCGATG
>NZ_JBSFUK010000087.1:0-1659 GCF_053591755.1 Streptomyces sp. NPDC002926
ATTGATCGCCGGGAAAAGCAGAGTGCCATCCCGGTGCATCTCGTACAGACGGTGCACACCCGTCGTCGTCTCCTCCGTCACACCACGAATCTCGGCGGCGAGCTCGGACCACTTGAGGGTGGAGCGGTTCAGCAGTTCGAGTACGACCCGGAATTCGTCGTTGTCCGCGGAGGCCGGGGCGGGAACGGCGCCGGCCTTCTCGAACTCCACGCCCTTGTGGACCAGGAGGGTCGCGTCACCACCGTCGTCCAGGATCATGTTCGGGCCAGAGTGGCCCGGCCAGGTCAGGGCCTGCTCCGTGCACCACCAGTACTCCTCCAGCGTCTCCCCCTTCCAGGCGTAGACCGGGATACCCGCAGCGGCGATGGCAGCAGCGGCGTGGTCCTGGGTGGAGAAAATGTTGCAGGAGACCCAGCGGACCTCGGCGCCGAGCGCCACCAGCGTCTCTATGAGGACTGCCGTCTGCACGGTCATGTGCAGCGATCCGGTGATGCGGGCGCCGGCGAGGGGCTGTGACTCGGCGTACTCCTTGCGGATCGACATCAGACCGGGCATCTCGTGCTCGGCGAGAGTGATCTCCTTGCGGCCGAACTCGGCAAGCGAGATATCGGCGACTTTGAAGTCCGTGAAGTCAGCGGTCGGCTGCGAGGACATGCGCACTCCTTGAGTTCTGGATGTTCCGGTGGATCTCTGTCGTAGCCGTCGAACGGTTGAGGGTGATGTAGTGCAGACCTGGGGCGCCTTCGGCCAGCAGCCGGTCCGCCATGGCGGTGGCGTACGCGACGCCGATGCGATGCCCTTCGGCCGGGTCCTCGCGCGCCGCGTCCAGGCGGCGGGCGAGCTCACCGGGGAAGGTGGCATTGCTGAGTTCGGCGAAGCGGCGGATCTGGCGTACGTCAGTGGCGGGCATGATCTCCGGGATGACCGGGGTGTCGCAGCCCGCCGCCGCGACTCTGTCACGCAGACGGAGATAGTCGTCGACGTCGAAGAACATCTGCGTGACGGCGTAGTCGGCGCCGGCCCGGCACTTGGTGACGAAGTGCCGGATGTCGGATTCCCAGTCCGGCGAGCGGGGGTGCCGCTCGGGGAAGGCCGCCACCCCGACACTCATGTCGCCCGACCGCCTGACCAGCGCGACCAGCTCGGCAGCGTGGGTGAAGCCGGCGGGGTGCGGGACCCAGGGGCCGTTCGGGTCACCCGGCGGGTCGCCGCGCAGGACCAGGACGTCGCGTACGCCCGCGTCGGCGTACTGGCCGATGATGTGGCGCAGCTCGGTCACGGAGTGACCGACGGCGGTCAAATGGGCGACCGGACGCAGGGTCGTCTCGGCGGCGATCCGCTTGGTCACCTCGACGGTACGGTCCCTGGAGGAGCCGCCGGCACCGTAGGTGACGGACACAAATGCCGGCGAAAGCCCTTCTATGCGCCGGATCGCCTGCCAGAGAGTGCGGGTTCCCGCCGCTGTCTTCGGCGGGAAGAACTCGAAGGAGAAGGACGGCTTGCCGCTCGCGAGCAGCTCGCGCAAGGTGCTCATGCGCGGTTGCCTCCCGCGTTGAAGTAACCGGCTTCGGGGTGGTGGATGACGATCGCGTCGGTGGACTGCTCCGGGTGGAGCTGGAACTCCTCGGAGAGCTCGACGCCGATCCGCTCGGGCTCCAG
>NZ_JBSFUK010000088.1:0-1546 GCF_053591755.1 Streptomyces sp. NPDC002926
GGAAGTGCTCGTGGCGATGGCCGATCCCCTCCGTCTGGCCGACTGCTCACCGACCGTCGAGGTGAGGGTCCCATGACCACCGTCCGCTCCACCGCCGCGGAGCCCGCAGCCGGCGGGCCTGCCGCTGCCCCTGTGCCGCCGTTCGCGGTGATCCCCGGTGCGCAGGTCCAGCGTGTGCTGGAGGGGCATGAGAAGGAGATCGTGGAGTTGGTCGAGGGTACCTACCGGCTGCACAGCGCCGGTGATTCGGTGAACCCGCCGTCCTGCTTCCTGCGGTTCCCCGACCGCCCCTCCTCCCGGATCATCGCGCTGCCCGCCTCGGTCGGCGGGGATGTGCGCGTCGACGGCCTCAAGTGGATCTCCAGCTTCCCGGAGAATGTGTCGGCCGGTGTCCCGCGGGCCTCGGCCGTGCTGATCCTCAACGACCATGACACCGGCTACCCGTTCGCCTGCCTGGAAAGCTCCATCATCAGCGCCACCAGGACAGCCGCGTCGGCCGTCGCAGCCGCCGACTGCCTCAGCCGGAGCCGGCCGCGGCCGTTGCGCGTCGGGTTCTTCGGGGCGGGCCTGATCGCCCGCTACATCCACACCTTCCTGGCCGGCACCGGCTGGACCTTCGACGAGATCGGCGTGCACGACCTGTCCGCCGACAGCTCGGCCGGCTTCCGCACCTACCTGGAGCAGTCGGGCACCGCCGGCCGGATCACCGTCCACGACAGCGCCGAGCAGCTGATCCGCCTCAGCGACCTGGTGGTCTTCGCCACCGTCGCCGGCCGGCCGCACATCGGCGACCTGTCGTGGTTCGCACACAACCCCCTGGTCCTGCACATCTCGCTGCGCGACCTCGCCCCGCAGATCCTGCTGGCATCGACCAACATCGTCGACGACATCGCGCACTGCCAGCGGGCCGGCACCTCGACCCACCTGGCCGAGCAGCTCACGGGCAACCGGAACTTCCTGCACGGCACGCTGGACGACGTGCTGGCCGGGCGGGTGACCGTGCCGGCGGACCGCCCCGCCGTGTTCTCGCCCTTCGGCCTCGGCGTCCTCGACCTCGCCGTCGGCAAATACGTCTACGACGAGGTCGCCCGCTCCGGAGAACTGCACATCATCGACAACTTCTTCCAAGAACTGAGCCGACACGGATGAACAGCCGAGACGTCGGCCGACCGACAAGGAGGCCCATGCGGAGCTAACCCCGGAGAAATCAGCGGCCACTTCGCCGCAGGTCAACGCGCACCACGCCGCGGCCCCTGTCCCAACCCCCCGTCCGGCTCTGTGAATACAGGTAAGGCGAGAAGCCCCCCACCACGGTCGGAAGGACGTTCCGAAGGTGCAATGCCGCAGAGGAGGAGGCCATCGTGCCCGTCATTTCCGATCCCTACGCCTTCAACGAGGAAGAGCTCTATGTCGACCTTCGGTCGATCTTCGGACGCTCACTGTTCCTCAAATGTGAGGGCTTCAACTTCGCCGGCTCCATCAAGCTGAAGGCCGCGACCGAGATGGTGGAGACCGCCGAGCGGGATGGAACGCTGACGCCGGAATC
>NZ_JBSFUK010000089.1:0-1523 GCF_053591755.1 Streptomyces sp. NPDC002926
CTTAATATCGCCACAACAAAATATAAATAATTACTATATTTAAAAAATTTTTTCATTGAAATATCCTCCATATACCCGAATTGCTAGTTGATTATTTAGCCATGACTTGATACCCGATAGAATATCTTAAAGTCTCTGGTTCCAGTGATTTAGCTGATTTTAACAGTAAAGAATACGCTAAAAGTATCATCTCTAATTTCAATTGAAAACCTTGAGGCGAACGACTTTTACAACGCTCAGCTCCTAGATTTGTCAAAAAAGAGAAAACTCGCTCAATCACTTTTCTACGTTTTGAAAAATTAGGGAAAAGGATTTTCTTTTGCTTCATGTTCTTCCTGACAGGTGTAATTAGATCAATTCCTTTTAATTCCAGCCTATCATGCAGTGACTGACCTAAATATCCCATATCTCCAAGGACTGTTGGTGTCCCAAATTGACTCAACACTTCCTCGGTCATTGAACTATCAGCCATTGAAGCAGGAGTAATTGTGTAGTCTATGACATAGCCTGATTCACTGACTAAAGCATGACATTTACATCCATAGAAGTACTGTCCCTTTGTAGCATTGTAGCCAACATTGGCATAATCTCCAAGAACTTTGCTTCTGAAATTACGAATAGGCTGACACAAAGGAATGGGGAAGCTGTCAATAATGGATACACTCATTCCTTCAACCTCTTTAAAGACGAGTGCTTGGCGAATGACTTGGATACTCGGTAAGAGGGCATTACAACGGCGGACAAAGCGAGAATATTCTAGGAAATTAGGAAATAAACTTTGAGCCAATTGGTGCTTAGCTTTAAGCGTTTCACTAAAATGCAGTACGCCCCATAGGTAACAAGCGATAACTAAGCAATCTGATGTTGCGAGATGGACGTTCTTTCGGTTTTGAACCTCAAGGGGAACACTCGTTTGATAAAGCGTCTCAATGGTTGTCAGTAAATAAACAAAAACTTTTGGAAGTGTGCTATTATAAGTCATATAAGTCGTGAGCTTTCTAATGCTTAGTGCTTTAAGATTAGGATAGCACGACTTATTTATTTTCCAATGAAATTAACTAGCAATTCGGGTTAATTACGGATTTTTTATATCTTCAATGGGTTCATTAATCACTGAATTTGATTATCTTGTTTTAATGAATGTGAAGTCATTCGGTTAAGGGGAGTCTTTGATTTGTCTAGTTAGCTATCTGGACAGATGTTAAGTGTTAATTATAGTGAAGGCAGATGAAAACTTATTAAAAGTTATTCTGCTTGATTAAGAATGGTAAGATTTCACCATCTAGATACTTTTATTAGAACTTAGGTGGACAGGAGGACCCAATTTTTAATCCTTCCTGTTATATAGTTTTTGTTTAATATTTTTCGGGAGGATTATCAATGCAAATCGCAAAAAATTATCTTTATAATGTAATATATCAGGTCTTTATAATGATTGTGCCATTACTTACCATTCCTTATTTGTCAAGAATTTTGGGCCCTTCAGGTATTGGAATTAACTCATATACCAATTCTATTGTTCA
>NZ_JBSFUK010000090.1:0-1361 GCF_053591755.1 Streptomyces sp. NPDC002926
TTACTGACAACCATTGAGACGCTTTATCAAACGAGTGTTCCCCTTGAGGTTCAAAACCGAAAGGGTTCTGTTGCAAAGTTTTCCAAAAAATCTATTTTAGTGTAAAATTGAGAAAAAAGACAGAGAGGACAGAGTAATGAATCATTTTAAAGGCAAACAATTCAAAAAAGACGTCATTATTGTCGCTGTTGGTTACTACCTGCGTTACAATCTAAGCTATCGTGAAGTTCAGGAATTGTTATATGATCGTGGAATAAATGTTTGTCATACTACGATTTATCGTTGGGTGCAAGAGTACAGCAAAGTCCTCTATTATCTTTGGAAGAAGAAAAATAGACAATCCTTCTATTCATGGAAAATGGACGAAACCTATATCAAAATTAAGGGACGTTGGCATTATCTTTATCGTGCAATTGATGCGGACGGCTTAACCTTAAATATCTGGTTACGAAAGAAACGGGATACGCAAGCAGCCTATGCTTTCTTAAAACGACTCCATAAACAGTTTGGTGAGCCGAAAGCAATTGTGACCGATAAAGCACCTTCTCTTGGCTCCGCCTTTAGAAAGTTACAGAGTGTGGGTTTATATACTAAGACAGAGCACCGAACTGTGAAGTATCTTAACAATTTAATAGAACAAGACCATCGACCTATTAAACGACGGAATAAATTTTATCAAAGTCTCCGTACAGCCTCTTCCACGATTAAGGGCATGGAGACCCTTCGAGGAATATATAAAAAGAACCGAAGAAATGGAACGCTCTTCGGCTTTTCGGTGTCTACTGAAATCAAGGTATTAATGGGAATACCAGCCTAAGATATTTGGAGTTCAGAGCGGGCGCGTTTGATTTTCAAACTTCGCAACAGAACCTTTCATGCTCTCAGCATTATTTTCTAGCTTTGCAAATTTTTTTGAAACAAGTTATATTGTAGTTAAAAAAACTACAGGAGGATTTATCACATTTTTATTTGGAGCAATCGTTTGTGTCATTGCACAAGTATTACTTATTCCATTATTTGGCTTGAATGGTGCTGGATTAGCTTCAATGCTTGGATTCTTAACAACGTTTTTATTTCGTGTCAAGGATACGCAAAAATTTGTGGTGATTCAGATTAAATGGCGAACTTTTATAAGTAATTTTGTGATCATTTTGGTACAAATTCTTTGTTTATTTTATCTGCCGAGTAAAGTCTTGTATCTATGCCTTGCCCTATTATTTTGTGGCATGTTAGTGGTTAATCAGCGTACAATTTTATACATTATCATGGCGCTAAAAAATAAAAAATAAGACATTTGGAATGAAATCCTCATAAAAATAGACAGGAGATATATCTCGATACCATTCGAGATATATCTCCTG
>NZ_JBSFUK010000091.1:0-1324 GCF_053591755.1 Streptomyces sp. NPDC002926
ACGAGCATTTTGATATTGGGATTGTGAAACTAACATTGTTACTGGTGTAAATCTACTAATTGCTTTAGCAACATTAGTAAAGGCAATCTGAACAGGTTTTGCTCCATCACGCCAGTTATCTGGACGTTCGGGCCAGATCATAAAAATTTGATCTTGAGCTTCAAATTCACCAGGCATCCGAAAACCATCTTCTTTTGGTGTTGTACCAATAATACGTTTTGCCATTTTTTCTCTCCTATTTTTTTATTTTTTTAAATTTAATAATTAATCGCAAATTGTAAAATGAAGTTAGCCACCTTGAGTCAAGCAAAAAACATCTGAATCTCTTATACTAGAAGTTCGACCAAATAGTATAAAAAGGAAATTCAGATGCAAGACTATTCTATCACAAGCCAGAGCAAAGGGAAACACCTGACCAATCAAGACCGTTTAAACATTGAACGTTGGCACAATAAAGAAGGACTGAGCAACCGTGAGATTGCGCGCTTATTGAATAAAGCTCATGGGACGATTGACAGAGAGATGAAGCGAGGGGAAATCCAGCTCAAGCGGAAGGTAAAATACTCTGCTAAAAAGGCTCAAGAAAATTATGAAGGATTGAGGGCTCACAGTGTTCGTCCGAGTAAACTCACGACTGAGATTGATTGTTATGTGAGTACACGTCTTAAAGAAGACAAGGACTCTTTGGAAGTCATTCATCAGGCTCTAAAAGGAGTTTCTCTGAGCAGCCTCTACAATTGGGTCAACTGGGGCTGGTTAGAAGCCAAGCGTCATCATCTTTTCTATCCGCAGTATAAGGCGGCAAAGAAAATCAAACCTCGTGCGCCAAAGCATCCTTTTGGTAAGTCTATTGAAGAACGGCCTGAGTTCATTAACAATCGCTTAGAAGTGGGGCATTACGAGATTGACACGGTCATTCTTACGAGAGCTAAGAACAAGGTGCTTTTGACGCTCACAGAGCGAAAATACCGCACGGAGATCATTCGCTTGATTGATGGGAAAACAGCACAGGCGGTCAATGATGAGCTGGTGGAACTTCAAAAAAGTTATGACTTCAAATCCATTACCCCTGACAATGGCCATGAATTTGCAAGGCTCTCTGAGGTCGTAAGCTGTCCAGTTTACTATGCACACGCCTACGCGAGCTTTGAGCGAGGGACGAATGAAAACCATAACCGAATGATTCGTAGGC
Organism: Streptomyces sp. NPDC002926; assembly: GCF_053591755.1. Lineage (NCBI taxonomy): Bacteria > Bacillati > Actinomycetota > Actinomycetes > Kitasatosporales > Streptomycetaceae > Streptomyces > Streptomyces sp. NPDC002926. Next base: position 1,193 of record NZ_JBSFUK010000091.1, read on the forward strand.
ATCTGCCAAAAGGCACAACAAAGACGACCCCTGAAGAAGTCGCCGCTATCGAGTATTGGATGAACCATTATCCAAGAAAAATGTTCAACTATAAGAGTTCATATGTGATGAGCTTGGCTGGCTAACTTGGAA
>NZ_JBSFUK010000092.1:0-1170 GCF_053591755.1 Streptomyces sp. NPDC002926
TCTGCAATGTCGATGCCTCAACTCCTGCATGGGGACAACTAGGAACTGACTACTACCGTAACGCCAGAATCAATATTGACGGTATCCGTTTCGAAGCTGACCTAAAAGGAGAAAATCCAATACTTGATCAATTTATCAACGTCAAAGAAGTGTATGACCAAAAAGATCGAGGATAGAGGTTGTGAAAGAAGCGTCCAGCTCCGAGCAAATAAGAACTAGATTTCTAAAATAGTTTCTCATATTTTGGAAATCTAGCGCTTATTGCTGAGGAGTTGCTTCTTGAACACCGTGGATAAGGTTATAACGAAGATAGTAGCCCACGGCTACAATAATCACATCCTGCTGAAATTGCTTTTCTTTAAAATGATTCATCGTCATTCCTCCTGCTATCTTTTTCTATTATTCTACCTTATTTGATAGTAGATTTAAAACTTTGCAACAGAACCCTTGTATGTAATTGACTAAAACGTACAATTTTAGCTTTTAAATATGACCCTTATTTATGACCTGCTCTAATCTCACTATTCATCAGCATTCAAAAAACAGCTCACAACTGTTGAAGAATGAACTGTTCCGTTCGATTGTTTTGGCATATAAATCACTGTCATTTTTACTCCCTCTCCGAAATAAAATGAACAACTTTTTGAATTTTATTTTCCAAGTTTTCTAATTGCTTTTGATAATCAGACATCCATTCTTTTGTCTGATTATTTTTATTTTCGTTTAAATGTTTAGCAATTTGATTGATATTATTTCCGATACGTTTTAGTTCAGATTTTGTCGCAGAAATTTCAGAAATAATATTTTTATATTCTGAAAAATCAATAGAAAAAATCTCTTTATTGCAACAGGCTCGTCTAGCAAATATAGAAAAATTAGTGATACCAGTTTTTCTCATCATCAATTTAATTCTTTCGTCTTCTTTTTCATTTACGAAGAACCTTTTTAAAATATTTCTCTCACGATTTTTGGTTTTTTTCATCTTGTCAACCTTTCAAACTACTGTCAACTCTAAAAGCTCAAAATAGGGGGTTAGTGTCTTTAGTGAACTTCGTACTTGGGTACCCAAGTGTGACCGGACAGGCCCTCCCCGTGCCACTGCTGCGTCGAATGGGACAGACGGTGCTCGGGCGGCGCGGCGGCAGCCTGAACGCCGCAGTGCTGGCCGAG
>NZ_JBSFUK010000093.1:0-1129 GCF_053591755.1 Streptomyces sp. NPDC002926
GGGTGATGTCTGCCAGCAGGGCGGTCAGGTCCGGGTAGTGGGCGGAGGCCCCGGGGATCGGGATGCCGTCGCCGAGTTGCACCCAGCCGGTGGGCGCGTCTGGTGTGCTGTCGTCGGCCTGCGCGTGGTCTGCGGGCGCGACCGGGGTCCATTGGATTTGGGATATGGGTGTTGGTGTTGCGAGGGCGTGGGGGTCTGCGGTTGCGAGGGTGAGGCCGGTGATGGTGAGGGCGGGGGTGCCGTCGTCGGTGTAGGCGTGGAGGGTGATGGTGTCGGGTGTGTCGGTGCGGGTGGTGGTGTGGATGCGTAGGGAGGTGATGGGGGCGGGTGTGGGGTGGGTGGTGACGTTGGTGAAGGTGTAGGGCAGGCGTAGTGGGGTGTCGGTGCCGGTGGGTGCGACCAGGGGGTGCAGGGCGGCGTCGAGCAGGGCGGGGTGGAGGGTGTATCCGGTGGGTTCGTACTGGCTGGGGAGTTGGATGTGGGACCAGCCGGTGGTGGGGTGGGTGGTGTCGGGCCAGTGGGCCTGGAGGCCGCGGAAGGCGGGTCCGTACTGGTAGCCGTGGTCGGCCAGTTCGTCGTAGAAGCTGTCGAGGTCGGCGGGGTGGCCGAGGTTGTCGGCGGGCCAGTGGAGGGGGTCGGGCAGGTCGGCGGGCTGGTTGGTGGTGAGGGTGCCGCTTGCGCGCAGGGTCCAGGTGCGGTCGTCGTCGGTGCTGAGTGTGCGGGTGTGGATGGTGAAGTGGCGTTGGTCGTGGTCTGCGGTTTCGACGGTGATCTGCAGTTGGGCCGGGAGGGTGATGGGGGAGTGGAGGGTCAGCTCGGCGACTTGGGGGTGATCGACCAGGTCGCCTGCGTGGAGGGCGAGTTCGAGGAGTGCGGTGCCGGGGAGGAGGGTGGTGCCGGCGATGGTGTGGTCGTTGAGCCAGGGGTGTGCGGTGGCGGTGAGGGTGGTGGTGAACAGGTAGGAGCCGTCGGGGAGTTCACTGCCCGCGGCCAGGAGTGGGTGATCGGTGGGGCCCAGGCCCATCTGCAGGGCATCGGTGCGGGGTTCGGGGGTGAGCCAGTAGTGGTTGCGGGTGAAGGGGTAGGTGGGCAGGTCTGCGGTGGGTGTGGGGGTGGTGGGCCAGGTGAG
>NZ_JBSFUK010000094.1:0-1093 GCF_053591755.1 Streptomyces sp. NPDC002926
CCGGCCACGTCACACAGACCCAGCCCACGAACCAGCACCGAACCATGCTCGGCAACAACACCACGCAGCGCCTCCCGCTGCTCGGCCGCCCAGCTCGCCGCGTCGACGGTGGCCTCAACCCGCAGCATCGGAGGCTTACCGGGTTGCAACTCCACGCCGAGCAGTGATGTCGGGGATGACGACGACATCTCGTTTCCTTTCAGTCGCGGCTCAGGAAGAAACCGGCAGCCATTCGGCAGCACTCAACACGGCCTTGGCCGCCTCGGTCGGACGGGTGCGCAGGAAGTAGTGACCGCCGTCGGCGAGTTCGTGCAGGTCGACGCGCTCGGCCAGGAACTGCCAGTCGCGGTACCGGCGCGGGAACTCCGCCGTGCTCGGGTCGTCGGCGGCGACGACCACGGTGACCGGCGCGGACAGCTTCACTGTCGGCGGGGCGCCCAGGGCGTCGGCGAAATAGCGGTGCGCGGACACGCAGTCGTGCCGGTATGCGGCACCGACATGCTCGACGTGCTGAGCATCCAGCTCACCGAGCTCGGTGTAGCCGCTGTTCGCGCTGAGTTCCGCGGCAATCTGGGCGTTGCTCCGCCCGGTCAGCTCGGCGACGGCGGCGCGCCGGTCGGCGACGTCACCGAGCAGCTGCGCGCCGAGGAACACCCGCTGGACGTCCACCCCGCGCTCCTGCAGCTGTCTGGCCGTCTCGATGGCCAACGCGGTGCCGGAGGAGTGGCCCCACAGCAGGATCCTGGTCAGGCCACGCCGGGTGATCTCGGTGCTGATCTGCTCGGCCACCTGCGCCAATTGCGCGAACGGCTCGTTCTCGGCGGCCACGTCGTGACCGGGCAGCTCGACGGCGTACACCGCCAGGCCGTCGGCCGGAAGTGCCCTGGCCATCGGCAGGAAGTTCACCGAGTTGCCGCCGGCGTAGGGGAAGCACACCAGGGAACCGGCCTGTGCGCCGTGCGATTCCGTCAGTGGCTGGAGCAGGCCGGAGTGTTGTTCGGTCCTGCCGTCGGCCAGGTCGGCTCTGTTGTCGACCAGGTTGGCGAGGTCGGTGAGGACCGGGTGGCGGGTGACGTCTTTGAGGGTGATGGCG
>NZ_JBSFUK010000095.1:0-1087 GCF_053591755.1 Streptomyces sp. NPDC002926
GAGAAAATCCAATACTTGATCAATTTATCAACGTCAAAGAAGTGTATGACCAAAAAGATCGAGGATAGAGGTTGTGAAAGAAGCGTCCAGCTCCGCCGACAATAAGTAGGAATTAACTATCTAGGAACGCATACCATGCGTAAAACAGGCGCTTATAAGGTCTATACCCAGTCAAACTATAATATTGGTTTAGTGATGAATTTATTAAACCATTCAAGTGAAGCTATGACCTTAACGTATCTTGGATTAGATCAAGCTAGTCGAGAAACGATGTTAGACCAAATTGATTTTGGGTAATGAATGTTTAGAACTTAGTAGTCGTCCAAAAACGACTACTTTTTTTGTTGAATCGTCCTTGGACGATTCGATGCTTTTGACTTGTAAGAACAGAATTGAATGAAGCCATACTGTTCGCATATTTTTAGTGGATGAACAAACAAAATACGAGAGATTTTTTGTTCGTTCATCCAAAAAGAGGGACGATTTCGGAAGAAGAAAATCGTCCCTCTTTTTCTTCTTTTTGTATGACAAAAAGAAAGATCTTTTGCCCATTTTATTTTTATAAAATGGGTAGGTGGCGTTTGCGTAAAGCAAATCGACACAATCCAAAGGGGATAAAAGGGGAAAGTGAAACTTCCCCCTTTTCAAGCCACATTGTAATACAAGAACGAAGTAATTTGTATTACAATGTGATAGCTTACAGCAGTATTTATGGTTTTATATGGTCTATTTTGTTGTGAGGATTGTAACCGAATAGGGCGCAATGCTTATTACAAAATCAATGACAAAGGGCGATTGAGGAATGAGCGCTGGGGCATTTTATCTTTGAGGAAGTTCTTGATGGATCAGAAAAATGTATCACAAATTGAAACAAAGACTCACTCATTTAAGAGACGCTACTAGCATGAAATTTTGTTGTTGCGATAAGCAACTTCTGATACACGATTTTTAGCCATTACATCACTCGTTTTTAGAGTGATGTGTAAGTGCGCATTGCACTCTTTTTTTACGAAACAAGCCGACCAGCGTTTGAAACTTTTTAGTTTTTCATCATTCTATTTTAAAACGCTCTAAAACTCGATTTAAG
>NZ_JBSFUK010000096.1:0-1010 GCF_053591755.1 Streptomyces sp. NPDC002926
GCGGCGCACCCGCTCACCGCCGTCTTCCACCTCGCCGGCATCCTCGACGACGGCCTGGTGACAGCGCTGGACCCGGACCGCACGACACGCGTCCTACGCCCCAAGGCCGACGCCGCATGGCACCTGCACGAACTCACCCAGGACCTGCCCCTGGTGGCGTTTGTTGTCTACTCGTCGGTGGCTGGTCTGCTGGGTTCGCCGGGACAGGCGAACTACGCGGCCGGGAACACCTTCCTCGACGGACTCGCCCACCACCGCCACACACAAGGCCTACCCGCCACCTCCCTGGCATGGGGACTCTGGGCCGACGGAATGGGCTCCACCCTCAGCACCTCCGAAACCGCCCGCTGGACCGCCACCGGCATGACCCCACTGACCACCACCGAAGGCACCGCCCTGCTCGACGCCGCACTCGACCTCCCCGTCCCCCTGCTCGCACCCACCCACTGGGACCGCACCACCCTCACCACACTCGCCAACAACGGCGAACTCCCACCCCTCCTCCACCGCCTCGCCACCACCCCCCAACGCCGCACCACCCGAAACACCACCACCACCGGCACAGCCACCAACTGGCAACAACACATGGCCACCCTCTCCCCCGCAGAACGCACCACCGCCGTCCGCGACCTGGTAGCCCACATCTGCGCCACCGTCCTGCACACCCAGCCCGGCACCCTCACCACCGACCAAGCCTTCAAACAACTCGGCTTCGACTCCCTCACCGCAGTCGAACTACGCAACCGCCTCAACCGCGAAACCGGACTACGCCTGCCCTCCACACTCATCTTCGACCACCCCACCCCCGCCGCACTCGCCACCCACATCACCGACCAGATCACCCCCACCCACACCCCCGACCACACCCCAGTCCCCGCACACACCCCCACCCACACCGACGACGACCCGATCGTCGTCGTCTCCATGGCCTGCCGCTACCCCGGCGACGTCAACAGCCCCGAAGACCTCTGGCACCTGGTCGCCGAAGGCACCGACGCAGTCACCGGATT
>NZ_JBSFUK010000097.1:0-1005 GCF_053591755.1 Streptomyces sp. NPDC002926
GCCGTTCCCGATTCAGGCGGCCACGCTGCCGAACACGCTGGCCGGGCGGGATGTTCTGGGCCGCGGACGTACCGGCTCCGGCAAGACGCTCGCCTTCGGCCTGGCCCTGCTGGCGCGTACCGAGGGCAAGCGGGCGGAGCCCCGGCAGCCGCTGGCGCTGGTCCTGGTGCCCACCCGGGAGCTGGCGCAGCAGGTCACCGACGCGCTCACCCCGTACGCCCGGTCGCTGAAGCTGCGGCTGGCCACCGTGGTCGGCGGCATGTCCATCGGCCGCCAGGCCGGCGCGCTGCGCGCCGGGGCCGAGGTCGTCGTGGCGACCCCGGGCCGCCTCAAGGACCTGATCGAGCGCAAGGACTGCCGTCTGGACCGGGTGAACATCACCGTCCTGGACGAGGCCGACCAGATGGCCGACATGGGCTTCATGCCCCAGGTCACCGAACTCCTGGACCAGGTACGCCCCGAAGGCCAGCGGATGCTCTTCTCCGCCACCCTGGACCGCAACGTCGACCTCCTGGTCCGCCGCTACCTCAACGACCCGGTCGTCCACTCCGTCGACCCCTCCGCGGGCGCGGTCACCACGATGGAACACCACGTCCTGCACATCCACGGCACCGACAAATACGCCACCACCACCGAGATCGCGGCCCGCGACGGCCGGGTGATCATGTTCCTGGACACCAAGCACGCCGTGGACCAGCTCACCAAGCACCTGCTGAACAGCGGCGTACGCGCCGCCGCCCTGCACGGCGGCAAGTCCCAGCCCCAGCGCACCCGCACCCTCGCCCAGTTCAAGACCGGCCACGTCACCGCGCTGGTGGCCACCAACGTCGCCGCCCGCGGCATCCACGTCGACAACCTCGACCTCGTCGTCAACGTCGACCCGCCCAGCGACCACAAGGACTACCTGCACCGCGGCGGCCGCACCGCCCGCGCGGGCGAGTCCGGCAGCGTCGTCACCCTGGTCCTGCCCAACCAACGCCGCGAGATGGCACGCCTCATGGCAGC
>NZ_JBSFUK010000098.1:0-1000 GCF_053591755.1 Streptomyces sp. NPDC002926
ATCAGTATGGACAATCAAGCCAGGCTGAGGATGTTCTTTCCCACAAGCTTGTAAGAAGCAATCCCTCACCAGTTTATCTTGCATCCGTGAAGACATTGACCAGCCTACAATCTTACGTGAAAAAACGTCGATATTCACGGCTAAGTATAAGGTGCCTTCTTTGGTAGGGATATAGGTCATGTCTCCCAGCCATACTTTATTAGGAGCTGTTGCTTTAAAGATCTGATTAATTAAATTGGGTCTTGAAAGCGAAGCTCCTTTTCTGTTGTAATGTTTATATTTATAACGGCTTCCCTTGGCATAAAGTCCCATCAAGTGCATCAGTTTTCCAACACGTTTCGTGTTGGTCATAATACCAGTATTATGAAGTACCTTGGTAATTCTAACCGCACCATAGCGTCCCTTATGCTCATGAAAGACAGCTTTTATCTTCTCTGAGAGAATTTCTCTCTCCACTTGTTGTTTTGAAGGACGACGATGCATGTATTCATAGAAACCTGAGCGAGAAACCTTAAGAACTTTTACTGCATGTTTAATTTTTATCTTCCCATGATGTTTCAAGAGAAATTCAAAACGTTTTACTTGCTTCGCTTCAAGAAGACCCGGAACTTTTTTAGAAGTTCAAGTTCCTCCTGAAGATAACGATTTTCTTTCTCTAACAATTTAATCTTATGTTGGGCATTAGCTAGGGCTGTCCCATTGCCTGGAAAAGCACTTTCTCCATATTCTTCAACTTCTTGAACCCAGCGATAAAGACTATTGGCATGAACCTCAAGCTCTTGGCTGACTTCTTTAACAGAGTAACCCTCTTCAAGAATGAGTTTTACTGCAGAATTTTTAAATTGTTTATCGAATTTTCTTCTTGCCATAATAAACCTTTCCACGATTTCTCTTAACTTTGTGTCTAGTTTATTATAACCTTTCCACCTTTCAGTTTTGTGTCTTAATAGACAGATTATAACACACAATTTTCTGTCCACTTTTATAGTATATCTCCAAA